>CP146203.1:3208674-3529542 GCA_039995105.1 Jonesiaceae bacterium BS-20
TACGGTTCTGGCCCATCATTCGTGTCACCGTTTGCAAAGGCTGGAAAATTGGTCAATCTTGACGAGTATTCCAAAAAGTATGGTTGGGGAGACCGGATTCTGGAACCCATCTACCAATCCGGAACCGTTGATGGTTCCCTATACGCGCTTGCCAACTCGATCAATACTGTAGGAATCTTCTACAACAAGGCAGTGCTTGATGAACTCGGCCAAGAGATTCCCACGACGATCGAAGAGCTAGAAACTGTTCTCACAGCTGCCGGAGATGCTGGTCTATACCCATCGGTCACGGGCAATAAGGGATGGCAGCCAGTCAATGAGAACTACTCATCCATGTTCTTGACGGCGGTTGCTGGTCCAGATGCGATGTATGACGTTCTAAACGGTGATGCTCAGTGGACTGATCAACCCTTCGTTGATGCAGTTGAGATGAGTGCCAAGTGGTACCAAAACGGTTTCCTAGGTGGAGGCCAATACCTCAACCTTAACTTCAATGAGTCGATGCAACTCTTGGCCGATAACCAGTCGCCTTTCTTCTTTGGCCCAACGCTGGCGTTCCAATTCGCAACAGAGTTCTTTAATGATGAAAATGGCAATGTTGACGATCTGGGCTTCATCCCGTTCCCAACAGTGGGTGCAGGGCTGGAAGATGACTTGTTTACCCTGGCGACAACCGCATCGTTCTCCATCAATGCGGCTAGTAAGCACCAAGATGAAGCCGCTGAAGTTATTGACTTCATGATGACCGAAGACTTCATGAAGATCATGACTGAGGATTGGCCAGGGTACTGGGGCGTTCCGCTCAAAGGACTCGAACTAGACCCAGCGAACTTTACGGGGCTCTCGGCAACTTACGCGGATGCTATTAACAAGATCATCCCGGCAGTTGAAGACGGCCGTTTTGGATACTTCACGGGAACCTTCTTCCCGCCACAAACTCAGCAGGAACTTGTCAACATCGACATGGTTTGGCTTGGACAACAAGATGCTACAAGTTTCCTCGAATCTGTTGAAGCGACATTCGCAAGCGAACTGGAATCGGGCGCAGTTCCGCCAATTCCAAAGCCCTAATTGCTAAGCGGTGGGGTCAGCCAGAGTTGACTGACCCCACCCCACCAGGATGGAACCCTCATGGCGCAAGTAGAAGCTGTTGCCCCCGTGATCAAGAATGCCCGGGACAAGTCAGCAAAGAAGACTACAAACAAGAATAGATACCGAGTTCACTACCTCCTGCTAGCTCCGGCATTGATCCTGTCAATGTCAATTGTCTTAGTGCCTGGAGCTTTCACCGCACTAACTTCAGTCACGGACTGGAACGGTATTGATATGTCTCCCAATTTTGTAGGGGCGGACAACTATCTGGAGATCTTCGGAGACCCCGTATTTTTGACGGCGCTCAAGAACAACATTATTTGGACGCTGTTGTTCCTGACAATCCCGGTAGCCATTGGGCTGGGAGTAGCAATGCTACTTCTCAAACGCAAGCGGTCACGAGCAGTTTTTCAGGTTATCTTCTTACTGCCATACGTGATGGCTGCGGTAACCAACGCGATGGTCTGGCTCAACATGATTTACAGCCCAATCAGTGGAGTTATTGGTTTCCTGAACAAGCAAGGATTCAATATTCCTTCCCCATTGACCAACATGGACACCGCAATCTATGCCGTTGCGGCAGTGGACATGTGGCATTACTGGGGCTTTCTCCTCGTGGTTTATTTAGCGGCACTGCGCCAAACCCCTATCGAGCAGATAGAAGCGGCTCAGATTGAAGGCGCTAATTCGTGGCAGATCTTCCGAAATGTGTACTTACCTAGTATCAAACCAACAATGCAGTTGATGTTTGTCATGATCATGATTTTCTCGTTCTTGACCTTCGACTACATCTTCCTCATGACACAGGGAGGACCCGCGCACTCAACCGAGATGCTTAGCACTTTTGCGTACAGCTTTGCGTTCGCAACCTTCCAGTTTGGAAAGGCTGCCGCGGTTGGCATGGTAATGGGGCTATTTGGCCTAGTGGGATCGATTCTTTACACCAAGATGAGCGGAAAGGCAGCGGACGAATGAGAAAATCACGCGAACAATCGCTGCGGATGATGCCAGGAAACGTTGTGCTGGTGGTGCTGGCATTTACCGCGCTCTTGCCTATCTTCCTAGTATTTCTGAACAGTTTAAAAACCGCCCCTGAGGTGGTTCGCAACCCACTTGCGTTTCCAGCAGTGCTTGACTGGGGAAACTACGTAGAGGCTTGGAAGTATGCCAAGTTTGGAACAGGTTTCAAGAACTCGGTTCTGCTGACCGGTACAACAATTCTAGTTGTTTTGCTTACCGCAGCGCCCGCTGCCTATGTTCTTGCAGAACGCAAGATCAAAGCTGCCCGGCCGGTCATGGTTTATCTCATGGTTGCCATGACAGTCCCGATTCAGCTGTTCCTGTTTCCGCTCTATGCAGTGTTTGCTAAGGCGGGCCTTATCTCCAATGTCTTTGCTGTGGGAATCATCATTGCCGCAATTAACTTGCCGTTGGCGATCATGTTGCTGCGGACATTCTTCTTGGGAATCCCTAAAGAACTTCCAGAAGCTGCCACCATGGACGGGGCCAATACTTTCCAGGTCCTCCGCCATATCCTCCTACCAGCGGTTTCGCCAGGTCTTATTACCGTAGGCATCATTGTGGGACTCAACGCTTGGAACGAGTACCTGATCTCGGTAACCTTCCTCCAAAGCGAATCCAGCTACACCGCGACTCTTGGGTTCTTATCATTGACGGGCACATTCGCAGTGGACCAGGGCGTTCTCATGGCAGGTGCAGCAATTCTCATCTTGCCAATTGTGGTCCTGTTCCTTATCGCCCAACGCAGCTTTGTTGACGGTCTAGTGAGTGGTTCGGTGAAGGGATGAGCGTGCAAACTGACTACCTTGAGCGCACCTATGCGGGCGTCTTAGGCAAGATCATTGGCGTCTATTTGGGACGCCCGGTTGAGGGCTGGCCATACCAAGACATCATTGACCGATTTGGGCAGGTACGCCACTACGTCAACGCCGAACTGGGTATCCCTGTAGTGACGGCAGATGATGACATTTCCGGGTCATTGGCGTTCTCTCGAGCGGTTGTTGATCATGCGGGCCATGGCCAATTGACCCCACAACAGGTGGGGGAGACCTGGCTTAACTACATTGTTGAGGACAAGACTATTTTGTGGTGGGGAGGAAGAGGCCGCTCGACCGAGCACACCGCATTCCTCAACCTGCAGGAAGGCCTGAGCGCGCCACAGTCCGGGTCGTTTGCCACCAACGGCAGCACCCTTCCGGTTCAGGTTGGTGCACAGATCTTTATTGACCCCTTTGCCATGATGAGCCCTGGAAACCCGGACCGAGCGGTAGCGTTGACGCGAGCAGCCGCACAGGTGAGCCACGATGGTGTGGCCGTCGAGGCGGCAACATTCATTGCCGCCTTGGAGTCCGGGGCCTACCTCGAACGGGACCTAGACAAACTGATCGCGAAGGCGCGCACCTACATCACCGATCAGACCCTCCAGCAGATCATTACGGATGTCCAAGCGTGGTGCGTCGAACATGACGACTGGCGTGTGGTGCGGGACCTCATTGAAGATAACTATGGGTACTCCGTTTTTGCGGGTCCGTGCCCCGTCACCACAAACTGCGCCGCAGTGGTTGCGGCTTTGCTCTGTGGCAAAGATAGCTTCCACGGTGCGGTCTCGATCGCGGCATCGGCGGGCTGGGATACGGACTCAAATGCCGGCGTAGTTGGCGCGATCAACGGGATTCGTCTGGGGCTAGCGGCGATTAGCCGTGATGCAGAACTGCGCACCCCAGTAGCAGATCAGCTCTTAGTCGTCACAGCGGATGGCGGGGAATGTGTTTCTGACGCTGTCCGAGAGGTCCGTGGGATTGATCAGGCTCGGCGAGTACTCGACGGTGAGGTACAAGCTGAGCGGCAACCACGCTTTGGTTTCGAATTGCCCGGATCCGTACAGGGTTTCCAAGAGTGTACCCGGGTCAGTTCGCCCTATGCCACACTCGAGGTAGCAAATGTGAGTGAGCATGGCTCCGAACAGGGTACAACAGGCTTGCGGCTTGCGTGCAAGGGGCTATCGGATGGAGTCATCGCTGCAGCCTCCACACCAGTATTTATTCCAAAACCGGGTCCAGGAGATAACTTTTCTACCTTAGGCAGCCCAACTCTGTACTCGGGACAAACTGTGCGTGTTCGTGCACGAGTGGAGCAAAATAACGGACAAGCATCACCCGCTTTGCAGCCGTACATATTAGTGGAATCGGAAGCTGGCTTCGAGGAGGTCTACGGGACTGCGACATTGCTAGGCGTCCATGGTCAGGAACTTCAGTGGCTGGTTCCCAACGTAGGAAACAACCCGATAATTAAATTTGGGTTGGCCGTAGTTGGGCGGGGACGCTTCGATGGTGCGGTTGTCGTTGAGCAAGTCGACTGGTCTGGAGCTCCCAAGTACCTGAGCCAAGCAGGGATCCTTATGGAATCGATTTGGGACCTAACTCCAAGCCCGTTACGTGCATGGGTGAGCTCAGCCAAGAATTTTGAGGCGGATTTTCGGGTTGCCTATTCGGTTTCACACCCCAGAGGAACAGGAGTGGTGACCACAGGAACCCGAGACTGGGACAACTACACGTTTTCTTCAACGCTTATATTTAACCCGCATGAGAATGGGGGAGTAGTTGTGCGTGCTCGGGGGCATAACCGCTACTACGCTGCGATATTCACAAGTTGGAACACCGTTGAGTTGATTCGCCGTAACCACGGTGAAACGCAAGTGTTGGGCTTGGCGAGGTTTGAATATGCCGAAGACCAACCGGTGCAGGTCTCCCTGAGTGCCATTGGGCGTGACCTGCACGTAAGAATTAATGGTGACCTTGTGCTCGAAGCGCACGACTCGTCTGGCCAGGCTCACCTGAGCGGCGGTGCAGGATTTATGGTGACCGGTGGAACCATGCTTGCGGATGGTTTCACTGTCACCACTGCGGAACAGGTGACGGCGTGACCATTGTGGTATTAGGCAGCCTCAACCAGGACATCGTAATTTCGACCGCCCGGGCACCCCAAGCAGGTGAAACGTTATTAGCGCACGGCCACGTGCATGGGTTTGGTGGTAAAGGCGCTAACCAGGCAGTTGCGGCTACCCGGCTTGGTGGCCAGGTGAACTTCATTGGCCGTGTGGGACAGGACCCACAAGGCAGCGATTATCTGGAGCTCTTACATCAGGAGGGCATTGGAACCGAACATGTAACTATAAGTTCGACCGTACCAACTGGCCAAGCCGTGGTGATCCTTGAGGACGATGGCCAAAACCGGATTCTGGTGAGTCCTGGTAGCAATGCTGAAATCGCCCAACGGGATGTTGAAAATGCGCGCGCGTTAATCCAAGGTGCCAAAGTCGTTCTCGCCCAATTGGAGATTCCAATTCCAAGCGTTCAACTCGCGTTTGAAATGGCTCAAGGTATACGAATCTTGAATGCGGCACCGGCACTCATCGTTCCGCAGAGCTTACTGGATGCAACCGATGTGCTGATAGTCAACGAATCTGAGTTGGCCAGCATAATTGGGGCCCCACAACCCCAAGACCCAGCACAGGCAATTGCGGGAGCGCAACTGATTCGCGGCCCCAAAGCTGTAGTGGTGACTCTGGGAGGCCAAGGAGCAATCGGATCAAAGACATCCGGCGAGTCTTGGCACCAGCCCGGATTGGAAGTAGACGTAGTTGATACCACTGCCGCGGGAGATGCGTTCTGTGGAGCGCTCGCAGTAGGGCTTGTGGGAGACGCGTCGCTGGAAGATGCTCTGAAACAAGCGATCAAAGTCAGCGCCCTCGTGGTCACCAAATCAGGAGCTTTGAACTCGCTACCTAATCGCCAAGAATTGCACGAAACTTACGGAGGATGGATAAAATGACAAACTTGATAATTGACTGCGACCCGGGAATCGATGATGCGCTGGCAATCATTACGGCATTGAAGGATAGTTCCTTTACGGTCCGTGCGCTCACAGCTGTGACGGGGAACTTGACGTCAGACAAGACTCAAGAGAACGCGCGCAAGGTATTGGAATTGATGGGAGTTACGGATATCCCGGTGGCCCAGGGCCCTCTCCAACCAATCTCGCGGGAATACCCATGGGACCCGTTCTCACATGGTGATGATGGGCTTGCAAACACCGCGCTGCCAGCGCCCAAACTCCCTCTTGATTCTCGTAGTGCGGCCCAAATGATCGTTGATGTTGTCAATCAATATCCTGGTGACATTTCAATAGCGGCACTTGGTCCAATGACAAACCTTGCCCTAGCCCTTGAAATTGATCCGGAACTTCCAAAAAAGGTCAATAAAGTTAGTGCTATTGCCGGATCATTTGGCTTCACTAAGTATGCATTCACTCAGGCCACTGGTGACAACCCCGTCAGCGAGTGGAATGTGTACGTTGATCCGGGTGCGGCAGCTACTGTGTTTGAAGCGGGGTTTAATCTTGTTGCGGTAGGCCTCGATGTTGCTACACACCCCGATATCAACCTTAACGATTCCCGTTTTGCAGAACTGCAAAACAGCACAAAGACTGAGGCTAAGTTTGCGGTCGATATTGTTAACTTTGTGCGGGGCCGCAACTACCAAAGCTACTGCGCGATCATTGACACTTTAGCGATTGCTGCATTGTCCCATCCTGAGTGGATGACGGTTGAGCAGGTCCGATGCGCGGTTGAGACTCAGGGCGAACTGACACTTGGTATGACGGTCACTGACATTCGTAATCACCACCGCTGGGAACACCTGCCACTAATTAGCGCAGTGAGTGACGTCGACTTTGAAGAATTCCTAGACTATTTTGTTGCCGGCATTATCGCCTGATCCCAAGAAAAACGAGAGGATTAAATGGGTCCTCCCTTGAACTGACTCGACCGCTCCTTGAATTTCGCCATTTCAGGAGCGGTCGAGTTGTCCACAGCCTGTGGATTGTTGGCGCCATACCCAGAGCGATGTTGATGTGCTTGGCAAGAGTAGGGGCTGGGTCAATCAGCGGGTTTGCTGGTTCCCTAACTAAACGTGGGGGCAGGCATGGACCAAGAGCAGCAGGCGCTAGGGGCCTTGGCGGAGAGTGATATTCATGTGTTTTGTGCCAAGAGTGCGCTCCGAGGAAGTGGCCAGGTGCAGTGGGTTTCCACAAACGCTCAACGGTACTTGGAATTGGTTGATGGTCTGGCTGAAGAAGTTTCGGCGCTCGACAGTGACATCAATGCCTTGCGCTCGTTGACAATGGATTTCTTTGCGCAGCTTCCTCAGGAATGCCTGGCGGTGATCTGGTGAGAGATCCGGATTGGTTTGATATTGACCGGATCCACATTTGGGGCGGTGCAGACTCGGTGGCTGCCAATACCGAGGACTTGAAACGAGCAAGCGCTCTCCAAGAATCAGCCAAATTGCAGCTACAACAAGCCAAGCAAGAATTGCATACCTGCCAACGTGCGCTGCAAACGCAGTGGCTTGCATTGGAGCGCACAGGCGGCGCAATCCTGATTTCGAGTGCGTCGTTGTCTGGAGGTGGTGTGCAACTGCCAACGATCGATCAAATCCTTGCTAAGAATAATATTGATCAACACATCGCAGACCTGCAAGTGAAGTTGGACGGGCTCATCGAGCGGTGCCAGGAGATAAGTGCCGCAGTATTCAAGAGTGCGCAGGATTATTCTCTTGCGGAGGAAGACTCGCGGAGTTGGTGGCGTTACCCGGCTGCTGGACTAGAGAAGACTCCGGCCTGGCTACTGGGGCCTTTTGGAGGCATGTATACGGGACTTGCCGGGGTAATTGCTCCCGAACATGCCACGGGACCCGAACGGCTCATTGGGGGAGCGGCCGCAAGCCTGAATCCCTTTGGGACCTGGGACGGAAAAGAATCGATCACATCGGCTGCGCAGGGTCTGGGTCCGCTCATGGCGTGGGGGCACCGCCAGTATCTGGGACTGAATGGTGTTGCGCAGACGCGGTGGGATCTGAAGGCTGGAAATCTTGCGGAGCACACGGTGGCGGCCCCGACGATATCTAAAATTGAAGACGTGGTTTCTGCGGTCGTTAATAACAGGGAACAACACGACGGCCAGATCATGGTCCAGCAGCAAACCGATGCATCGGGGGCCAAAACATGGGTGATTTTTGTGCCAGGCACCCAAGAATGGGACATGAATGGACAGTCCCACCCCATTGATCTGAGCGGGAACATGGACCTCATGAGCAAGGAAGACAGCTTGGGGATGCAGTACGTGCGGGCGGCAATGGAGCAAGCGGGGATTGGCCCGAACGACCCGGTGACATTTCTGGGGCACAGCCAGGGAGGGATCCTGGTCAATGAGCTACAAATGGATCCGGTGGTTACTCAGAACTACAACGTCACAGGGGTGGTCACGTTCTGTTCTCCGGTTGCGTTGCAAGCCGTCAACCCCAGGGTCAAGACATTGCATGTCGAAAACACCTCGGACACGGTCACTCACCTTGATGGGCGCAAGAACCCTGATGGAATCAACAGGGTAACCGTCTCTGCGGACATCAGCGGCGGCAGCAAACCGCACAGCCTTGAACAGAACGCTGCGATCCTTCAGGCCCCGGCGGTTAAAGCAGACCCGAGTGCAACCGCAATGATTTCCGGCATCCAAGCAAACATGGGAACCGGCGCGGAGGTGACAACAAAAACCACGTTTTATGAGGCTAAACCAATGGCATAAGCACGGCGCACTGCTTGCGCGCAGTCTTCTAGGATTCACCCAGGTTGGGATGGGACAGATATCCCAGATTGGCGTCTCATTGGGTGTTGCTCTGCCACCGTTTTGCCAGACGGCGCAGTCGACGTGCACGCAGTTGCCAAATAACCCACAACACGGGGAAAAATAGCGGGGCAACTACCCCATCGATCTCGAGGCGCTCGCGCCACACGGTTTTATTGGGATGGTTGGGAACTTCGCTGATGCCCATTTGGTGGTCCCAGTGCCGCAACAAACTCAGCGGCCCCGAGAGCGGACCGCCGTGGTCGCGCATGATCCGTACGCGCTGCCCGTCAAATTGGGACTCGTAATCATGAATCTTGATGCTTTGAACGCCTAAGGGAAAGGCCCCAAAAAGCTTCAGTGCAATGACGGCGTGATCCCCCGACTGCCAGCGCCGTGGCAGTGGATCTACCGGCTGCACCCGAATGACCGGGCCGTAAAGCTCGAGGCTCACAGACGGGCTATGCAGTGCCTCCCAAGCGGCTTGCGGAGTGCATTTGAGTCGAAACTTCAGCATCACTTGCATGCCGTAATTGTGGCATAGACCTGCAGGTGCCGCATTGGATTGAAGAGACAGAGTAGGAGCGGGCGCCTATTCTTCTTCGGGCAAAGCTGGAATGAAGATGTCTTCAATACGGCAGTCAAAGCGTTGTGCCAACTGAAAGGCCAGGGGAAGGGAAGGGTCGAAGTGGCCCTTCTCGATTGAGATGATGGTTTGCCTAGAGACCCCTAGGTGGTCTGCCAAGACCTGTTGAGACCAACCCTTGTCCTTGCGACGCTGGGGAAGGTTATTCTCCATTACCGGGCCCGCCGTGACTTGAGTAGGTAGCGCACCCCAAAGTCGGCCGTCATGATGAGAATCAGAGCGGCGATGAGCAGGCTGGAGTTGACGTCGATTCGGAAGATCGAGAAGACCGCGGCGGTCACGCCCATGATCAAGAGCATGTCCGTGAACGTTCCGGAGGCAGCTTGGTCATACCAGGTGTTTTCCACGGACTCTTCTGGCCGCTTGGTCACGCCAGTAATGGTCAAGCGGTCCACCAATAAGGCCCAAACCAGTGCGCAAAACGGTGCTAGAACTCCCACCGTCATGATGGCGAAGGCCAACCACGGTTTTTCAATCTTGGAGAACGTGGCGAATAGTGCACCCGCGCCGGCAGCTAGGATCGCGCCGGCACCCAGACTCGTGAAGATCAGGGCTTTGGAACTTCCGCCAAAACGAGAGCGGCCCCACTTGGACGTGGGCAGGCGAGCGGACGGTTGGTTCATGAAAATCTCCTGAATTGGGCTGCGAAACAAGTACGGTGATCAGGCTAATCGGATTCCGATTATCCCTGTAAAGAAGACTTTACTGTCAAGGGCGCTTGACGTCAAGTGTTCTTGACGTTTGATTGCGTTGTGCTCAGGGGACGGTGGATT
Source organism: Jonesiaceae bacterium BS-20 (assembly GCA_039995105.1). Classification (GTDB taxonomy): domain Bacteria; phylum Actinomycetota; class Actinomycetes; order Actinomycetales; family Cellulomonadaceae. The sequence continues at coordinate 3,218,885 of CP146203.1, forward strand.
CGATGCTGAGCGAGGTGATCTGTTCACAACCGGGAATACTTTGCGCAGGCAGCGGGGTTGCAACGGGTATGACTACTTTCTCGATGCTTGACCTCGCAGTGATTAGCCCTACAGAATCGGCACGGGTCGCCTTGCAGGCGACCGTCAGCGGGGCTCAGGCGGCTGAGGCCAGCGGGTATGAACGCGTTTGGTACGCCGAACACCACAACATGCCCGCAATTGCATCGTCAGCCACGAGCGTACTGATCGCTCACGTAGCAGCACACACCAGCACCATCCGTCTTGGTGCCGGTGGCATCATGTTGCCCAACCACTCGCCGCTAACCATCGCGGAACAGTTTGGAACCCTGGCGGAGTTGCACCCCGGGCGCATTGACCTTGGACTGGGCCGAGCACCGGGTGGAGACCTCAACACCCTACGCGCACTACGTCGCTCGCCTCAGGACGCGGACACGTTCCCGGCGGATGTGCGGGAACTGCAGGGTTACCTGACCGGTGACACTCTAATCCCGGGCGTGCATGCGACCCCGGGCAGGGGTGCCAACGTGCCGCTGTATATCTTGGGCTCTTCACTCTTTGGCGCAAAATTGGCTGCCGCCTACGGACTGCCTTACGCTTTTGCCTCCCACTTTGCGCCCAACGCGCTCATGGATGCCCTCGAGGTGTACCGCCGCGAATTCGTGCCTTCGGAGCAACTGGACAAGCCCTACGCCATGGTCGCACTCAACGCGCTGGTAGCCGAGGATGAGAAGAAAGCGCAAGTGATGCATCGTCAAGTAATGCGTCAGCGCCTCAAGATGATGCTGCGCGGCGGTGTCTCAGACTCCATCTCGGAGCTGGACCTTGACCGAATCTTGGACTCGCCAAGCGGAGCCCAGGTGCAGAACATGATGAAGTACTCGGCCGTTGGCACCCCAACCCAGGCCCGCGATTACGCGGAGCAGTTTGCCCGGGAAACCGGAGCCGATGAGCTGATCGTTGCTCACCTCGCCGCTAGTCTTGAAGACCGCGTCTATTCCATTACCGAGTTTGGCAAGGCTATGGCGTAGTCGCAGTGCTTCATCTTGTTCGTAGATTGCCCGAATTTGGCCGTCGTTGGTATCGGGTAAGTATCTCCAGCCAACTGATGTTGCATCACAGCGAACAAGGTTCTCGGTGTGGGATTGGTTCGCTGTTGCGTTACTTCCCAACTCGCAGAATCGACTTACCCACGCCCGTGACAATGGAAATAATCAGGGCAGCAAGCACAGCCCACCAGAAACCGTCCACTACGATTCCCCAGTGTGTGGACTGGGTGATCCACCCGGTCAACAGGATCATGGCTGCATTAATGACCAAGGTGAACAGTCCCAGCGTCAAGATGATGAGCGGAAACGCAAGGAAGGTCGCAATGGGCTTCACAATTGCATTGATCACGGCGAAGATGACGGCCACGGCAAAGAACACCAAAAGGTGGTTCACAAATTGGAAGTCGGGGCCGGTGACCACACGGAATTCCCCAACCACTTCAAAGTGGTTGCCCAGCATCAAGGTGGTTAACCAAAACGCCAGAACCGTTACGCACAGGGTCTTAAAGAAGTTCATACCCCCAATCCTGCCAGTATTTGCCCAGCAATCGAACCGGAATGCGTGAATTTTGTGGGTAGTGGCAGACTGGACTGTGTGAATGAGTCGCGTGTAAACCTCCGTCCTGCCGTTGATGCCCTACCCACGTACGTTCCCGGAGCCAGAATTCCGGTTGGAGCTGCGGCCTATAAGGTGTCATCGAATGAGAACCCATACCCGCCGTTGCCCTCTGTTGTGGCGGCAATTGCGGATGCGGCCAGCGATATCAATCGCTACCCGGACATGGGGAACACCGACATTTCCGATGCCCTCGCTGCGTATTTAACCGACCGCGCGAGTGAGCAGGCGCTTGAGAAGGGGCCAATTGCCCCGGAAAACCTGGTCTTTGGCACGGGCTCGGTCGCCGTTCTAGCGCACATTTTGCAAACGGTGGTGAACCCGGGGGACGAGGTTGTTTACCCGTGGCGCTCGTTTGAGGCTTACCCAATCGTGGTCTCTGTTGCGGGCGGAACCAGCGTTCAGGTGCCGCTTGGCGCCGGTGACCGGCTGGACCTCGATGCCATGGTGGACGCGATCACGGACCGCACCAAGGTCATCATGGTCTGCACCCCCAACAACCCAACGGGCCCGGCCGTTACGCATACCGAGACCATGGCATTTTTGGCACGGGTGCCCAAGAATATTTTGGTGGTTCTCGATGAGGCCTACCTCGAGTTTGTGCAGATGGACGATGCTCTCGATGCCTTAGCCGCGTTGGCACAATACCCCAACGTTATTGTTCTGCGGACGTTCTCAAAGGCCTACGGCCTTGCCGGTCTGCGGGTTGGTTACGCGGTTGCGCGCCCTCGCATTGCCGCTGGTGTGCGTGCGGTTGCCACGCCTTTTGGTGTGTCCCTGGTAGCCCAGCGCGCGGTTTTGGCCTCGTTGCGCGCAAGTGATGAGCTGCACGAGCGGGTGGACCACATTATTACGGAGCGTGCCCGTTTGCTTGCGGGTCTGCGGGTCCAAGGCTGGGAAGTCGCCGATTCTCAGGCCAACTTTGTATGGCTGAGCCTGGGGGACCGGACCGCTGCGATTGCCGAGCAGTGCACTGCGAAAGGGGTGTTGGTGCGCCCCTTTGGTGGCGAGGGGATCCGCGTCAGCGTGGGCGAACCGGAAGCCACGGACCTCTTCCTTGAGCTCGCTGCCACTTGGCAGTAACAAGATCGGGCCATGAACCGGTAATACGGCTGCATGGTGTTTTCGGCGTGAACTTGGCTGGCTACTGCAAAAGGTCTTGATAAACCTTGATGCCGTAGTCAATGCCTTGCGCGTGAGTTACTGGAATTGGGGAATGTGCCGGGTAGTCGCCATCTGCCCGGACAGAAATCAAGTAACCGTCGAAGGCGACCGAGCTACCGTGCCTGCCTATGGGGTCTGTTAGGCCTGCCTTGTTCTCTGAAATTGCGTACCCGCCTAGTTCCTCCGCTGCCGAGGGGCTCGTGATCATACCTTGGACCTCGTACAAATTCGGGTTAGGCAACCCGTCAACTCCCATGAGGTAGACCCAGCGCATTGCGATATTTGCCCTATTGGGAGCGTCTCCGGGTTGACCGGTAAACACGGACCACGCACAAGCAAGTTCACCGTCTCGGGGTTCGGCGGGCATGTCACGGTCGTCTGGAGCAAAATCGCTGGTGATGAATTCAGAAATCGCCGCGGCAATTTCGTCGCAGGTGGGCCACAGGTTCCCTGTGTTAGAACTGGTTTCAGTGGCGGATGGTTCTGACTCGGTTGCTTCCTTGTCTCCTGCAGGCGATTGGGATTCTTCAGATTCTTCAGCCTCGGTTGATTCTGTGCTGCTTGGCGAGGGCGGTGTGCTCTGCTTTGCCTCTCCGTCGGAGCCTGCGCAGGCACCAACGGCTAAGAGCAGTGCGGCGGACAGTGCGGTCAGGCCTTTGCGGGGATTCATAGGATAAAAAGTAGCAGAGTGGAGGCTTGGAATCCTTGAAAAAGGAGCATCTGGGGACTGCAACCCGGTCAATGAATGGTCGGCGGCGGTGTGATGTGGTGAGTTTTTCAAGCCGTCAGATCTGTTGATATCCACAATATGCACCCACAAGAACCCCGGAATCAAACGGCCAGCGGCCTATTGTTGGAGATCGTTTGTAGGAGTTATACAAAAACACGCGCGGCTCTTTTCGGGCCAATGTCCTAGATAACCTACGGTTGCGTAAGTTACGCTAGCGTAGCCTACGGTTTGTGGTGCATCTCGATGCCGGCAACCCTGATGGGCTAATCCCTCAAGGCACCCGAGTAGTCCGCACGGGTTCTAAGACACAAAGGAGGACGCGTGACCAGTCTGCTTCACAGCACGCACGCGCAAGCCGAGCTTGAGCCAACAGAAGCCGAGCACACCCCTATCCAACTGTTGACCCCACAGGGTGAACTGGTGGAGTCGCAGGAGAACGCGTTATACCGTGACCTGGTTGCGCACCTCGATGCGGATGCACTGCGGGGCATGTACCGCGACATGATGTTTGTGCGCAGGTTTGACAACGAAGCCACCTCGCTCCAACGTCAAGGGGAACTCGCTCTGTATGCGCCACTGCGTGGCCAAGAGGGTGCCCAGATTGGTTCCGGCCACGCCTTGCGGCCAACGGACATGGTCTTCCCGTCCTACCGGGAACACGGCGTTGCTTACACTCGCGGCATGGATATTGCCGAGATTCTGCAACTCTTCCGCGGCGTTGACCACGGTGGTTGGGACTCCTTTAAGCACAATTTTCACCTGTACACATTGGTGATTGGCTCCCATGCGCTGCACGCAACCGGCTACGCCATGGGTTTCCAGCGTGACGCCGACTTGGGGATGGGTGAGGGTGACGAAGCGGTCATTGCCTACTTTGGCGACGGCGCTACCTCTCAAGGTGATGTCTCCGAGGCGCTCGGCTTTGCAGCAGTGAATAACGCTCCCATTGTTTTCTTTGTGCAGAATAACCAGTGGGCAATTTCAGTACCCACCCACAAGCAGACCAAGGTGCCGCTGTATCTGCGCGGTGAAGGTTTTGGTGTCCCCGGAATCCGGGTTGACGGCAATGACGTGCTGGCCTGCTACGCGGCCACGACCATTGCATTGAACCGTGCTCGCGCAGGTCAGGGACCAACGCTGATTGAGGCGGTCACCTACCGGATGGGTGCTCACACCACCTCGGATGACCCCACCAAGTACCGCTCGCGGGAAGAGGAAGCACAGTGGGAGGCAAAGGATCCAATCGACCGCCTGCGTGCTCTGCTAGATTCCCAGAACGCCTGGAGCGAGGCTGACGAGGAAGCCCTTGCGGTTGAGTTGGATAGCTATGGGGAGCACGTACGCAACTACGTGAAGTCCCTGGGCCGGCCATCTGCTACCTCCATGTTTGAAAACGTCTACGCAACCGACCACGCAATCGTGTCCGAGGATCGGGCATGGTTTGAGCGGTATGAATCTTCATTCCTCGATTCAGAACAGGGGCCTAACCGGTGAACCAGGTAGCTCAAACGGTCGCTCCGGCGACTCCAGATATTCAAAATCTACCCTTCGCCCGGGCTATTAATGCCGGACTGCGTAAGGCAATGATTGACAACCCCAAGGTCCTGCTCATGGGTGAGGACATTGGCGACCTCGGCGGAGTATTCCGGGTGACCGAGGGGCTCAAGGCTGAGTTTGGTGGCAACCGGGTGGTTGACACCCCACTTGCTGAGTCTGGAATCATTGGTACCGCTATTGGCTTGGCCATGCGCGGGTACCGGTCGGTGTGCGAAATCCAGTTTGATGGCTTTATTTTTCCCGCCTACGACCAGATCACCACGCAGCTTGCCAAGATGCACTACCGGTCCAAGGGTCGCATTGAACTTCCAGTGGTAATCAGGGTTCCTTACGGCGGTGGGATTGGCGCGATTGAGCACCACTCCGAAAGCCCCGAGGCTTTGTTTGCGCACACGGCAGGCCTGCGCGTTGTTTCCCCAGGGTCAGCGCAAGATGCGTACACAATGATCCAAGAAGCAATCGCGAGCCCAGACCCGGTCCTGTTCTTTGAACCAAAGGGCCGGTACTGGGAAAAGGGTCCTGTTGATCTGTCCGCGCCGGTTGGTGTTGATACCCTGAACCGCGCCATTGTGGCCCGCGCCGGAACCGACGTCACCGTCGTCGCTTACGGCCCCACCGTGGCAACGGCCATGCGGGTTGCCGAGGCAGCCGCACAAGAAGGCAAGAGCGTTGAAGTTGTTGACCTGCGCGCTATCTCTCCACTAGACATTGACACGGTTGCGGCATCCGTTAGCAAGACCGGTCGTTGCGTGGTCGTTCATGAGGCTCTGAAGTTCATGGGTCCGGGAGCAGAAATTGCGTCCCGCATCACCGAGCGCTGCTTCTACGAACTACAGGCACCGGTTCTGCGTGTCGGAGGGTTCCACAACCCCTACCCGGTTGCCAAGATAGAACACGACTACCTGCCCAACCTCGACCGGGTGCTAGACGCAGTTGACCGCGTCTTTGCGTACTGAACTTAAGGAATTTCATGCCTACTTTTGAGCGCTTTCCGATGCCGGATGCCGGCGAGGGATTGACAGAAGCCGAGATTGTTACTTGGCACGTCGCGGTTGGCGACCGGGTCAAGGTGAACCAGGTGATCCTTGAGATCGAGACCGCAAAGTCATTGGTCGAGCTGCCTTGCCCTTTTGATGGCATTGTTACTGAACTACACGGCGCCGAAGGTGACGTCGTTGACGTGGGAACCGTCATCATGGTTGTTGACGTTGCCCCTGATGGCCCCGCCGTATCCACCCCAGATCTACCGGCTCAAGAACAGGATCTGTCACAAGCAGAGCCTGTGGCTGCTCCCACCACCCCGAGTGAGCCAGCCACCCAAGACCAGGCCAGCGCTACCGCGCCAAGTCAGGCTCCTGAGCCGGTTTCAACTTCCACCGTGACCGCTGCAGCACCTGCCGCGGTCCTCGGTGTAGCCGAGGAAGAAAGCGGATCAGTCCTCGTTGGCTACGGTATTAGCCAAGGTTCAACCAAGCGTCGCCCACGCCGGCCGGACGTACACACGGTCCAGCGCCCGGCCGGAGACGAGGCTGTTCGCAGTAAACCGCCGGTGCGAAAGCTCGCCCGTGACCTTGGCGTTGACCTCAACTCGGTGACCCCAACCGGCCCCGGATCGCTCATCACCCGGGAAGATGTCCTTGCGGCATCGGCCCAAACGGAGGCAAAGCCGCTGGCCACCTACGCAAGTGACGTGGACGCCCCGTGGTTGGCATCGGGCAAGGTGTCCTCAGACGGCCGCCAGACCCGCGTACCGGTTAAATCTGTGCGCCGCCGCACCGCGGAGGCCATGGTCGCCAGCGCGTTCACCGCGCCGCACGTGACCGTATTCCAAACCGTCGATGTCACCAAGACCATGCGCCTGGTCAAGATGCTGCGCGAGGACCGGGAATTCGCCGACGTCCGGGTCACGCCGCTGCTGATCACTGCAAAGGCGCTGCTGCTGGCTATTAACCGGCACCCGGAGATCGCCGCAAGCTGGGATGATGAGGCCCAAGAAATTGTGTACAAGCACTACGTTAACCTTGGAATTGCGGCCGCAACGAGCCGCGGCCTGGTGGTGCCAAACATCAAGAATGCGCACCGTCTAGGCCTCAAGGGTCTGGCCGAGGGGATCGCTGAGCTCACCAGCAAGGCGCGCGCAAGCAAGACCAGCCTTGCGGACATGACCGACGGAACGGTGACCATCACGAACGTTGGTGTGTTTGGCATTGACACCGGAACCCCAATCCTGAACCCGGGTGAGTCCGCGATCTTAGCGTTCGGCGCTATCCGCGAGCAGCCTTGGGTGCACAAGGGCAAGATCAAGAAACGCATGGTCACCCAGCTGGCCTTAAGCTTTGACCACCGCCTTGTTGATGGGGAACTCGGGGCGCGAGTCCTGGCCGATGTTGCCGCCGTACTTGAAGAGCCGGGCCGCGGGCTGGTTTGGGCGTAAGCCTTAGAGTTCCTGAAAAACGCGTACTGCCCCGCCACAACGGTAATAGTTGTTGCGGGGCAGTCTTAATTCTTGCAGTTTTGCTTGGTCCGGTATGACAAGGCCCGAGGTAAAGATGACGTTGACGGCTTAGTCCTGCTGGTATTTACGGAAGACGTCTGCCAACGGGAAATCAGATAATGACGCGGGGCTTGCCGGTTGAATCCCCAGGGCCTGTCCAATACGCCGGTGCTCCTCATCGAGGTGGGCATCGACCTCCTTCATGAGATAACCCTCCCGCCACTTGGTGGTGGGGAGTTCGATGGTGAGCAAAGTATTGTGCAGCGCCTGTAGCTCGATGCCCGCATTGTGTTTGAGCGCGTACGCAATCCGTTCCAGCAGCGCGTCGACGGGGTCCATCTCATAACTGCGTCGGAACTTTACGGAAGTAAACGGCAATTCAGGCAGTGAAGCATCGGACATGGAAACTCCTAATATGTAGCGGCGCGAGCATTGACGTCATCTAAGAATTCGTAGACCTCCGCGGAGGAGTACCCAACCTTGAGCAGGCCAGCGTTGGAGAAGTCTTGGTTGATTGCCTCGGCGCTGAGAGCGTAGATGGAATCGGCGTCATTGCGCCAAACAACCCGCTTGACGTGGGCTACGTACTGGTCCACCTCATCAATGTTCAGGCCACCAAAACGGGTCTTCTCAAACTGGATTGCGTTGAAGAATGCGCCGTCAAAAGGAAATGTGGGCGTGCCGGAGGTTGTCCGTGGTGCGGTAATATTTGGATTCTTGCTGAGACGGATACGCCCGTTTTTCTCCACGTACCGTTTGCCCTGCGCTTTACCATCGGGCACGGGGGCGTTGTTGGCTGCAAACTCCCCGGTGTCGGCCCGGATTGCCAATTCCCGGAAGTGGCCCAGTACCTCATCTAAGAAGTCGTCAACCTCGCCCATGTCATAGCCCTCGCGGAACTTGGTGACCTGGAACTTCTTGTTCAGCACCAGATCCGGCATGGTATCTAGCTGGTTTGGGTTGAGCGCCCGTGCGGCCCCGACCATCTCATCGATGAAGTCATCAACCTCGATCATGTCGTAGCCCTCGCGGAACTTGGTGACCCTAAACCGCGCATCGGCCAGAAACTGCACAAGTGGAACGGGCAAGGCATCTCCAAAGTGTCATGGAACCGCAAACGAGTAGGTTAAGGATCATCGTAGTGGCTGATAGGGGTAGGCAATAGTAGGCCGTGCTGACCAATTCCTACGTATTACCGTGCGGGCGTATCCTTGGGTTACGGGGTCGCACAAGGAAGCGCTCCCACTCGCCCAACGCAGCGCAACTAGCGAGCTGAACGGTGCGAGTTCGTGACTTAAATTTTGAGGTGTGCCATGAAGGAACAAGACCCGCGGATCCCCGGGCTCATCCCAGAGCAGCAAAATATTCCAGGACTCACCCCGGGAAGCGAACTACGCAAAGGTGTTAAGGGCTCGGCGATCCCAAGAACCGCGCAAAATGCCCGGGAAAACATTGGATCCGGGAGCCAAAAGAATCCTAGGATTGCCGGCCTCAAAATGATTTCCAACATCATGCTCTTTGATATTTTCTTGGGGATCGTCGTATTTCTGGTGCTCTTCTTCAACCTCGATGACACCGGTGCGACCGGGATTCGAGTGGGAGATTGGACGCCTTTGATGTGGGGACTCCTAGGGTTGTCTGCGGTAGCTACCCTCGGATTCTTGTACTTCCGCAAACAAGTGCGTGTGCTTGATGAGCAGTCTGCCTACTAGAGACGTAAGCAATGACTGATCGTGCAGCAGCGCCGGTTGGCCAGGGGCAGCAGGTTCGGGATAGATTCCCGGACCTGCTGCGTTCGTTGGCGTTGGGCGCAGTCATCCTTGGGCACTGGATCATGGGCGCGGTTGCAGTGGGACCGGACCGGATCATGACGGTTGATAACGTGCTGAACATTAACCGGTTCCTATGGCCGATCACGTGGGCGCTCGTGTTGATCCCGCTGTTCTTCTTTGTGGGCGGCTTCTCCAACGCTACGAGCCTGACCCGTGCGCACGCTCGCGGAACCGGTTCCGGGGCGTGGGTGCGGCGCCGAGTCTCTGGGCTGTTGATCCCCGCGCTCCCTTTCATTGGGGTGGTTGCGGCTGTGGCGGGTCTGGCGCTCCTACTTGGTGCCCCAACCGGACTGACACTTACCATCGCGGTTGTGGTGGTCATGCCGCTGTGGTTTGTGGCCGTGTATGGCGGGCTCGCGGCGCTGACGCCCGCATTATTTGCCCTGCACCGTCGCTTTGGGTGGCGGGTGGTGCTGGTCTTGGCGGTGCTGGCGGTCATGGTTGATCTGCTCCGTACGGCCCTCGATCAACCCTTGATCGGCTGGCTAAATTACGTGTTTGTGCACGCCACAAGTCAGCAACTAGGGTTCTTTTATTTTGATGGCAGGCTTTCAAAGCTCCCGATGCCCGCCCTGCTTTCCTGGGCGACGCTAGCATTGGGTTGTTTGGCTGCGACGGTCGCCACGAGCACTTACGCCGAGTCCATGGTGGGCCTCAGTGGAGAGCGCTCAAACATGAGTCCGCCCGGCATTCCCTCCCTCTTGCACGGACTGGTTCTTATTCCGCTTGCCGTGGCAGCGTTGCCGTGGCTGAAGACCTGGATAGATAAGCCCAAGGCGGCACAGGTATTGGATGTTGCCGCCCGTTATTCGATGCGGGCGTTTTTGTGGCACCTACCCGTGCTGGTCATTGTGTACGGCCTGCTTTACGTTGCACATGTCCCGTTTCCAACACCGGGAACGGGAGCCTGGTGGGCAACTCGGCTGTTGCTACTGCCGATCCTTGGCGTCAGCCTGTGGGGATGGTTGGCTGCCGGTGATCGGCTCCACCGCGGTTCCGGGGCAGGGTCCGTCGATTGACACCAGACTTTGGTGTCAATCGACGGACTCTAGGGCGGGTGTGCGAGGTCAGAGCCCGAGGGTTTCCCTCAGGTAAGCGTTGCTGAGCCGGCCCGTGGGGTCGCATTCCCGTGCCAGTGCGACAAAGTCGTCAAAGTGCGGGTACAGCGGGGCCAACCGCTCCTTGGTAAACGTATGTAATTTGCCCCAGTGCGGGCGGACCGTGAAGGGCTCTAGTGCCGCTTCAATCTCTGGTAGCAGCCGCATGACCTCGGCCTCGCGTTGGTGCCAGGTGAAGTGCAGGCCAATGCTGTCTTCTTGACCCGATGGGCTGAGCCAGCCGCCATCAGCTGCCATGGTCCGAATTTCAGAGATAAACAACAGCGGCCGAATCTTGGCCCCCAACGCTAATACGGCTTGGATGGCGGGCACCGCGTTGCGCCGTGGAATGAGGTACTCGGACTGCAGCTCCTCACCCTTAGAGGGGGTGAACCCCATCTTGAAGTGCGCTAGGCGCTCGTGGCTGGGGCCGGGAACGCCAAGCTGCTCGGTGCAGTGCAGGGGGTCAACGTTGGGTAGCGGGTGCAACTTGACGGTCGCCCGCTGGGCCCCAAAAAATGATTCTCCCTGTGCGGCGGTGAGGTCGCCTGTTGTGCGGGACTTGAGCCAAACTTGGTCCACCTCGGTTGAATACCAACGGGTAAACATGGAAACCGAGTATGCGCTTGAGGTAATCGCGTCGAAGTTTTCCCACACCTGATCCCAAGCAAGCCCGGTGAACAGGTCCTGGCGCACCTGGTATTGACGTTCAATATCGATCTCTACAAAGGTCAGCGCCCCAAATACGCCCAGGTGAACGGCGGCTTCATAGGGAAAGTCACCCGTGCCATCGCGGCGGGCGGTGCGCACCTGACCGCTTGGTGTCATGATCTCAAACGCGCGAATGTCCCCAACCAGCGCCCGGTTGTTGTTGCCGGACCCGTGGGTTCCCGTAGCGATTGCCCCGGCAATGGAAATGTGTGGCAAGGAAGCGAAGTTGCTGATTGCCCAGCCCTGCTGGTCGAGCAATTGCGCAAGCGATCCGTAGGTGGTTGCCGCGGGAACCCGCACCCAGCCGTGGCCCGGCCGGTCTGGGTGTTCCTGGATCTCCAAGGTCCGAGCGGTCAGTGGTTCAAACTCGGTAAGGGTGATCATGGTGCCGTCGGTATCAGCAACATTATTAAAGCAGTGCCGCGAACCCAAGAACTTAATTGGTCCGTCGTTTTTGGACATTGCGGCTGCGAGCTCGGCCCCGGTGGTTGGTGCCGCCAGATCGCGAGCAGAGTAGGTCAGGTTTCCCGCCCAGTTCTTACCAGCGGCGGTAGAAATTGGTGGGATTTTTGGGTGTGGTGCAGATAGCGACATGACAACTCCAGATTGTTGGACACGCAGTTAGTCATAATACTGCCGGCTGCACGGTCAGGAACTAGCGCCACGCCCGTCCCCATTGGGCTCCAAGAGGCCGCGCTAAGTTCCCAGACAGAAATTCCCCAGCGAAAAGGTCCCCGTTGACAAGTCAGACAGGGATGGGCAAGTTCTACTGAACCTTGGGGTAGTTTGAGCGCCCCTTTTTGGCTCCGGGTTAGCTCAGGTCAACCAAGCTCGAGGACCGCATGGTCGCCCTGCCGGCTGAATCCTACGGCGGCATAGTACTTTTGGGTCGGTGCATCTAAATGCGGCTGGGTTGTGATGCTGGCTAGGCCCCGTTCCCGCAGTAGCCCGGAGTCTTGGAAAAGGTAGCGGCCGGGGCTGAAATCCCGGAACCTGGGCGTTACGTAATCCAGCACAATTTGCGCGTGGCCCGCGGTCGGCTGAGACAGCACGACCATGCCAACGGTCTCATCGATGTGCAGGATCAGGTAGACCTCAGCGTCGTCCGGCACTCCCGAAAAGTTGGGGTGGGTCGCGGCAATATCGGCGGCGTGCTTGGTGAGGAGGAACTGGAAATAGGCATCGGAAGGTTGCAAGGCAACCACGGAATAGGAGGTTTCATTGGCGGCCTGGGACGTCAGTTTGCGCAGGTGAAAGATGTTGATGAGGGCCAAAACGGCGTTGAGCCCCAGGATTGGCCAAATGCCGGCCAGCAGCGCGTAGATAACGGAGATCACGCAGCCGGTCAGGTTGAGCACACGCAGCCGTAGGATCCTGGTCTGCAGGAGCGACCACACCAGTACTCCCGAGCCGATCCACCCAAAGACTTCAAGCCAGTTCATGTGATTCCTTTACGGATATGCCGCAGCGCTGCGGTTCAGGACGCCTGGTTCATGCACTAGGTGGGAAGCCTAGGTTACGCGCCAACATCAAACGGTTAACGTTGGCTCTTATAAGAATGGCGGAAGATTGAGTTTCTGACAAGACCCGGTGTGGAGATCGCGCCAAGGAACATTCGCTTGCACCCAGATGCCCGGTGGTGTCGCAGTGGTGGGGTATAACCAAGGAGATGCCAACGAAGGGTTTTCCAGTGCACCTGACCTCCTCTGTCACCGAGCTTGTTGCTGCCACGCAGTGTGAGTACGGTGCCGCGCGCGCCTATGAACTAAAGCAGGGGTGGCGCCTTGCCCCGTGTGGGCTGCCCGTTGGGCAACACTGCGGGGACCAAGACTGCACGGTCCACGGGGCAGATGAGATGCTCACGCGGTTGGCGCAGCTGGGCGATGCCCACGAGCAGGATTTTTTGGCTCAGTTGCAGGTGCGCTTTGGTAGAGAAGGGGTTCTCGATGCCTCAGACTTTTCCGCCCAGGATGTCCTTGCCGCTGTTGCCCAGCAGGTGCCCGCACTCTTTCAGGTTCCGGTACGCACGGGCGCGCTCGTTGGGCGGGCTGACTTCTTGATCCGTCAAGACGATGGCACATACGCGGTGTATGACACTAAGTTGGCGAGGTCTGCGCAGAGCGCGGCCGTGCTGCAGATTGCCGCCTATGCGGATGCGCTCTTACAGCTCGGTGTGCGGGTCAGCCAGACCGGGTACCTGGTATTGGGGTCCGGGGAGATCACCCATCACAACGTGTTTGACGTGATCCCCGTCTTTGAGCTGGTGCGCCAAACCTACCTCGACTTGGTGGCGAGGTTGGACTCCCAGTCTTTAACCACCTGGGGAACGCTGGAACAAGGTGGTACTGGTCTGCAAACCTGCGGGCGCTGCGACGGGTGTGAAGAACAGTTGCTGCCGGCACGGGACGTGCTGTTGGTGATGGGTTGCACGGCCGGTCACCGGGCTAAACTCCACGGGGTGGGGATCTTCACCGTTGAAGAGCTGGCCAGAGTTTGCGTCGCAGATAGCCTCGAATTTGAGCCGGGATTTGTTAACTCCACGGGCATCAGGGACAACATGTTGGCGGCCCTGAGTGCCCAGGCGCAGTTGTTTTTGGCCGGGGAGCAAGGAGACCCGGATGGCCCCGGGGAATATCGAGTCATTGATAAGGACTCATTTGGCCTCCTGAGAGCTCCGGACAGCGATGATATCTTCTTCGACTTCGAGGGCGACCCGCTCCACACCGAGCAGGGCTCTACGCAGTGGGGTCTGGAGTACCTGTTTGGCTGGTGCACGCGAGAACTTGGATCTGATGGCCGGCCCTGGTTCAACGCCCTATGGGCCCACGACCGGGTGGCTGAGAAGCAGGCCTTTGAACGGTTTATAGACTATGTGCTTGCACGCTTCACGGGGTCGCCGGGCATGCACGTGTACCACTACGCCCCGTATGAGACCACGGCACTCAAGCGCCTAGCCACCCAGTATGGAACAAGAGAAGAGGAACTAGACCACCTGTTGCGGTCCGGAGTCTTTGTTGACCTCTATGCGGTAGTGCGCTCGGGGCTGCGTACCTCGGGTCGGTCGCTCAGCATCAAGAAACTTGAGCCATTTTACGCGGATGCGTTAGGGATGAGCAGGGAGGGGGTCACCAACGCCGCGGATTCCATCACGGCCTACGCCGATGCCATCACCGAGCGAGACCTGGGTAACGAGACGGAATTCGAGCGCAGGTTGGCCCTGATCCAGGACTACAACCGGTACGACTGCGAGTCGACTTTGCACCTGTACAACTGGCTGAGTGGGATTGCCCAAGACCAAGGTGTGGTGATTGAGCGGGCCGAATATGCACTCCCGGAGGAACTCCTGCCCGAGCACGCCGAGCCGGACCCCACCCACGTTGCCCTGCGCGAATTCATTGACCATGCCCAACACGGCGGCCAATTCCACGAGTTGGAAACGGTTGTGGCCCGGATGGCTTGGGCCGCCATGGATTACCACAAGCGTGAGGCTAAGCAGTTTTGGTGGGACCACTTTGCCCGGTTGCAGGACCCGGTTGAGGATTGGACCGGCTCGGAGATCTTCAGGCCCATCCGCGCAGAGGTAACCGATGACTGGCAGATTGTGGGCCGGGAGCGTACCCCATCACGGATCCTGGCGCTTCACGGTGAGCTAGAACCCGGGAACAAGTTGCGGCCCGGCGCAAAGGTCATGAGTGTTTATGATGCTCCTGCCCCGGACGGTCTGCAGGAGTCCGCAACCGCGCAGCGTAAGTACAACGCCTCGGGTGCCACGATTGAAGAAATCGAGCCGGTCCACGGAACCGACCGCGTAGTGATGACCGTCAAAGAAAAGCTCCCCAAGGATGTACCCGAGTATTCTGACCTGCCCATTGGGCTGACACCGCCCATGCCAATCTCGAGCAAACCAATCGCGGACCGGCTCCAGGAATTTGGGGTTGAGGTGGCCGGCCACGTCCAAGGCAAGACTTCAACCGGTCAGGTTGACTTGCCGGTCAGTGCCAGGACCAACCTATTGGGCCGGCGCGGCGCCGTGGTTGAGATCGCTGACGAGCAGGCGGACTCCGGCGCCGCGGGAAACCACGATTGGACACCCAGGGTAGTCGCCGCGTTGGTGAGTGACCCGCACGCGGTCGTTGCGGTTCAAGGACCTCCAGGGGCAGGGAAGACATACGTTGCCTCGCACGTGATCAGCGAACTTGTCTGGGCAGGCTGGAAGATTGCGGTTGTAGCCCAATCCCACGCGGTGGTGGATAACGTGCTCAGTGCCGTGGTCAAAAACGGCAAACTGTCCGAGCACTCCGTAGGTAAGCGCCCGGGAAGTGGTCAGGCTCCACCCGAGGGAACGAGCGACCTGAGCGGACCCAAAGCACAGAAGTTCTATGCTCAGGCCGCCGGTGGGTTTGTTGTCGGTGGTACGGCCTGGGCGCTGTGCGCTGACAATTTCTTGCCTGAGGGCAGGTTTGACCTCGTAGTAATCGATGAGGCGGGGCAGTATTCGTTGGCCAACGCGCTCGCGGTCAGCCATGCTGCGGATCGAATCTTGCTGCTGGGAGATCCACAACAACTTCCGCAGGTGAGCCAGGGCGTACACCCGGAACCGGTCAATGAATCGGTGTTGGGTTGGATGGTGGGGGATGATGCCACCATTGCGGCGGACCGCGGATTCTTCCTCGACCAAACCTGGCGGATGCACCCGGACCTGACGTCGGTGGTCTCGGACCTGTCCTATGAGGGCAAACTGCATGCGGTAGCAAAGACTAGCGGCCGAAAGGTAGACAACTTGGCGCCGGGTCTGCACGTGCGGGAACTCGACCACCTTGGAAACGTTGCCGCGAGTGTTGAAGAAGCCCAGGAGGTGGTCCGTATTATCACCGAGCTACTGGGCAGCCAGTGGCAACTCGATGCACAAACGCCACCGCGCCCCCTCGAAGCACAGGACTTCATTGTGGTCGCGCCCTACAATGCCCAGGTCCACCTCTTGCGGGACCACCTGGCAGCCGCGGGGCTTGAGGAAACTGCCGTTGGTACGGTTGACAAATTTCAAGGCCAAGAGGCGCCAATCGCGATTGTTTCGCTGGCAACCTCGAGTGCCACAGAGGCCCCGCGGGGGCTGGAATTTGTGCGTAACCGCAACCGACTCAATGTTTCGATCTCCCGCGGTCAGCACAGTGCCTTCATGGTGTTTTCCAAACACCTGCGCGGAGCAATCCCTGGTAGCCCCCACCAGATTGAAGAGCAGGGTGCCTTCTTACGGCTTTGTGCAAAGCGGTAATCGGCAACCCTGCTCAACGATGGGATGGGTCAACAAACGGATGAGTTAGCGGGGTGTACTACCACTGCTTGGGGGTGTACTCGTAACCGCCCATGTAGCCCTCGGTCGCGTCACGTTCGCGCTGGCCGGCCTTGTTTTGCTCGTGCAGTAGGTCTTGCCGGGCCTGCTCATCCGGGGTGAGATTGCCGCCACCGCCGCTACTTTCCCCCGGATTATCATCTGGCTCGGCGGGGGACTCTTGCTCATCTTGGCCACCCTCACCCTGCTCGCCCTGGCCTTGTTCACCCTCGTTACCTTCACCCTGATCAGGTTCCGGTTCCTGCTCTTCCTCCTGTTGTTCTTGGGGAGGTGGAGGCAATTGCGGGTTTGAAAGCTCGTCAATAGCGTCTTGGGCCTTTTGGCTGGCCTCCGCTAGTGCCTCGGCGGCGCCGTGGGGATCAGGGCACTTGAACTCGTTGCGGATTTCAAGGGCCTTGTCGTAGGCCTCTTTAGCTTTGGTGAACTTTGCTATGCCGTCGTCTGCGATTGGCTGCAGCGAGCCGAGCAGATCTGCGTATGCGGTCGGCGTTTTTGCGGTGGTCATCGAGGCTAGGACTGCCCGGAACTCCTCCAAGAAGGGCTGCCCCTCGTCGAAGGCGTTGTTACCGCTGAGCGCCCAAGCGATCGACAGGTTGGCGTTGATCATGCACACGGGAGGCATTTGGGACTCTTCAAGCTGAGAATAGTCGACCTCTGGATCGAGCTTTGGAGCCTTCTCCTTGGCGCTGTCCAGTAATTCAATCGCGCGTAAGTAACCGCCACCGGCCAAGGTGGAGGTCCCCTCGTTGAAGTGAGCTACCCACTGCTGGGCAGGTTTCCATCCGGTGTTCTTCCCAAAATTACTGGAAGCCCCTGCGTAATCTTGGGCGTTATATTTTTGGCTGCCCAAGCCGTTCCACGCCAGGGTGTACAAGACAAAACCGATTGTAACTAGGGCTGCTAAGACCGGAACGATTGACCACAAGAGCCACCGGCGGCGCATCTTTGACAGAAGTTCGGCATCGGAATGGGACAGACCCTGCTGGCCCATTGCTTGTGGTCGAAAGGCAGCGGTAGGGTCGCCGGGAGCGTGAGGCTGTGACATCTTAACCAACTCTCCGGGCCGACCGTGCTACAACTACGGACAGTTCCCAGGTCAATAGGGCGGCCAAACCAATCGCGAAGGGCCAGATCATCAATTGAAATACCTCAACAATGCGCCCGCCCTCTACGGAGAGGATCTCGGGGTCAATTCCGGCAACGGCAGGTGCTAGGTCGGTGGGTTCGGTCAGGTGGAAGAAGCCCACCCCAAGCTCGGCCGCAATCGCCTTCCCCTCGCCAAGGTCAGCCTTGGAGATGGCATTGGGTGTTCCGGGAGCCATGTGATCCTCAATGTACTTGGGTTCCAAGTCATAGGGGTCGTACTGCTTCATAGGCCCACCCGCTTCGGTTCCGTACAGCAGAACCGCGCCGCCATCTACGAGAGGCTCGAGATCAGCAAAGGTCTTGCGAACTTCATCCTCGGTCGTGTTCTCGGCATCGGTCATCAAGAACACCAGGCGTTGATTTTGGGGGAAGCGTTCCTTTGAATCCGCCAGGATTCGGGCCATCTCATCACGGGCCCGGTTCACGGTAGACCCCTTGGAATACAGGGTTATTTCCTGGTTCATGTTGGTTGACCAGATCTTGAGTGCGTTGGTATCCGTAGTCAGTGGAAGCTGCTGGGTTGCGGAGGAATCAAAACTGATGACTCCAAAACGACTCCCAGGCAGAAGCGACACTAACGAATTGATGTCCGCACGGACGCCATCCAAGCGCGGCTTGTCTCCGTCGTAGTCCTCCGCAACCATGGAACCGGTGCGGTCAACCACAAAGAAAACGTCCACGTTTGCGCGTGCCGTTTCGGTGGTTTCTACCATGCGGCCGGGACCAAAGCCAATGAAAATAACCAGCACGGTGATTGCTAAGCGCCGGGACCAATCCACAATTGAGGCATCGTCATGCCCGGGAGTGCGGATCTCCTTAACAAAGAAGTACCCCACTAACCCGAGTAGCAAGATGCTGAGCGTAATGTAGCCGCCCAGTGGGGCTAAGGGCTCAAATGTCATTCTCCCAGCCTCCGTTGCACTAGCAGGTAGCCGCCCAAGGCAACCAAGACCCAAATAAACCAAGACCCAACTTCATCGGTTGTGGTGATGATGGGGGCGGCATCGGTATCGACCGCTTGGCTGGCCAAAATATCCTCGACAATCGAGTCAATCGCGGACGGGTCGCTGCTGTAAAAGTACAGGCCGTCTGCGTCCGTAAAGATCTTGCGGTACTCCTGCTCCTGCTCGGTTGAAGCATTGCCGGCGCCGTACAGCCCAATGAGTGAAACATCCAGTGAGGTTGCCAGGTCAGCGGCCTGCTGCAAGGTGTAAATGGGGGTGCCCTCGAGGGCATTGTCGGTAGCAAAAATAATGGACTTAGAGCGCGGCTCGCCGTTCTCATCCAAAATGGTCTGACCATCGAACTGCAGGGCGCAGTTGGCAAGACCGTCACCAATGAGTGAAGAGCCGTCCGCCTCCCCGTTGGCTCCAGCGGTAAACATCAGATACTTATTGATAGTTTCCTCGGAGCTAGAGAACAGAACCGAAGGGTCCAGCGCTTGGTAAGCGACCTCGAGTTCTTGGCGGACCAGCTCGTAATCATCGGTCAGCGGGAACACAATCCGCGAGGTTGAGTTGAACACCGAAAGAGCGATCCGTTCCCCAGAGAAGTTAGCGGAAAGTTCGGAGAAAATATCAACCAGTTCTTGGTCGTACTCGATCATCGACCCGGAGATATCAAGGCACAGCACAATGTCGCGGTTAGCGGTCCGAGGATCAACGCTCTCCACCTTGGCCGGCCGTGCCACCAGGACACCGGTCGCGACGAGGCCCACAACTAGCCCACCGATTCCGGCCAGCTGGGTGAACCGGTAAATGCGAACACGCTTCTTAAACGACGGTAGCTGGGTGACGTAACTGGAATTAGCTACCCAAAGCGCATTGGCTGCCTTATTCTTTGCGCCGTCTTTGCGCCGCCACGTCACGAACCACGCAACACCGGCAACAATCGCGGCAACGCCAAGGACAATCGCTATTGCCCACGGCCACTGCAGAGTCGAAGTAACAGAATTTACTGGCATCAGAACCGTTCCACCACATTCAACGCCTCACGGACCGTCACGGCACGCTCAACCGGCTCTTGGCCAAATGGGGAGCTCTCGGCAGCCTGTGAGAAGGCCGGGTGATAACACCGTTCAATCACCGAGATGACTGATTCTGTGGCGCCTGCGGCCCGTAAGTCGGTCAGGGTCATTGTGTCCGCGGGCAAACCGATCCTCAGTTTGACGTACTCGCGCAGGGTTTCGCTGAGTTCAAGGTGTAGGGTGCGGTCGGTAATTTCTTCATCCGCACGGCGTTGCGCGAGCATTTGGATGCGCTCTTGATACTGCATGCGCACCGGGTCCATCGCACCGTAGGGTAGCGGTTTTGGTGGGGCGGTATAACCACCCAACTTGCGAACCCGGCGCTTGGTCAGAATCGGCAAAGCCACAAACCAAGCAATGAGCAGCACAAATAGTGTCAGGGCAATAATCCACCACCACGAACTGTAGGTAGTCACCCCAAGAATTTCATCAACATCCATGTGGTCTCAACCTTGCAAGAGTGTATTGGGAACCGGCAGAACTAGGCAGCCACATCACGTGATCATCTGCTTCTGCTTCATAACAGCGGTGGTGAACCGCACAAGTGCGTCTTCTTCGCCGTCAAAGACGGCGCTGACAATGCCCAAACGCTGCAACAAGTCCGCGGACGCCTGGCGGGCCGCGAGCACGTGGGCAACGGCCTCGTCCTGAATTGCGGCGTCCCGCCCCAAGAACCGGGGCATGTTCAACGGACGGTCCACGTCATACACGGGTGGCTGGTTCTTAAGACGGCTACCCACAAACGGGGAGGCATCGGAAACTTGCAAAATCATGAGCTCGTGACGCACTTTCAACTTGCGTAGTACCTGCTCATGCTCGAGGGCCGGCCTGACCTCATCGGTAATCAAAATGACCAGGGACCTGCGGTGGAACGTGTTGAGCACGCGCTCTAAGGTTCGGTTGAGGTCGCTTGCGGGGGACGCCACGTCAAACAGGGCGTCCAACTGGGTCAACATGACCTCGAGGTCTTGGGTGCTGGCCCGAGGAGGGCGAGCAATCATACGTTCCGCATCACCGGCAACGAGGGCCACGCGGTCGCCGCGGTCCCGGGCCACGTAGGCAACGAGGGAGGCCAAGAAGATTGCGGTGTCGCTCTTCTTGGTGCCCTGCGAAGACAGCGCAGCCATGTTCCGGCCAATATCTACCGCAAGAACCACGGAGAGGTTGGACTGCTGGGCAAAGCGGCGAATGATGGGAATGCCCGCTCGCGCGGAAGATTTCCAGTCGATATCCCCAATGTCATCCCCGGGGGTATACAGCGAGAGGTCATCAAAGTCTTGGCCTTGGCCTTTGAAGATGGACCGGTGGAACCCCTCCAGCAATCCGGCGGCACGCTTCAGGACGGGCAGATCCAAGTGCGCCCGAATCTGTGCCAGCCGTGAAATATTTACCATGGCGGTTCGACCTAAGGGGTTGGTACGGAGTCGAAGATAGCGTTGATGAGCTCTTCACTCGTGACGTTATTGGCCAGGGCATCAAAGGTACGCACAATCCGGTGGCGCAACACCTGGTGACGGATGAGCTTGACGTCATCAGGAACCACAAATGCCCGGCCGGCCGCAATGGCTAGCGCCTGGGCAACCTGCATCAAGGCGATTGCGCCACGCGGCGAGGCCCCCACCCGAATCTGCTGGGAGAGTCCCTGGATTGGGACCGGTCCTGCGCCACGGCTGGTGTTGATGAGGTCAACAATGTAACGCTTGATGGAAGCGTCAACATAGACCCGGCCCACCAACTCTTGCAGGTACTTCACATCCTCGATTGAAACCGGAGGCGCCGTGATAGCCGCGGTTTGCGTGCCGGAGGAAATCCGGTTCAGGATCTCTACTTCCTCGATTGGGCTGGGGTACGTCAGCACCTGCTTCATCAAGAAGCGGTCCATCTGGGCCTCGGGCAGCACGTAGGTGCCCTCTTCTTCGATGGGGTTCTGGGTAGCTAGGACCATGAATGGGTCCGGCAGCGGGTACAGGGTGCCACCAATCGTGGTTTGACGCTCCTGCATGGCCTCAAGCATGGCGGACTGGGTCTTGGCGCTGGACCGGTTGATCTCATCAAGGAGCACCACGTTGGCGTGAACCGGTCCAAGCTGGGTGGTGAATGACCCGGTCCCGTAGTTGTAAATCTGGGTGCCCACAATGTCGTTGGGCATGAGGTCGGGGGTGCACTGAATACGGTGGAAAGATGCCGTCACTGCAGCCGCAAGCGTCTCCGCAGCGGTTGTCTTAGCCAAACCGGGGACACTCTCGAGCAGGATGTGTCCGCCGGCAATGAGCGCGCTCACAAGTGAGGTGCGCAGCTCGGTTTGACCAACCACGCGGGTGTCAAAAATATTGTTGATCTGGCCCAGCAAAGAGCTTGCACGGGATAGTTCTTCAGGGGTAATTTCCCCAGTGCCACGGGTCACGTTGATGCCTTTCCGTAATGTCAACCTTGCCAGTATGCCAGCCAACCCTAAGTTTTTACTGTGAACTTCGTCTTTTCCGCCGCTGTTTGTGGAATCTTTGCGCCGCAAACGAGATGCGGGCAATAGGGTGTAAGGGTGGAGTCTAAACGGGTGAGCGGCCCAGCATTGTCCGCAGGAAAAACGCAACAACAGGGTGCAGAACCTCGAGCGGCACGCAGAATTGTGCCAATTTTGGTGCTCGCAATATTCGTTGCTTTAGTCTCGCTGGTGGGAGCCGCGGTCTTTGCCGCGTCCTTCGCGCCGCAGCTCATGATGGACCCTGGGCCCCTCGTTCGATGGGGACTTGGAACCTCCGCCTTGCTCACAGAACTGTCTATTTCTGTGACCCTCGGTGCGCTCATGCTTGCGGTGTTTGTGGTGCCCAACGCCGGGCAGGCCAAACAGTCCGCGCGTGCGGAAGCGGCCAAGGGCAAGCAGGCGGGGGCCGGCCTGACCTTTAGAACCACCATGAATATTGCTGCAGGTGGCGCGGTCGCGTGGACGCTAACCGCGATTGCCAAGCTGGTTTTTGCCGGCGCTAATACGATCGGCACCCAGATCACCGACCCGTTCTTTGGGGAGCAGTGGACCACCTACCTGATCAATATCCCATCGGGTAAGGCGCTGTTGAGCATCACTATTACGGCCGCGGTTGTGGCGACGCTGTGCTTGCTGATCTCCGGTCCCATTGGCGCCATGATCACGCTCGTGATTGCCATGTATCCGCTGGTCATGATGGCGATGATGGGGCACGCTGCGGGAAACGCTAATCACGAGTTGGCGGTTTCCGGCATGTTCTTACACCTGGTTGGCGCGACCATTTGGATTGGTGCTCTTGCGGCTATTGCGATTCTGCGGGCCGTCAAAGCGATCGATCCTTCCGAACTTGCGGTCATGGTCCGGCGCTACTCAAACATCGCTGGATGGTGCTTTGCCATGGTCGGGGTTTCCGGGTTTGTCAATACGATTATTCGAGTGGGCGACCTTGAGGGGTTGACCTCTAAGTACGGCATTTTGGCCCTTGCCAAGACCGGATTGTTTGTTATTTTGGGTTTCCTTGGGTGGCTCCACCGGAACCGCGTTGTAGACAAACTAGAATCTGAAGCACTGAAGTTTTCCGATGCCTCAGAAACGAAGCCAGCGCGGCCTGCGGCTGGTCGGGCCGGCAAGCCCGTAAAACTACGGCTGCCAGCTATCTTCTGGCGCTTGGTCGCCGTTGAGGTACTGGTCATGGGATCGGTCTCTGGTGTGGCGGTTGCCCTCGGTGGCGCGAACCCACCTAGGGAAGATGCCCCGACGGCTCCGAGCCCCGCATACCAATTGACCGGTGCGGAACTGCCACCCGAGCAAACAATTGGCAGCTGGTTCACCCAGTGGCGCTGGGACATCCTCTTCGCGTTCTTGTGCGTGGCTGGTCTGGTGACGTACCTGCGCTGGGTCATGCGCCTGCGCCGCCGCGGCGACTCGTGGTCGTGGTTGCGCACCACCAACTGGGTCTTTGGCATGGTCCTGATGTTCTGGGTGACCAGCGGAGGACCGGCCGTGTACGGCAAGGTTCTGTTCTCCTCGCACATGATCATGCACATGAGCCTGGCCATGATCATCCCAATCTTCTTGGTGAGCTCGGCCCCGATCACGTTACTCATGCGGGCCGTTCCGCCGCGTAAGGACAACTCGCGTGGTCCGCGCGAGTGGGTCTTGGGGATCATTCACTCTCGCTACGGTCAGTTTTTCTCGCACCCGATCGTGGCCGCGATTAACTTTGCCGGGTCCATGATCCTGTTCTATTTCTCCCCGCTCTTTGAGCTGGCCATGTCCACGCACCTTGGGCACATTTTGATGATCGTGCACTTCACCATGGCCGGGTACTTCTTTGCTAACGCACTGATTGGCATTGACCCGGGCCCAAACCGCCCGCGCTTCCCGCTGCGGTTGATCCTGCTGCTGGCCACGATGGCGTTCCACGCATTCTTTGGTGTGGCCATTATGGGCATGGACGTCCTGCTGGCTCCAGACTGGTTTGGTTTGATGGGCCGCCCGTGGGGCGACTCGGCAATCCTGGATCAGCAAAAGGGAGGCGGCATTGCGTGGGGAATCGGTGAGATCCCCACGGTCACCCTGGCCATCATTGTCATTGTGAGCTGGGCTAAGAGTGACTCCCAGGCCGCCGTGCGCCGGGACCGCCGGGTCGACCAGCACGGGGACCAAGAGTTGGACGATTACAACGAGATGCTGGCCAAGATGGCCCAGGATGACTCCGCCGCGAAGTAAAACCTCTTAGGCGGGCCCGCCGGTGTGCAGGGCTTGGTTAAAGGCAAACTTCGCGATGCCTAACTTGGTCATTGCCTCGGCTGACTCCGGGTCGGACTCAAGGTGCCACAGCGCAGACAGGCAGCCGTAGGCTCCCACCCAGCGCAGATAGGTGAAAAGTTCGATGTTTGCTAGGGCCGCGATCGATCTGGCGCGGGCCAGCAGGGTTTTTGGGTTGGCGCTTTGGGCCAAATCCGGGTTGAACACGATGTTGACGTAGTCGAACGTGCGGTCGCCGTATAGAGCCTTGGGGTCAATGAACTTCCAGTCGGGCTCTGATTTATCCGGGGTACTGAAGTTCAAGAGGTTGCGGTGGTGTGCATCCCCGTGCAGGGCGGTCAGATTATCTTGCTGCGCCAGCAGCTTGCGGGCCGTCTCCTGCCCGTAGTCAAGGACGTGCCCGGCCCAGGCAGGCAACTGCCGTGGTGTTTGTGCCAAGTCCCCGAGGGCAGAAAACCAGGCGGTTAGCGGGACCAACTCGGTTGTGTCCACCGCGGCCAGGTCGGTATGCAGCCGGCCTATCGCCGTCACCAGATCGGCGTCGGTGGGCAGCAGACCGGTTTGGCCCAGCGCCATAATCGCCCCAAAAGTAGCGCCCGTTGACTCGGTTTTGGGTATTGGACCCGCAGCCAATAAAGGAGCACTCCAATCGGAGTGCCACGCGGCCTGCGCACGCAACCCGGAAATCTCTTCAGCTTCCCAAGTGACCTTGAGGAAGGCATCGAGAACTCCCGAATGAGACCCAGGGCCACCAGAATATGGCTGGGCCAGGGTGACCCTGCCCAGGACCGCGCCACCGGTGGCAAAGCACTCGGAAGTAGCCACGGGCTTGGCGTTCAAGAGCTGGGCCGCACGGGTAAAGAGCTCGCGTTGGGTGGACGTGGCAGGACAATGCATGTCCCTATTGTGGCAGGTGCAATAGGCCGCTTTGGTAACGACGGCGGAGCCAGCAGCCACACTGGCATAGGGTGTTGGTATGAATTGGGAACTTGTTCTACTTGACCTTGATGGCACCCTAATGGATTCCGCGCCGGGCATTATTGCTTCTGTGCGCCATGCCTACACCGTGATGGAACTGGAAATGCCCACCGAGCAGGAACTGTTGAGCTTTGTGGGCCCGCCCATGACGGTGAGCGCGGTGCGCCACGGGGTGCGCCCCGAGCAGCTGGATGACTTTACGGCCGCCTACCGCCAAGCCTTCGTTGCCGAGGGTATGTTCAACAACAGTGTGTTCGATGGAATCTTTGACCTACTCAAAGATCTGAAGCAGGCCTGCAAGCGAGTGGTTGTAGCCACCTCTAAGCCAGAAATCTATGCCCGTCAGATTTGCGACCACTTTGAGCTGAGCCCGCACTTCGAATTCGTCTTTGGGGCGGCACTTGATACGAGCCGCAACTCCAAGGCGCTCGTCATTGAACACGCGCTCAAGACCCTCGCATACACACCGGCGGGACTGGTGACTGCGGACAAGATGATTATGGTGGGAGACCGTGAGCATGACATCTTCGGTGCGCGGGAACATGGAATCGACACCATCGCGGTGACCTGGGGGTATGCGCAAGACGGCGAATTTGCTGCGGCCGCGCCACTGCACGTAGTGGATACCCCGCAGGAGTTGAGCGCGCTGCTGACCGGTAAAGGTGCGTGAGCGGTAGTCAAAACGAACGAGCCCGCCGGTTAGGGCGGGCTCGTGTCGGAATACCTATATTTGGATGAGAAACCGGTTTAGAGTGACTGGCCGATCTCAACAAAGAGTTGCTGGTTGAGCTTGAACGCAACGATTGCCTCGGCAACGGTCTGTTCGAGTTCTTCCTCGGTGAAGTTCAACCCGTTGAGGCGCTCCCGGTACAGATCCTTGAATGGCTTGGCCTTAACGATGTCCTTGAACTCGTAGAACGACAGGGCCTCATCCGCCACATCGTAGTGGCGCTTGAGCATCACCTTGATGACCTGACCGCCGGAAAGGTCGCCCAAGTAACGGGTGTACGCGTGGGCGGTGTACAGGCAGAGCGCGCTCGCACTGGCTTCCAAGCGTGCGATGTACTCGAGGGTGGCCGGAAGCGGGGTAATCTCCGCTTTCCAGTTTACCCCGTACATGAACTCGAGGTCGGCCTCGATCGAGGGAACGCGGGTGAGTTCTTCAAAAATGATGGTGTCGGCCTGCGGCTGGACAGCAACACGGGCGGTTGCAGCCTCAAGCGCGAGGTAGATGAAGTGCTGCTGGGCGGCGAGTGCCTTGTAGGCATCGGCGTTGAGTTTGCCGCCCATGAGGTCAGAGATGAATGAGGCGTTTTCCGCATCGGTGTGAACATCCCGGGTGCCCTGGTAAAGCATGGTGGCTAGGGGCAGAGTTTCAGCAGCTACAGCAGTCACAGTTTCCTCAACAACTTCTTAAGCGTTTGTGCGTGCGGGCGACCCAAAGTCAAGCCTGACGCTTTGTCATCTAAAACTGTACCTGCTGAAGTTAGGTTTGCCTATCCTTATCTCAAAATAGTTTGTGTGATGCGTCAAAGTGTTTTGTGGCGCGCAAATGTAGGGCCTTGCCGCAGTGAGGCAAGGCCCGCGTTGCAAGCGGTGAAGAACGGGAACTAGCGTCGCAGTGAAGCACCTGAAAGAGGAGAGGTGCGTGCGCCCACAGCGCGCATGACAAAGAGCTCGGTGGCTCTAATGTGCTCGTCGCGTTCGTGGGGTTGCTCGGGGTAGGGGCGGCCGGATAGGCAAGAGTTCACCAAGGAGACCGTGACATCGACGTCTTGGGGTGGAAATGCTCCCGCGCGGATTCCGGCAACGAGGATTTCTCGCAAGATGCCTTCAACAATGACCACGTGCTCGCGTAGTCGTTGTTGACTGTTGCGCGATAGGACCGCGCGCAGCTCGGTCCCTGGGGTGACGTGGAAGACGCGGCTTAGGCCGGCCTGAGCCTGAATGTAGGCGCGTAGGCGGGCCTCGGGTTCTTGGATATCCGCGATTGAGCGTTGCAGGGACGCGACGTAATTTTCGGTCTCGTGCTGGATGTACCCTAAGAGCAGTGCTTCTTTGTCAGCAAAGTGGTTGTATACCGCGGTGCGGCCCACGCCGGCTGTCTTGGCAATCTGCGCGAAGGAAATTGCGTCGAACCCACGCTCCTGCATGAGTTCGGCAAGGGCGGCAAAGAGGCGTAAACGAGTTTGTGCGCGGTGCTCCTGGAGGGAACCCCCAATAATCTTCGGCATTATGACATCATCGCACATTTCGTCAGGACGAGTTGAGGCCTTTGGTCCCTTTTCTTATTCCCAAAACCATGAAACACGAAGTTGTCCACAGGCTGGTGGCGATTTTGTGGACAACTTCCGTGTTCCGCAGAATCACGCGGAAGGCCTGTGGAAACGAATGTGCATAACTCGTGGTGTGAATGATATTCGTTGAGTTATCAGGGGATAAGGCTTGGAACTTATCCACAAGGTTATGCAGGTTAACGAGATTTACCCACATGTTCAGCGCCACTATTTTCCGGTTATCCACAGAAGTTATGAACAGGGTGGATAAGAAATGTTATTAAGAATAGTGGTGAGAATTATCCCACCCCCTAGATGTTGGGTTTATGACGGGCGCGAGCAAAAATCGCAGAAATACCATCGGTGTAATTCAAAATCGGACAACTTTATCCACAGTTAGATGAAATCTGGGGACGCAGAAGATGTCTGGTTGGCGAACAAAAATTGACCAATGCGGCCCACCCGCGAGGATGAGTTCACCGCTGTTCAGCGGTATGAACTGCGCTAAAGTAGGCGCATACGCTGATGTCCTTGACCCACATGGTGAGAGTTCCCCAGCCACTATCAAAGCTGTCCATATTAAACCTGAGGATCGGTTACCCTAAGTGCTGCTTTCTGACCGCGATATTAAGAAACAAATTGATGCCGACCGGATCAAGTTAGAACCCTATGACCCGGCGATGGTGCAACCGTCTTCGGTGGACGTGCGCCTCGATCGGTTCTTCCGTCTGTTTGATAACCACAAGTACCAGGTCATTGACCCAGCCGCGGAGCAGCCCGAGCTAACCCGCATGGTCGAGGCAGAATTGGACCAGCCATTTATCCTGCACCCGGGTGAGTTTGTTTTGGCAGCGACCTACGAGGTCATTACCCTGCCAACCGATGTAGCCGCGCGCCTCGAAGGTAAGTCATCCCTGGGCCGTCTGGGCCTGCTCACGCACTCAACCGCAGGTTTTATTGACCCAGGATTCTCCGGGCACGTAACTCTTGAACTGTCGAATATGGCGACCTTGCCAATCTTGCTGTGGCCAGGGATGAAGATTGGGCAGCTGTGCTTCTTCCAACTCAGCTCAGAATCGGAAAACCCATACGGCTCAGCCGTCTACGGCTCACGTTATCAAGGCCAGCGCGGTCCAACCGCGTCGCGCTCTTGGATGAACTTCCACCGAACTGACGTCTAAAAAATGAGCGCGGGAGATGCAATGGAACTACGATTCGAGCCGGTTCCGCTGCCACAGGAGCAGCAGAATGGGAACCGCAAGGAAGTAACCCATCTATTGACTCTGCCCCGATTCATTGACCCGGGGGACATTGAGTTCCTGGTGCAGTGCATCTACCCGCGGGCTCACTGGACCACCGAGCCAGAAGAGGAACTGCACCAGGGCATGGCGGTAACGCTAACACCGGGTGCATTACGGGTGGGCAGCCACTCGACGCTGCGCGGCCCGTACCTCCTTGATGAGCAACACCCCGCGGGGGGCGGGCAACCAGCCGCGATTGCGTATGCGCTGACTACGCTGTGGGAGCGCGGAGATGAAGCGCTCGAGGGAGAGGGGGACCGGGATGGAATCATTAGGATTTTCAAACCGCTCCTTCCAATCCGCCAAGAACTACGCGGGGTACACCTGCTCATAGCGCTCGCTCGCCGGATCGATGGAGCCGCGATCTTTGCGGTCACCCCACCGGAACCCGGACGTAACGGCCTCACCCTGTTTGGGCCACATAACTATGCCCGGTTGGATCCCAACCCCGATGTGAACGTGGATCTCACCATCTACAGCGATGTATGGCTTGAACCGCAGGCAGCGCTTGCGGTTGCACACGGCATTGCCCCCACCGCGGTATTTGCAGGCCAAGGTGAGGAATGGGCGGGGCCGCCCCAGGAAGTACCGGAAGTGTTGGCTGAGGCCCGGGAGAACCTAGAACCGGGATTACTCGAGCACATCCACGAGGTGGCCAGTGAGAACGACCTGGATGCGCTGGCGGGGGACGAAGTAGCCAGCACGTACGCCATCTTTATCCCTGATCACGAGGGAATTATTTCGATTGAAATTGGTGGCAGCGAGTATGTTCCTGCTGCGCTCGAGGGGATTGACTGGATCAGTGACGGGGTCTTGGAGTATCGCATCTCTTGGGTTCCCAATGATCAAGAGATGCAACACACTGAGTTCCCGGACGCCGCTTTTGCCGCGCTGCAGCACGAGCGGCGCGCCATAGTAGCTGAACTTGCCCGCCAGTTCTATCAGCAAACTGGAGGCGAAATCGCAGATCAAGACGGCTTTTTGGTCGACCCTGCGGAACTGTGACATTCCCCAGAATCTGCAAAAGTTGGTCACTAATTTGCTAGAATCATCGAGAATCAACGCCGCTTAGGCATCGAAAACTCATCGGATTTGAAGCCGGCTCTGGCACGGTCAGAAGTTTGCTTAGTTGATTGAAATTGCCGCCCACAACAGGACGGAATATACGTGCTGACCTTGCTTATAGCTCACGCTGTCGTCGCTTTGCTTGCTCCCGGTTTGGTGAGCTGGCTAGGCCGTAAAGCCTTTCTCGTCGTTGCCCTAGCACCTGCATCGGCCGTGGTTTACGCCCTAACGCAAACTGGCAAAGTGCTCGCCGGCGACTATCCCGTTGAGCGAATCCCGTGGATTCCTACGCTCGGGATTGAAATTTCTTTTCGGATGGACACCCTGTCCTGGCTCATGCTGCTTATTATCGGCGGCATTGGAGCGGGCGTGCTGGTGTACTGTTCCGCATACTTCTCCCCAAAGGCTCAAGGTCTGCGCCGTTTTTGTGCCATCCTGACCGCGTTTGCGGGCACCATGGCGGGGCTGGTGTTAGCCGATGACATGATGCTGATGTTCATGTTCTGGGAACTCACCACGGTCTTCTCCTACCTGCTCATTGGCCACTACTTTGACCGCAAACCCAGCCGCCGCGCGGCCATGCAGTCAATCGTGATTACCACCGCCGGTGGCTTGGCCATGCTGGTGGGAATCGTCATTTTGGGAGTTGCCGCCCCAACCGGTTTCAGTCTTTCTGGTCTCCTCGAAAACCCCGTTCACGGCCCCGCAGTGACCGCAGCCGTGGTTTGTTTGATTGCTGGTGCGGCTAGCAAGTCAGCGCTGATTCCAATGCACTTCTGGTTGCCCGGTGCGATGGCGGCACCCACACCGGTCAGCGCATACTTGCACGCCGCGGCGATGGTCAAGGCCGGCGTTTACCTGATTGCGCGGTTCGCGCCGGCGTATTCAGACCTGTCGATTTGGATCAACCTCATTGTCATTTTGGGTTGCGGGACCTTACTGCTCGGTGGGTACCGGGCCCTGCGCCAGCACGACCTCAAACTGATTTTGGCGTATGGAACGGTCAGCCAGCTGGGTTTGATCATTCTCCTGGTTGGGCTGGGGACGCGCAGCGCCGCACTTGCAGGCTTGGCTATGATCGCGGGCCACGCGCTGTTCAAGGCCGCGCTGTTCTTAACTACCGGAGTTGTCGATGCCGCAACCGGTACCCGTGATCTGCGCCGGCTTTCCGGGGTGGGCCGGGCTATGCCTGGCGTGGCGATAACCGGCATATTGGCAACCCTTTCCATGATTGGGTTCCCGCCGTTTGCCGGTTACGTTGCCAAGGAAGCAGCCCTTGAAGCGCTCCTGCACGATGGAGTTTCCGGCACTCCTACCTGGGTGCCTAACCTGGTACTGGTTGCCGTGGCGGTCGGCTCGGCGCTGACCGTTGCGTATGGTGCCCGGTTTGTGTGGGGAGCATTCGCTACAAAGCGCAATGCACCCACCATCCCCATTCCTGTGGTTCACCTAGACGGTACGCCCGCGGAGACGCACAAGGTTTTGCCGCAAGACTTCAAACAGCAATCCAAACTACTTACGGTGCCCGGCTTTGTATTGGCCGTGTTGGGTCTGATTGTTGGGTTAGCCCCCGGTTTCCTCGAGCGCTTCATCGCTCCGCACGCGGCTCAATATCCCGCAGGCGAGCTAGGGCACCTGGCCCTGTGGGCCGGGTTTGGGCCAAGCTTCTGGATCACCGTTGGCGTCTTGGGCGTGGGTGCGCTGCTGTTCTGGCGCCGCAAAACGGTTGAGTTGATTCAGCTATGGCTGCCAAAATCGCTCGATGCCGAGCTTACGTACCGCAAGATGATGCGGTCCCTCGACTACTTCGCCGCGGATGTAACGGCCGTAACCCAGCGTGGTTCACTGCCGTACTATCTGTCTGGAATTCTCATTGTGCTGCTGTTGGGCCCCGGGGCCCTGCTGTTCTTTGGCAACGAATTCCCAACGCAGTGGCGGCTGTGGGATAGTCCCGCGCAGATCTTGGCTGTTGCGGTCATTATCCCCGCCGTTATTATGGCGGCCAGAGCACGCAGGCGCCTGAAGGCGGTTCTGCTTGTGGGCTTCTCGGGCTATTCCGTGGCCGCACTTTTCCTGCTACACGGTGCTCCCGACCTAGCTCTGACCCAGGTGCTCGTTGAGACGATCACCTTGGTTGTGCTGGTCTTGGTGCTGCGCCGTCTGCCACCGTATTTCTCCGACCGCCCCCTGCGTGCGGCGCGCTGGGCCCGCCTTGTGCTGGCTCTGGGTGTGGGGATCTTTGCCATGTACCTAGCGATGGTTCTGCCCGGAGCGCGTATCCACGAGCGAGTATCCGTGGACTTCCCGCATGAGGCTTACACCTTTGGTGGTGGCAAGAACATTGTCAACGTGACCCTGGTGGATATTCGCGCTTGGGACACCATGGGCGAGATTTCTGTCTTGCTGGTGGCCGCAACGGGGATTGCATCCTTGATCTTCTTGAGTCGCCGCTCCGGTGAGATCCTGCGGGTCGCCAACGCACCCAAGGACAAAGCAGGTGCGGTGTGGTCAGCTAACACTGCCCAGGATGCTAGCACTGCGCTGCAGATCAAGAATGCCGCCCAAGCGTCTGCGCATATGAGCGATAAGCAGCTTCATGAGACCAAGCGCTACCGTAAGTGGCTCAGCGCGGGACTTACGCTGGCTCCCCAACGGCGCTCCGTGATCTTCGAAGTCGTAGCACGATTGCTCTTCCACACGGTTGTTGTATTCGCCGTATTCCTGCTGTTTTCCGGGCACAACAAACCCGGTGGTGGATTTGCTGCTGGATTGGTTGTGGGTATTGCCCTGGCTATTCGGTATCTTGCCGGTGGACGCTACGAGCTGGGCGAGGCAGCCCCCGTTCACCCGGGTCTGCTGCTAGGAACCGGACTGTTCTTGTCAGCCGGGGTTGGCCTGGTGGGATTGTTGCTCGGTGGACAAGCCCTGCAAAGTGTTATTTGGGAGTTCACCCTGCCGCCGTTTGGCGAGGTCAAACTGGTTACCACGCTGTTCTTTGATATCGGGGTTTTCCTCGTAGTGGTTGGGTTGGCATTGGATATTTTGAGGTCACTCGGCGCTGAGATCGATAAACAGGGTGACACCGATGATCCAGAAATTGGAACGTACGCACGTAAGGAGAGCAACCTGTGATGCAGCAAGCCCTCTTAGGCAGTGCGCAGTGGGCCGCACAAAACTCTGAGCCAGACATGATCGACATGAGCCCCAGTTTGATTTTGGTGCTTGCCGTCGGCGCCTTTGTCACGGCAGGGGTTTACCTGCTACTGGAACGTTCCTTGACGCGAGTCCTGTTGGGTTTCATCCTGATCGGAAACGGCGTCAACATCATGTTCTTGATTGCCGGTGGCCGGGCCGGTGGGGCTCCAATCATCGGTTTGACCGATGAAGCTGACATGAGCGACCCGCTGCCTCAAGCGATGGTGCTCACGGCGATCGTTATCACGCTAGGCTTGACCGCTTTTGTAGCGGCCATGGCTTACCGGTCCTGGCAGATTCACGGCCATGATGAGGTGCAAGATGACCTCGAGGACCGCCGTATTGCTCGGTTGGCTGCCAAGAACCTACCTACGGTAACGGATGCTGACGTGAGCGACATGGAATCCAACGTGGAAGATGATGCCTCCGAGGTTCGCGATGAGACCACGGATCGGTCGCAGCGCGATACCAGGTATCCACACGCCGCCCTCATGGGCGATGTTGTCCTTGAACACCCCCAAGCTGGTCAAGACTTTGATGAGCAAAACCCGGACAGCGATGACGACGATGACTCGGAAGCTGATGAATTGGATGACGAGGCATTGAACCCCGAACACCCACGGTCACAGCGAAACACCAAGCGGGGGGAGGACCACGATGAGTGACTTTACCTGGCTGGTGCCACTTCCGGTGATCATGCCGCTGTGTGGGGCAGGTCTGACCCTTGCGTTGTACCGCCACCCTAAGGCGCAGCAAGTCATCTCTGCGTTGACACTTGCGCTTATGGTTGCGGCCTCTGTACTCATGATGATCGTTGCGGACAGTGGGCCGATCGTGGTTAACGTGGGGGAGTGGGCAGCCCCCGTTGGGATCAACCTCGTAGGTGACCGCCTCTCTGCCCTCATGCTCGTGGTGTCCTCAACGGTCTTGCTCTGTGTTCTGTTGTATTCGCTGGGGCAAGGAATCATCGATGGCAACGAAAAGGCACCGGTCTCGATCTATCACCCCACGTATCTAGTGTTGGCGGCCGGAGTTTCTAACGCGTTCCTTGCCGGCGACCTCTTTAATCTCTACGTTGGATTTGAAATTCTGTTGGCTGCCTCCTACGTGCTGCTGACACTCGGTGGCACGTTTGAGCGGATTAGAGCTGGCGCCATTTACGTGGTTGTGGCGCTGTTATCTTCGATCATCTTCCTCGTTGCAATCGCCATGACCTACGCGGCAACTGGAACGGTAAACCTCGCTCACCTAGGTCAGCGATTACCGGAAATTGACCCGCAGATGTCAATCGTCTTGCATGCGCTCTTGCTGCTGGCGTTCGGTATCAAGGCAGCAATCTTCCCGCTGTCGTCCTGGTTGCCGGACTCTTACCCCACGGCCCCGGCCCCTGTCACGGCAGTGTTTGCGGGACTGTTGACCAAGGTTGGCGTCTACGCGATCATCCGCACCCAGACCCTCTTGTTCCCTGATGACCGGCTGAACGGCGTGCTCATGGTGTTGGCATTAGCCACCATGGTGATCGGTATCTTGGGTGCGGTGACCCAAAACGACATCAAGCGACTCATGAGTTTCACCCTCGTGAGCCACATTGGATACATGATTTTTGGTATTGCTCTAGGTACCAAGATTGGACTGGGCGCAGCCATCTTCTACGTGGCGCACCATATTTTGGTCCAGACCACGCTGTTCTTGATAGTCGGTTTGATCGAACGCCGCGGTGGCACTACCTCGCTGGCGAAACTCGGTGGCCTAGCCAAATATTCACCGGGGCTGGCAATCTTGTTCTTTGTCCCCGCCATGAACTTGGCCGGTATCCCACCGTTCTCCGGATTCTTGGGCAAAGT
This sequence comes from Jonesiaceae bacterium BS-20, assembly GCA_039995105.1. GTDB lineage: Bacteria > Actinomycetota > Actinomycetes > Actinomycetales > Cellulomonadaceae. The sequence goes on from CP146203.1 coordinate 3,254,087, forward strand.
TGGACTCCTTGAGGCTGGTGTGGCCGTTGGTACTCCAATGGCCTACACCCTAGTCATTGGAAGCGTTGTCACCTCGTTGCTTACCCTGTACGCGCTGATCAAAGCCTGGAACAAGGCGTTCTGGCAGCCTGCGCCTAAGCCTTTACCGGATGTGAAACTGCCGGCGGCAATGGTTGTGCCAGCCGGTGTTCTCGTTGTGCTAACGCTGCTGATCACCGTCTTTGCCGGTCCGCTTTACGGTTACACCAGCAGGTCTGCAGAGACGCTCATGGACCCCAGCAACTACATCAATGCGGTCATTGGAGTAGACGGTCGTGGTGAAGGAGAGTCCACGGAACTCGATGGGCCTGAGCCGGTGGATGAGACCGAGTTACACGATGATGAAGTAGGAGGGCCGGTCAATTGAGTGCTAAACGCCGGTTCAGTTTCAAACCGTTTCCGTGGGGTACCTTTGTTTGGCTGACCCTCGTGTGGATCTTGCTGTGGGGCGAGTTCTCATGGGGCAACATTGCCGCAGGAATTCTAGTATCTGCCGTAGTTACGGTGGTATTCCCGCTGCCTCCAATCGATTACCAGGGGACCCTGCGACCGTGGAACATTATCAAGCTCTTTGCTAGGTTCTTGTTCGACCTCACCACAGCGTCCATACAGGTGGCGATCCAAGCGTTCATGTTCCATCGCACTCCGCATGGAGCGGTCGTGCGGGTTAAGTTGAAGAGTAATTCTGATCTATACCTGACTATTGTTTCAGAGCTTTCCTGTCTGGTCCCCGGCTCAATCGTGATTGAAGCCCACCGCCTTACGGGAACCCTGTACCTGCACGTTCTTGACCTAGAACGCTACGGCGGAATCGAAAAGGTACGCACAGACGTATGGGATCTTGAAGCTCGGGTCATGCGTGCCTTTGCCTCGCAAGAAGAACTAGACCGTGCTGGGATACCGCGCAAGAGGATCAAGGCGGCGGTATCCGCTGAGTCACCGGAGGTGACATCGTGATTGTCGTGGTCATTATTTGCAGTGTCATGCTGATTATTGCCGGAATTCTGGCCCTGATTCGGGCAGAGCGCGGCCCTACCATGCTCAACCGCACGATAGCGTTGGACGTATTTGCGACCGTGCTCATTGGCGGAATTATTCTGGAAGCGGCGTATTCCAAGCGCCTCGACACTTTACCGATCCTGGTGGTGCTGTCCCTGGTTGGATTCGTTGGCTCGGTGACAATTGCACGATTCTCAGCGATTGAACCCAATGAACAAAAGCCTCAACCACCCCTTCAACCACCCGTGATACCGCCTAGCCGGGCACCACGTGATGATACGCAGGAGGACATATGAGTTGGCCGCAGGTAGCTGATACCCTCGCCGCAGTCTTACTCCTCCTGGGGGCGTTCTTGACGCTCGCCGCCGGGGTGGGAATCGTCCGGTTCCCGGACCTCTTGGCGCGCATGCACGCGGCCACAAAGCCGCAGGTTCTCGGACTTATCTTGATGCTGACTGCCGAGGGCTTGCGTGTACGCAGCTGGTCGGTTGTAGGCGTCCTAGTGCTCATCATGGCGTTTCAATTGCTGACGGCACCGATCGCGGCGCACATTGTGGGCCGGGCAGGATTTAGGACCGGGCAAATGAAAAACGGTCTTCTTGTAGTCGATGAGCTTTCCGAGGACCAAGAGGAAGCCAGCCGGCAGGTCGCGGCCGCAATCGAGAGTAATCCTGCGCTACCCGGAATCATGGCGGACAAGTTTATTGAGCGCACCGCGCAGATCCGTAACCAGCCGGGGATGGAAACCGTAGATTTCCCGATCGTACTTTCAGATGACCCGCAGTCCCCGGATCAAGATAATGCCTAGCAGTCACAGATAAGCGGTTAGAATCGCCTATCTAACCAAGCGCCCATGGCAGCAAAGTATTGACTGCGGGCGGGCTCCGGGGACAGGGAGAGGTCATGGATGCCTCCAGGGATCTCCACCAAGGTAACGTCCGGTCCTAGCCCCGGCGCAGCCTTCTTCATGTGGGCGACGTTCAGCACGCTGTCCGTTGACATGAGTTTGGGGTGGGGGTGCTTGGCATCTCCCGAGGCGCTCGAACACAGTACCAAAACGGGGCAATCAATTTGAAGCCCGCGGTTGAGTTTGCGGTGCCCGGCCCGAATTGTAGCTAACCAAGCTGCCCGCACAGGGAATCCCTCATGAGGTTTCAGAGCGAGGTCATAATCCCACTCACCACCGGTGTCTTTGTGTAGGGCCTCTCCGTAGAATCTGCCCAGACTCCCAACTTGCATCCGTGGTGCAACACGGGCCAAACCGCGAATGAGGCAGGTGCCCACGGTGCGCATGTACCAGGGCTCATTGAGATCGAACCATGGTGAGTTGAGAATGACCCCATCGACACGGGGTGCTGCGCCCGCGATATTCGGGCTGCCAACAGATTTACCGTTGGCCCACAACGAAGCGATCAGTCCGCCCGTGGAGTGACCCAACATGATGACGGTTTCATGCGGTTCTTCAACACGAATAAAATCAACAGCACTGTCGATCTCTTCGCGGTACAAGGCCAGATCGGTAATGTAATTCGGGGTCTGGCCGGGGTGTAATGCCCGCCCATACTTGCGCAGGTCGAGGGCATAAAAGTCATAGCCCAGGCCAATGAAGTATTGAGCCTGGTGTTCTTGAAAAAAGTAATCTACAAATCCGTGCAGGTAAAGCACCGCCCGGGAATGCCGAGGCCCGGCGGAGCGCCGCACGAGTGCAGCGTCCACCGGGCCTTCGGAGTCATTTCCCAATGCAATTGAACGCACCGACCAGTCAGGGCCGAGTACCGGGTCTTCAATCCAGTCGGTGGCCATTGTTACTGCTGTGGGTTCTGTGGGTTTTGTGGATCAACCGGAGGCTGCGGGAACTGCTGGGTCGGTGGGACCTGTTCCTGCGGGTTCCAAGAGCCCTGGTCTGCTGGCTGTTGGTAGCTCTGCTGTCCGTAACCTTGGTCAGCTGGTGGCTGGTAGCCACCTGGCTGTTGGTAGCCCTGCTGGGCGTTCGGGTCGTAGGCGCCTGGCTGCTGGTAACCACCCGGCTGTTGGTAGCTTTGCTGTCCATAACCTTGGTCAGCTGGTGGCTGGTAGCCACCTGGCTGTTGGTAGCCCTGCTGGGCGTTCGGGTCAAAGCCGCCCGGCTGCTGGTAACCGCCCGGCTGCTGGTAGCCCTGTTGGGTGTTCGGGTCAAAGCCGCCCGGCTGCTGGTAGCCACCAGGTTGCTGGTAGCCCTGCTGCTGGAAGTTGTTCTGCCCAAATGATCCGGGAGCACCGGGTGCGCCAACGAAAGCGTTGGCCTGATCCTGAGCTGCGGCCTTCTTCTTCTTGTTGGAAAGAATAATGATGGTTGCAACAATAATCAGTAGGAGTGCTCCACCAGAGATGCCAAGAATGAGCGGCAGGTTAGAAGACTCGTCTTCATCAGCCGGCTTTTCTGCTGGCTTGTCGGTGGCTTCGCTGGTTGGCTCGGTCGTTGGTTCAGTCTCCGAGCCGCCTGGTTCCTCGGATGGTTCTTCAGAAGGGTCCGGAGCAGGCGCTACTGCCTGGCCCTGGATCGCGCTTCCGCGGGCTTCGAATACGAGGACCTCACCGGGAACCATCTTCCAAGACACGGTGTTACCGTCCAGGGTTCCGTTGTGTGAGGAGACTGGGCCGGGGAACGTGATCTTGAAGGCCATGTCCATGCTTCCCAACATGGCGTCTGCGGCCGGGTCGCCGGTTCCAGCGCCACCCAAAGATTCATCAGACATGTCCATCTCACCCGAGACAACGAACTCGTCGCCTACGCGCTCAATGTTCATCTCTTGACCGTTGGTCGCAGCGGTAATCGGCTCATTTGCGAAGGTGGACTTGGTCCCGGTGTACCCGTCTTGCTTGTACGGCTCAACGGTCGAACCGTCAGGGGCGGTATCTTCCAGTTCCATCATGGTCATGAGGTCTTCTGCGGTCATTCCCATGGATTCAGCGAACTCGTCGCTGAATGCCATGATCATCACGCCATCTGCGGTGTTGTCCTCGTGCAGGACCATCTCAACGTGCATGCGCATGCAGCCCGTTAGCACAAAGGCTAGGACCGCAATGACTGCGACTTTTAGTGTCTTTTTCATATTGTTGCTTTCTAGTGTGAGAGCGGGCATGCAGTACTGCGCGGATCTGTAGCTGTCTTTCCGGGCTTTGGGGAGCCCGCTGAACTGCACTATGGGGTAATCCTATGTTGAATCACCCGCTTAACGCATGGAATCGCAGTGTTTTTGGGGGAATGAGGTACCCATCGTTATGAATCACAACAGGCAAAGCAAAGTTGAGTGGAATAGACTCAACTTTGTAGATGTTGTTACTTGCGAAGGCAAATTTGAGGGTTATCCAAGGAGGAACGATGGAATCAAAGAACACCACCATGTCGCAACAGGCGCTTAGCGATGCCATCCAAAGTGCAACCGCAGCGGTGAACCCGCAGGTAGAGAACTTGCACCTGCTTGGAGCGCTGCTCAATCAACCCGAGGGCATGGCCGTTGAACTGCTGCGTGAGGCCGGCGCGGACCTGAGCCAGATTGGCGGAGCTGTCCGCCGCGCACTGGTGGAACTACCGAGCGCCCAGGGGCAAAGTGTCTCTGAGCCAACCGCCGCACACACATTGGGAGTTGCGTTACAGAAAGCCCGCACCACAGCCAATGAGCTTGAAGACTCATATATCTCGACCGAGCACCTGCTGCTTGGCATTGCCCAAACCAAGTCCACCGCTGCAGACATTTTGAACGCGGCCGGGGCAAACTATGACACCCTCATGGCCGCACTGCCCGGCATGCGCAAGGGCGCAAAGGTTGAGTCCGCCAACCCCGAGGGCAGTTACAAGGCACTTGAAAAGTACGGCGTAGACCTGACCGCAACCGCTCGGGACTCCAAGTTGGACCCGGTCATTGGCCGAGACGCTGAGATCCGCCGTGTCATCCAAGTACTGTCCCGCCGGACCAAGAACAACCCGGTATTGATTGGTGAGCCTGGTGTTGGTAAGACCGCCGTGGTCGAGGGCCTGGCCCAGCGCATTGTGAAGAACGACGTGCCAAACTCCCTGCGTGGTAAGCGTCTGATCTCCCTTGACCTGTCTGCGATGGTGGCCGGGGCTAAGTACCGCGGCGACTTTGAGGAGCGGCTCAAGGCCGTCTTGGATGAGATCAAGAGCTCCGACGGTGAGGTCATTACCTTCATTGACGAGATCCACACGGTCGTTGGAGCGGGTGCCGGCGGTGAGGGTGCCATGGACGCGGGCAACATGCTCAAGCCCATGCTCGCTCGCGGTGAGCTGCGCCTGATCGGTGCGACCACGCTGGACGAGTACCGCCAGAACATTGAGAAGGACCCGGCCTTGGAGCGGCGCTTCCAGCAGGTCTTTGTTGGTGAGCCCTCCGTTGAGGACACCATCGCGATCTTGCGCGGGCTCAAACCTCGCTACGAGGCGCACCACGCGGTTGAGATCTCGGACGGCGCGCTCGTTGCGGCCGCGACCCTGTCCAACCGGTTCATTACCGGGCGCAAGATGCCGGACAAGGCGATTGACCTGATCGATGAGGCCGCCTCGCGGTTGCGTATGGAGATGGACTCGTCTCCCGTGGAGATCGATACCCTCGAGCGCACTATTGAGCGGCTCAAGATGGAGGAGATCGCACTCAAGGGCTCGGATGCAACCGGCGCCGGTCAGCGTTTGGAAGAGGTTGAGGCTGCTCTTGCCGATGCCGGTGAAAAGCTTGGCGCACTCAACGCACGTTGGGAGAGGGAACGCGGCGGGCTGAACCGTGCGGGCGAGCTGCGTAAGCGGCTCGACGAGTTGGCAACCCAGGCCGAGCGCGCGCAACTGGACGGCGATCTTGAGCAGGCATCGAGAATCAGGTACGGGGAAATCCCCGCGCTTGAGCGCGAGCTTGCAGACGCGGTGCACGCGGAAGAGGACCTGAGTGCGGAAACCCACCAGGAGAAACTGGTGGGCGACAAGGTCGATGCCAACGAGATCGCTGATGTGGTCTCCGCGTGGACGGGTATTCCGGCCGGGCGGCTGCTGCAGGGCGAGAGCGAAAAGCTCCTGACCATGGAGGACCGCATTGGTAGGCGCCTGATTGGGCAGGTGCCCGCGGTTGAGGCGGTTTCCGATGCCGTGCGCCGCTCGCGTGCCGGCGTGAGTGACCCTAACCGGCCTACCGGTTCGTTCCTGTTCTTAGGTCCAACCGGTGTGGGTAAGACGGAACTGGCCAAGGCGTTGGCGGAGTTCCTCTTCGATGACGAGCACGCAATGGTTCGCATTGACATGTCCGAGTACGGGGAAAAGCACTCGGTCTCGCGGCTGGTCGGTGCGCCACCGGGATACGTGGGCTACGACGAGGGCGGCCAACTAACCGAGGCTGTCCGGCGCCGGCCATACTCCGTGGTCCTGCTGGACGAGGTGGAAAAGGCTCACCCAGAAGTCTTTGACATCCTGCTGCAGGTCCTTGACGACGGGCGCCTGACCGATGGTCAGGGTCGAACGGTTGACTTCCGCAACGTGATCCTCGTGATGACGTCCAACATTGGGTCGCAGTTTCTCATTGACCCGCTTTTGGACAGCGAGGCGCGCGAACAGTCCGTCATGGCTGCCGTGCGTAGCCACTTCAAGCCGGAACTGCTCAACCGGCTCGATGACGTGGTCATGTTTGACGCCCTCACACTTGACCAACTGGGCTCAATTGTTGACCTGCAGGTGCGCGAGTTGGCAGGCAGGGTGGCTGATAAACACATGACCCTGAGCGTGACGCCGGCTGCCCGCGTGTGGCTCGCCGAGACTGGGTTTGACCCGATCTATGGCGCTCGCCCGCTGCGCCGACTGGTGCAGCGTGAGATTGGTGACCGGTTGGCTCGGCTCATTCTTGCTGGTGAGGCCGGTGAAGGTGCTGCGGTTGTGGTGGACCTGGGCGAGGAAGAATTGCTCGTTAAGGTGCGATAACCACAAAAATATGAAAGTTTTGGAGTAACAGGTGACACTGTGTAACCAAAACTGCGGGTTGCAGGTAAGTGTTACTATCTGCAACCCGCTTTTCGTTTTCTGAGCAGGTCTGACTGATATTTGCAGGAAAATGTGCGACTGTTTACTCACGACCGTGCATGAACACGTGTTGAAAATAGGGACGACTATCGTTTTCGGGGGGAAACATGGCTCGACGAGGTGGCTACGCCAAAGGCGCCATTAGTAGGGAATTGATCTTAGACCGTGCCGTTGAATTGTTTGGTGAGGTGGGATATTCCGCAGCTTCACTACGTGATGTAGCGAGGCACAGTGGAATGACACATTCCGGACTGCTGCATCATTTTCCAAACAAAGAGGCCTTGCTTGCGGGAGTCTTAGAGCGCAGAGACAAAGTTGAGTACGAGCGTTTTGCGACCATGGCAGGAGGCACCGAAGAGGCAAAACATGGCCTCTTCGAATTACTTGATCACGAAGTGCACGACGTACCCGGGTTCAGACTTTTCAACATGCTTGCTGCTGAGGCTACGAGCCAAAAACATCCGGCAAACAGCTATTTTGTGGACCGGTACCGCAAGACCCATGCACTGGTTACAGACATTATGCAGTCGGTGCGCGATGCCGGTTCATTGAAGACCGACATTGACACAGGTTCATTGGCACGAATGTCCATTGCACTCATGGATGGGCTACAACTGCAATGGTTGCTAGAGGCAACTCAAACAGGTGAACTCGACGCGGCCAAGCCATGTGACGTGGTTAAAGACTGCGATCAAGCCGAGCACGTTGTGCCGTCGGAACCTGTTGGAGGACCACCGGTGACCGCCAACAATGAATCCGAAAAGGCGACGGCCTTTGACATGGGCGAGGTCTACGCCGACTTCTTGAAGTTGCTGGGCATCGAATTTTCTTCCCTTCAAGCGGAGGAAACTGCGGTGGCGACAGACACCGTTGAATCCTTGCAAGACAAGGTCGAATCGGTTGCGCGACAAGTTAATCCGGTGACCGAGCATAGGGTCAAGCAGGCATCGTGAATCCTTGAATCCTAAGTGGCCCGCGCACCTAGGAAATAACATGGGCGCCGGCTGATTCCAAGGACTATGAGGTTCCTGGAATCAGCCGGCGCCGTGCTGTTAGAGGCTAGCTAAGCGATCTCAAGGATCACCGGCACGTGGTCCGATGCCCCCTTGCCTTTGCGCTCATCGCGGTCAATCTTGACGTCGGTGACACGCTCGGTCAACGTGGGGGAGGTGTACGCAAAGTCAATGCGCATGCCCTCGTTCTTGGGGAAGCGCAGCTGCTGGTAGTCCCAGTAGGTGTACTTGTTTTCCTCAGGGAAGAACTTGCGGGTGACCTCGGTCAGGCCCGTGGCCTCAAAGGCAAAGAATGCCTCGCGCTCGGCGGGAGTCACGTGGGTCTTGCCTTCAAACTTGGTCACGTCCCACACATCGGTGTCAAACGGGACCACGTTGAAGTCACCCACCAGAGCGAACTGCGCGGACGGATCCTTGGCCATCCAGTCTTGAGCATTGCGGTTGAGCTCGGCCAACCACTCAAGCTTGTACGCGTAGTGCGGGTGATCGATCTCGCGGCCGTTGGGGATGTACAGGGACCACACGCGAACTCCGCCGCAGGTTGCCGCGATAGCGCGGGCCTCAGTAACCGGCTCCTCACCAAACTGTGGCTGGTTCGGGAACGCAACCTCGACATCGGCAAGCCCTACGCGCGAGATAATCGCAACGCCATTCCATTGGCTTAAACCAAAGTGGGCTACCTCGTAGCCCGCGGCCTCAAAGGCCTCAAACGGGAACTGGGTGTCCTTGCACTTTGTCTCCTGCAGGGCAAGCACATCGATGTTCTCCCGCTCCAAAAACGCGATGGCGCGGTCAACACGGGCACGGATTGAGTTGATATTCCAAGTGGCTAGACGCATACGCCTAGCCTACCCGTCCGCAGTGTTGGAACGGACTAAGGTGTAAAGGATATGAAGCAACGCACTTCCTTTGGCAGCGGCCGCCCGCCCCGCTCCCGCACAACACCGCTCACCTTGATCTACGTACCCGGCCTGTTTGACCGGCTCAAGTGGGTCCAGTTCCTGCAGCGCAAGGCGATTGCAACCTGGCGCACCTTTGGGGTGCGCCCGCAGGTCTTTGTCATGGGCTGGTCCCTCGATGCCGCGTTTGATGACCGGCTGGCGGAGTTGGAAAAGCTTGTCGATGCCGCACTTGCCCGCGGGGAGAAGGTGGCGCTGGTCGGAGCTTCGGCCGGGGCTACCGCGGTCTTGGCGTTGCTTGCTAAGCACCCGGAGAAGATTTCTGCGGTGGTCACCATCTGCGGGAAGATTCACCGCCCGGATAATATTCCGGAGCCGGTCCTCGAGCTCAATAGTGTGTTCGATCAGGGCTTGGATGAACTGCCAGCGCTGTTGGAAGAACTAGGCGAGGACCAGCTGGGCCGGACCTTGGCCCTGCACGCCTACCGGGACCACATTGTGCCACCCGAAGATGCCGTGCTCAACGGCGCCCACAACCGCCAAATTCCGGCGCTGGGTCACGTCCCGGGCATTGCCGTCGCCCTCTTGAGTTTTGCACCCTTGATCACCAAGTTCTGCAAAGCCCAGGCTGCCGCTCATAACGCTGGCCTCGAGGGGAAATAAGACCGTGTGGCAAGACTACGCAAATGAGTAACTTTCCGGATCCCACAATCGTTGCCGGGTACCTACCCATAGCCATACCCGCATTCTTCGTGGTCATGCTGGTGTTCATCCTTGTAGTGAAGGCCAAGGATAAGAAACGAGCCAAACAAGTCAGCGAAGAAACTTTGCAGTGGGCGGCCGCTCGCGGCTGGCAGTACCGCGGCATTGACAAACAACTGGTTGATCAGTGGGACATACCGGTGTTTCGCTCGGGTGGTAAGCGCAAAGCCACAGACATCATGTTCGGAGCGTTTGCCTCAAGGCAAGGCGCCACGTACAACGTCATGAGCTTTCAATACCAGTACACCGTGTCAACCGAGGACAACAGCAACACGTTCTACCTGCACGTGGTTGCGGTGCAACTCCCAAGTGCAGTTCCGGGACTTGCACTGGTTCCGGAGGGGCCAAGCGCACGAGTACTACGAAGCTTCGGTGGCCAAGACATCACCTTTGAATCTGAAGCGTTCAACCGTGCGTGGCGGGTCACCGCGGATAGCTTACCCTTTGCTCACGCGGTGATTCATCCGCAGGTCATGGAACTGCTGTCAGTCGGTGGCCCAACAGCTGGCTGTTACTTCCTGCGTGGCAGCACCCTGATCTATTACGGGTTTGGACTGCAGACCGTGGCAAGAGTGGACCAACGACTCAGCCACGCGGTCGATCTGGTGGACCTGATCCCGGGATTTGTCTGGCAAGACTACGCGCTCTAAATCTGGGGTGGGGTAACGCAAGGGCACCTCTTACCCCGCCAATTACTCAAGGTGCAAAGTAAATCTGGGTAGGCTGGGCTAATGGCAACCGCACTTATTACTGGGGCATCGGCAGGACTTGGGCTTGAATTTGCGTGGCAATTAGCCGCTGCAAGGCATGACCTGGTCCTTGTAGCGCGCGATCGCACCCGGCTTGAAGACCTGGCCGAGCAGATCCGTTCCGTTGCGGGTGTGCGGGTAGAAGTGTTGCCGGCGGACCTATCCGTCGCAGACGACGTAGACAAAGTAGCAGAGCGCCTGCGGGCAACCGAACGTCCAGTTGGTCTGCTTGTCAATAACGCGGGATACGCGGTCAACCGGAGCTTTCTGAACTCCACGCCGCAAGCCCAAGACGATTCCCTGTCGGTGATGGTGCGCGCAGTCATGTTGCTGTCACACGCGGCGGCAAACCAGATGCGAACACGCGGACGCGGCGCGATCCTGAACGTGTCCTCTGTAGCGGCCTTGACCGCGGCGGGCACCTACTCCGCGCACAAGGCGTGGGTGCTGTCATTTACCGAGGGACTGGCCATGGACTTGGCTGGAACGGGAGTCACCGCGACGGCACTGTGTCCCGGATTTGTCCACACCGAGTTCCATGAACGAGCGGGGATTGACTACTCCTCATTCCCGGAGTTTGCGTGGCTGACCGCCCCGCAAGTAGTCTCCGCAGCGCTCGCAGATGTGCGCCGGGCAAAGGTAATCTCAACTCCGTCCCTGCGTTACCAGGCGGTCTCCGGGCTGTTGCGGGCAATGCCACGATGGGTTGTGCGCGGGGTGCAAGGGCAGCGGACGAATTCCCCTGCGAAACCTAGGGCAACGTCCACTAACAAACAGCCCTAAGTAACTTTGTCCAAGTGGACTGTGACAACGATCCTGAAAGTTGAGCCTTTGTTAACTGCCTCCCTGGTTATGATCTTCATGCTGCTTTTATTTGGTGGCTTCATTGCCTTGATCATCTTTATGGTTGGGCACGCCCGCAAGAAAGCCGAAGAGGCCCGCAGGCAGGCACAACTTTGGGCCTCTGCCCGCGGTTGGCAGCACTATGCACGGGATGATAACTTGCGGCACCGATGGCGGCTGCCGGTGTTCCAAGCCGGCTCGGGGCGTAGAACGCACAACGTCTTGACAGGCCCCACCAACTCCAAATCGGGTGTGGTGCGCCAAGCCCTAAGTTTTGAGTATGAGTACACGGTCTCCACGGGTAAAAGCAGCACTACTTACTACCACCATGTTGTTGCGGTGTTCTTGCCAAAGTACATTCCCACCTTGACTATCGCCCCCGAGGGGGTTGGGGCCAAACTGGCGAAAATGTTTGGTGGCCAGGACATCCAGTTCGAATCAGAAGAGTTCAACCGGAGGTGGCGGATCACGGGGAATAACCTCGCGTTCGCGCACGCGGTAGTGCACCCGCAAACCATGGAATACCTCATGCGGTACGCACCCCACAACGTGGCGTACTACCTGCTCGGTGACGCACTCCTGATCTACACGAGTGGTCGGCAAAATCTGGCCAATATTGACCAAATGGTCTGGCACATAACCGACCTCATCGACTTGGTCCCTGAATTTGTTTGGCACGACTATCAGCTGCGACCTTACAGATAGGCGCTGATCAACAGGCATGACTGCTCGCCCCATGGTGGGATGTGGCAGGATTCGAAGCGGTAACGGTACGCTTTCGACTAGCGTAACCGCCCTCAAGGTATCGATTGAAAGGACCCTTACATGTCAGGCGCTGCAATTTCCGGAGGCGTGATCTTCGGTATCTTGTTTGGAATTTTTGTTCTCATTTTGGCCCTGTGGGTCGTTGGTGTGTACAACGGGTTTGTAAAACTACGAAACCTGGTCCAAGAGTCCTGGCGTCAGATTGATGTTGAACTCCACCGCCGCCACGAGCTCATCCCCAATCTGGTCCAAACAGTTAAGGGATACGCAGCCCACGAGCAGGGCGTATATGAGGCCGTAACACAGGCCCGTGCCCAAGCCATTGGCGGACCAAAGGGACCGGCCGCACAGGCCGCAGCGGAAAACCAACTCAGCGGTGCACTGGGCCGGCTGTTTGCTGTCTCTGAGGGATACCCGGACCTGAAGGCATCGGTAAACTTCCTGCAGCTCCAAACGGAACTCACCAACACCGAAGATCGTATTGCCGCAGGCCGCCGTTTCTACAACGCCAACGTGCGCGAGCTCAACACCAAGGTTGAGAGCTTTCCGCAAAACGTAATCGCCGGGATGTTTAACTTCTCCAAGGCCGAGTACTTTGAAGTAACTGACCCGCGCGCGTTCCAAGCGCCAAACGTACAGTTCTAAAGCACTACCTTCTACCGGCACTCGAATTTGGGATAATCTAGACCCGTGACTCAAACTTCCAACGCAATCTTGTCCCTAACCCCGCGCGAGCAACTCCGAGAACTCATCAAGGAAATTGCTGTCGTGCACGGCAAAGTAACCCTGTCTTCTGGAAAAGAAGCGGACTACTACGTAGACCTGCGCCGGGTGACCCTGCACCACCGTGCGGCCCCGCTCATTGGCCACGTCCTGCTGGACACTCTTGAAGAGGCGGGCCTTGGCCCGGGCGAGATCGACGCTGCCGGCGGACTAACCTTGGGCGCAGACCCAATTGCGACCGCACTCCTACATGCTGCGGCATCGAGAGGCCTTGACCTAGATGCGTTTGTAGTGCGTAAGGCCGCTAAGGCACACGGTATGCAACGCCAGATTGAAGGTCCAAGCATTGAGGGCCGCCGTGTTGTTGTCCTCGAAGACACCACCACGACCGGTGGGTCGCCGATCGCGGCAATTGAGGCTGCGCGTGCTGCTGGGGCTGAGGTTGTAGCTGTTGCCACCATTGTGGACCGCAACACGGGCGCGAAAGAGAAGATCGAAGCGTACGGCGTTACCTACCACTCGCTCTTTGGGCTAGCAGACCTAGACTTGGAGTAAACAAGTAGTTCCTGAGTGAGCCGGCACGGAGGCGGAGCATCGCCCTCGTCGCCACAATACTGTTGGGCTGGGCCCGCTTCTTTCCGACTGAAAGAGGCGGGCTCCGTCGTTTCCAGATCCGCTCATACTGGACGTTTCCATACTTCACGGATACATTAGCGGCCTAGGTGAGGAGCACATAATGGATGCTATTTTCATGTTTGGCGTGATTGTTGCGGGCTTTATCGCATTTGCTATTTGGGGTTCAAAACTCAACAAGAAGCGTCAGGCGGAGCTTGCTGCATGGGCGCAGGACCGTGGCTGGGAATACGCTAGGGAAGACCGCTCTCTTGTTCAGAGATGGCCTGTGGCGCCATTTAGTTTGGGGCGCAGGAATAGGCCAAGCGCCAAGAACGTGTTGTGGGGGCCAACGACATCTCAGCAGGGGCAGGTCAGGCAGGCGTTGAGTTTCACCTATCAATATGAGGTGCGAAGCGGTTCCGGTGACGACAGCTCCTCGACTTCGTATCCGCACCATGTCACCTGTATTTTCTTGGGTCAGACCACACCGGTTTTAGAGATCAGTCCAGAAACTTTCAGCGCAAAGATCTCCAAGGCTCTAGGCGGTCAAGATATCCAGTTTGAGTCGGAGGCATTCAATAAGAGGTGGCGGGTGGAGGCGCAGAACCTAAAGTTCGCCCACGCTATTATCAATCCGCAAATGATGGAGCACCTCATGCATCCGCAATTTGGTGGAGTGAGTTTTGCGTTCGCGGGGGACTGCGTTCTAGTCTTCAATAACAGGCCACTAGACGTCGTGGCGGTAGATCCGATGCTCGCAATCTGCCATGACTTCATCGATAGGATCCCGTCCTATGTTTTGGAAGATTTCTCCTGAACTGGTTTTGGCATCCCAGGGTAAGCCCAGCCAAACTTGGTAGTGAAGCCAGAGTCTTGGAGATCCCGGTGCCCAAAAATCGCCTGACTTTGAAAAAGTCCGATATGGCCGGGTCTAGGGCATTCGGACAAGAGGTGAAGGGCCTATTAGGTCACGCCGATGTTGCCTAATTAATCACACACTAGTGTCAGAAAACCAAGAATCCGCAGAATCATGCGGATCTCGGGCAATAGGACGCTGCCCAGCTTCCGGTATTTAGGTAAGCCTTACCTTGCTTAAATGCCCCGGTGGCCCATAAAGTCGCAGAGGAAGTAAGTGACTCAAGAAACTTTTGAGTCATCACCCAGCGCAAAAGCGCCAAAACTCTGGAGAACTTTCTGTGTTCACCCAAATCCGAAAGAGAGCCCGCCGCTCTCTGGCCGCGTTAACCGCGACCGTTTTATTTGCCGGAGTGACCGTCGCGGGGGCAGCGATACCCGCGGCCGCTGAGGTTGCACCGCCTGCAACCGCGGCACCCGTATTGACGGTTACCCCCGGTGAGATTGACGACGTGACCAAGGAAGTGACGCTGAATGTTAGCGGAACCGGTTATGTTGGCGATGGTGCGGTAAGCGGTGCTTACATTCTTGTTGGTGGTCTTGACGTTTGGACGCCGGGTTCCGGGCCGCTGAAGGCCGATGGTTGGGTTGCCCAAGATTGGGTCCAAGCCAGCCGAATCAAGGACGGCGTTTTCACTACCGCAGTGAAGATTCCTGCGAATAGCTTTGATGCGGGTCAGACCTACCAGGTTGCCTCGAGTGCGGCGCACGGTTTGTCAGCTTCAAACCGCACTCTGGATGCCCAAGCCAAGTTCACAACCAAAGCCGAGGTAATTCCAGAGCCTGAGGCGCCTGCCGCAGACGCTGTGGTGACGGTATCTAAATCGACCGGTTTGAATCCAGACGGTGAGACCATTACGGTCACAGGCTCCGGCTTCTTGCCTGCCGCTGATGGTGCAACTACGGGTGCTCGTCCGCCTCTTGCTGGCAAGTTCACCGGTGCGTATGTAGTGCTTGGTGACTTTGCTGATGTTTGGAAGCCTTCTGACAAGGCGCCGTCGAGCGCACGTAAGGCGCTGAGCCAGTTCTGGGCGGTTCCTGCCGAGAGCGTTAACACGATTGGCGGAGCCAATGCGGGTGCCGTTGAACTGAAGGCTGACGGTACGTTCAGTGTTGAGTTCGAGGTCAAAAAAGATACTGAAATTGCAGGCAACCTTGGTATTTACACTTACGCTGCCGGTGGTTCTACATACGCTCAGTTTGAGACCTACACACCACTGAACTTCGCTGAGGTTGAAGAGCCAGAAGCTCCAGTGGTACCTGAAGTGCAGGCTTCCAAGACGGCTGGTTTGAACCCTGACGGTGAGACCATTACGGTCACAGGCTCCGGCTTCTTGCCTGCCGCTGATGGTGCAACTACGGGTGCTCGTCCGCCTCTTGCTGGCAAGTTCACCGGTGCGTATGTAGTGCTTGGTGACTTTGCTGATGTTTGGAAGCCTTCTGACAAGGCACCGTCGAGCGCACGTAAGGCGCTGAGCCAGTTCTGGGCGGTTCCTGCCGAGAGCGTTAACACGATTGGCGGAGCCAATGCGGGCGCCGTTGAATTGAAGGCTGACGGTACG
This sequence comes from Jonesiaceae bacterium BS-20, assembly GCA_039995105.1. Taxonomy (GTDB): domain Bacteria; phylum Actinomycetota; class Actinomycetes; order Actinomycetales; family Cellulomonadaceae. The sequence continues at coordinate 3,270,023 of CP146203.1, forward strand.
TTCAGGGTTGAGTTCGAGGTCAAGAAGGGTGCAGAGATCGCCGGTAACCTCGGTATCTACACTTACTCGGGTGGCGGAGCGGTTTACGCACCATTTGAAACCTACACGCCACTAGCTTTTGCGGACAGTAGCGAGCCTGAGGTTCCAATAGATCCTGAGGTTCCCTCCAAGGCGGACCCAAAACTCACGGTTACGCCCGGTGAGATTGCTGATGTAACTAAGGAGAACACGCTTACTGTTTCCGGCACCGGCTACGGTGGTGACGGCGCAAAGATGGGTGCCTACGTAGTTGTGGGAGACAAGAGCATTTGGACTCCTGGCTCAGGTCAGCCACTTGTGGCTGATGGTTGGGCAGTTCTAGCGTGGGTGCCTGCCAACCAGATTGTGGACGGCAAGTTCACCGTTTCAGTTAAGGTCCCAGCCAAGTCACTTGAAGGCGGCCAGGAATACCAGGTCGCTACCAGTGCGGCGCACCAGCTATCAGCGACTGACCGCACCCTCGATGCTCAGGCGTTGTTCACCACCAAGAAGACCGCAGGTGGGGATCCGGCTCCAAAGCCTACCCCGGATCCAAAGCCAAAGCCGGAGCCAGCTCCGCAGGCGGGGAACCTCCAGTGGGGGATTGACAAGACCTTTGTGGACTACATCCCAGGTTCTATTGCCAAGGGAAAGATTGAAGTTTCAGGTGGCGCTACCTTTGCCAATGGGCTCTTCAACTTCCCACAAGATGGTAAGGCAACTGCAGGCACCGGAACCGCTAAGTTCTACGGAAACGTTGCATTCAGCGGACACAATGGTGCCCTCGATTCCCAGTTCGGTGCTCTCAAGCTCAAATTCCTAGGCAACAACAAGGCGGAGCTTTGGGGAACCGTGACCGCGAACTCAATGAGTGGTGAGAGCCTGCTGAAGAACGCCAAGGTTGTCATTGCCAAGGTTGACCTAAAGCCGGCCGTGACCAACAAAGACAAGTCGGTTTCCTACACTTCAAACGGAGTGACGCTGACCGCGGATGGCGCTAAGGCGTTTGGTAACTACTACGGCGCGGGGCAAAAAGTCTCTGAGCTGAGCTTCACCGTTGGTGCACCGGCAAAGGAACAGGTGACGCCACCAAAGGACGTAACCCCAAAGCCCGGCAACAAGGCCCCGGAAAACCCTAAGGGGCCTGGCAACGGGGCGGTAACCGCCCCGGAAGTTACCGGAAAGCAGCCTGAAGTTTGTGTTGCTCGCGCCGTATCCGGTGCGACCATGAACTGGAACTTCAAGTCCAGCTTTGTTAAGTACGTTGGTGGGCTCAGCGACGGGAAGATCTCGGCCCCTGGTGTTTCACGGGGCAGCGGGTTTACTTGGTCGGGTGGCTCCGGTAAGTACAACGAGGCCGCCAGCAAGGGGCTGATTAACTTTGGTGGAACTGTTCAATTCTCCGGCCACGCCGGTGTCATGGACGCCAAGTTCTCCAACATGCGTGTGCAGTTCCTCGGAGCAAACAGTGCGGCTCTGCTTGCTGATGTGGTTTCTAACGACATGAACGGCAAGCCAATCACCATGAACGGCACGCAGATTGCGACCATTTCCCTTGGCGGTAAGAAGGCGACCTCCGGCAGCACCGTTACCTGGTCAAACGCACCGGTTACGCTGACTTCAGCGGGCGTCAAGGCGTTTGGTGGTTTTTACAACGCTGGCGAGGCGCTGGACCCAATCACTGTCTCAGCAACACTCGGTGCCAACACCAACTGTGACACCAGCACGGGAACTCTCGCGGCGACCGGTCTGTCTGAGCAGACCACGGGTGTTGTTGGAATTGCAATCGCATTCCTAGCCGCGGGAGCCGCAGTTCTTGTGGTGGCCAACCGCCGCAAGCTGGCACCAGTACGCAAGTAGTAAGGACTAAGGGCTCCAGCTAGCCTGAGCGTTCAACCAAAAAGTTTGGCTCCACTGAATCCTCGGTGGAGCCAAACTTTTTTGCTATTTCTCGATGCCTAACACAGTCGCGGCACCCGCTCAGTGAACTTGGGGTGGGTTAGATCAGTTCAATCAGATCTGCAATGGAATCACGGATGTGGCTGGGGCGGAATGGGAAGTTGTCCACTTCTTCGGCTTGGGTGGATCCAGTGAGCACCAAGAAAGTCTGGAGCCCGGCTTCGATTCCAGCAACGACGTCGGTGTCCATGCGATCACCAATCATCGCGGTGGTTTCAGAATGAGCATCAATTCGGTTGAGTGCCGAGCGGAACATCATAGGATTTGGTTTACCCACAAAGTACGGCTCGCGGCCCGTTGCGCGGGTAATCATAGCAGCCACTGCGCCGGTAGCGGGCAGTGGACCTTCAAGTGATGGGCCGGTGGCATCCGGGTTGGTCGCAATGAAACGGGCGCCGTCGCTGATGAGGCGAATTGCCTTGGTGATGGCCTCGAACGAGTATGTCCGGGTCTCACCAAGCACTACGTAGTCGGGGGCGGTCTCCGTCATGGTGTATCCGGCTTCATACAGGGCGGTGGTCAACCCAGCCTCACCAATAACGTAGGCGGAACCGTTTGGAATTTGGTCGGCACAGAACTGCGCGGTGGCAAGAGCTGAGGTCCAGATCGCTGCCTCTGGCACCTCAAGGCCCGAGGCCAGGAGGCGGGCGCTCAGGTCACGGGGAGTGTAGATGGAGTTGTTGGTCAGCACCAAGAAGGGACGCTCAAGGTCCCGCAACTTCTTGATGAACTCGGGTGCCCCAGGGATGGCATTACCCTCATGGACCAAAACGCCGTCCATATCCGTCAACCAAGATCGAATTTCACGTGTCACTGTATTCCCTTTACCACTAGCAGGCCATTATGGCGGATTCGGTTATGCAGGGGTTCGTCTACTGCTGAGCCAGCCCCTGCCTACCTCAATGATCACAGGTAGGACCGAAATAAACACGATCGCAACCAGAATAATCTCAATATTGGCGTGCACAAACGGTATTTGTCCCAAGAAGTACCCAAGCACGGTTACTCCAACGCCCCAAAGCAGTGCGCCAATTACGTTGTAGGAAATAAAATGCCGGTACGGCATTTTTCCAATTCCAGCGGCAACGGGAGCATATGTGCGAACGATTGGCACAAAACGCGCCAAGATAATGGTGCGGCCCCCGTAGCGATCAAAGAACTCATTGGTCTTGGTGATGTATACCTGTTTGAAAATGCGGGAGTCAGGCCGGTTGAAGATCCTGGGGCCAGCCTTGTTGCCAATGAAGTAAGCAACCTGATCTCCGGCAAAAGCTGCAAAAAATAGCAGTGTGCAGAGCAGCCAAAGCGGAAAGTTGAGGTCGCCAAGAGCAACGAGCATGCCTGCAGTAAAGAGTAGAGAGTCGCCGGGCAAGAATGGAAACAGCAGCCCCGTCTCAATGAAAACTATCGCGATAATGCCAATCAATGCGTAAGTTCCAAAAGAGTTGATGAGGTGGTCGGCATTTAGCCAAGCAGGGCCCAACGCCTGAACGGATCCGCCAATGGCGGCAAGTTTGAATGGGATCACTATCGAAACAATACTCGGTCTAGGTGTCTTGCGTTTGCTCAGATAGTGAAGAACTTAGTGGCGTGCGGAAAAGTCTTGAGAAGGTAAGTGGCTATTCGAATCATCCTAGGCGTTCCTGTCAAGAGTCTCTTGACGATTGCCAGGTCGTCAATCTAAGTTTGACGCATTAATCAAGTGATGCATAAATCCGACCGTATTCGACGAGCATTCAAGGTGTCGGTCGTGGTGGTGCTGGCTGCAGAGGTTTCTACGCGCTTCGTTGGGGATGTCATTTCGAAGTTTGCGCTCTTATTCGCGTTTGTGATCGCGTTGCTCTTGACACTTGGTTGCGGGGCTATCTAGACAAAAGGCGGGCTGCTGCCAATGCGAAGGATGGCCTCTCATGCAATCCGGGTGATGAGCGATGAGCCTGGCACCATCAAATGACTGGCGGCAATTAGCGGCAAAGTTGGCTCAACTCAATATCAGCCGGCGCCAGACGAGGGCTGGCAAGAAGTGACGAGCCGTTTTCCGGATCAGTTTTATGCTCGGACGATTGAGCGTTAGCAGGTCATTTTAGCTTTCCTGATCGGCGAGTAGCTCGCCAATAAGAGTCTCTACCCGGGCGCGAATATCGTCGCGGATTGGACGCACTGTCTCGATTCCTTGGCCCGCAGGATCTTCCAGTTCCCAATCCTCGTATCGCTTGCCCGGGAAGATGGGGCACGTGTCGCCGCAACCCATGGTGATGACAACGTCGGATTCCTTGACCGCTTCGGTGGTCAGGATCTTAGGGACCTCGGCAGACATGTCGATGCCTAACTCGGCCATCGCTGCCGTGGCTGCGAGATTTACGGCGTCAGCGGGAGCGGATCCGGCGGACCGGACCTCGATTCTTCCTGCGGATAGGTGATTGAGGAAGGCCGCGGCCATCTGGGAACGGCCCGCGTTATGCACGCAGACAAAGAGAACCGAAGATTTTGTGCTGGTGATCATGCTGCGTCCTTACTTGGCAGTACTTGGGTGGAGGTGAAGTATTTGCGGGACCATAGGGCTACATAAACAAGTGCTACAAGCAGTGGAACCTCGATCAGCGGCCCAACAACCCCTGCTAGGGCTTGTCCGCTTGTGACTCCAAAGGTTGCAATCGCTACTGCTATAGCGAGTTCAAAGTTGTTGCTGGCGGCGGTAAACGCCAGTGATGTTGTGCGTTCATAGCCCATGCCTAAGCCCTTGCCAATGAGCATTGAGGCGCCAAAGGTCACCACGAAGTAGACCAATAGAGGCAGTGCGATCCGGACCACGTCTAAGGGCTTAGCGATGATGCGGTCTCCCTGGAGGGCAAACAGTAAGACAATTGTGAAAAGTAGGCCGTACAGGGCCAACGGTCCGATCTTGGGTAGGAATTTGCTCTCGTACCATTGGCGCCCCTTGAACTTTTCTCCGTATGTACGGGTGAGAAATCCGGCCACTAACGGGATGCCAAGGAACACAAGAACGGAAAGAGTAATTGTCCAAATTGAGAAGTCGGCGCTCGTAGTGGATAGGCCCAGCCAGCCGGGAAGGGCTTGTAGGTAGAACCAGCCCAGTGCGCCGAACGCAAACACTTGGAAAATGGAGTTAATGGCGACTAGTACTGCGGTTGCCTCGCGGTCCCCGCAGGCCAAGTCGTTCCAAATGAAGACCATGGCGATGCACCGGGCTAGGCCAACGATGATGAGACCGGTCCGGTACTCGGGGAGGTCGGGCAGGAAGGTCCAAGCGAGGATGAACATGAAGGCCGGTGCCATCACCCAATTGATCACCAGGGAAGTGATCATGAGTCGTTTGTCGCTGAGCACGTGGCGGGTCTCGTTGTACCGAACCTTAGCCAACACCGGATACATCATGACTAGAAGACCCAGGGCGATGGGCGCAGAGATGCCGGCGACCTGAATTGACTCCAGCGCCACGCCAAGTCCGGGGATGAACCGCCCGAGTGCGAGGCCAAGGGCCATAGCGGCTAGAATCCACACGGCTAAATAGCGATCTAGGGTGGATAGTTTGGCGGCGAGGTGACCCGCATCAGTGGGTGTTGAGGTGGTTGTCACGGTGAATTGTCTCCGAACTAAGATATCGACGAACTTCGATGTCTTGAGTATGCTTGCATGTATCGATGATTGTCAATCTCTCAATAAGAGTGTGAAGGTATAGAGTGGTAGGTTTGCGTCCACGTCGGCATTCACCGGGATATTTGAGGAAATGGGCTAGGTTTCTATGCAAGATATAGAGGCAACACGTTGTTTGCCCTCGTCGGGTAAAGGCGCGTTGCGCGCTGCCGATGCGCAAGCCTTGGCTTTGCGCTTTAAGGCGCTCGCAGACCCCAATAGGTTGCAAATCTTGTCAATCATTTCGTCATCTCCTGAGGCTGAGACTTGTGTTTGTGACTTATCTGAGCCGCTAAACCTAGGTCAGTCCACGGTTTCCCATCACCTCAAGATTATGGTCGAGGCTGGTTTGCTCAACCGCGAGAAGCGTGGCGTATGGGCCTACTACTCTGTAATTCCGGGCGCGATCGAAGCGCTCACAGCGACCCTGGCTCCAAAGAACTGACTCGGCAGGATCGTGGACCGGAAGGTGTGCAGAGGCATCGGAAATTGCGGGTTTGGCTAAGAGCAAGCCTAACGGGACCATGGCAACTAAGAATGCAACGTAGATCGGGACCACAAGTATCAGTGAACTGAGCTCAGCACCCACCGCGCTGATCTGTGAACCGATTACCGCAATAAGGGTCGCCATCAGGAGCGGAACCATCAGTGCCTGCATGACCGTCATGATGGCACGGACCGTAGCAAACCTGCGGGCCAGCGCCTGGGTGAGTGCGGCCGCAGACATGCGAACAATGATCAATATGAGCAATGCCTCAACAAAAGGACCCGAATCAATGGCAGAAGCTATTCCGGGGCCCATAAAGAAGAATAAATAGACCGGCAAGAGCAGCATCTGAGCCAGCATGAGAACTGGGGCAGCCGCGAGCAGCCGGTCGCTCGCGCCGCCGGCAAGACCCGTGAACACGATGACGTAGTCAATGCAGGGGGTCAGCAGGACCAAGAGCACGCCGAGCAAGAGTGCCTGATCGCCGGCAATAAAGCGGGTCAGGATAAACACCACCGCGGGGATTACCAAGAAGTTCAAAACCAAAATGGTGACTAGGAACCGAAGATCCCGAGCGGCCTTCCCAATGGATGCAAACGGAATGCCAAGAAAGGTCGCGTACAGGAGTAGCACAAGGACCGGGGTAATGGAAACTTCCAAGGTGCCGGCAGCGCCGGGCGCTAAAAATCCGGCAATCCCGCCAAGCAGAATTGCCGCAAGGTATAGGGCAATCTGCTTGCGTTCCATGCGGGCCGCGAGGGTTGTGAGCTTCACCTTGCCAATGCTAGGTCACAGGGGTGAGGTGCCGGACTCTGATGGGTGAGACTTGCGAAACTGCCGGTCATTAGTCGAGTAGATCGCAGCAGCATTGACCTATGGGTCGTTTGACGATACAGATCTACTATGAGTTCAAAGTTTCGTATGACAACGCAGTCTTACCTCATTCTGCTGGCGCTCGCAGGGGGGCCGGGCACACGGCTACGGCATGATCCAGCAGGTCAAGGAACTTTCCCAAAGTGAAGTCACGCTCGGTGCGGGCACGCTATACGGGAACCTAGACCGCCTGCTCGAGGCGGGCTTTGTTGCAACTGACGGCCAAGAAACGGTTGATGGCCGCGCACGCCGCTACTACATCATCACCGGTGATGGCGAGCAGACGGCACGTGCAGAAACGGCCCGTCTTTCACAGCTGGCTGCTAAGGCCAAACGGGTCCTGGGAAGTTAGCCATCGCGTTTGGGTGTTCAAGGGAACCCGGCGTGAAGCGGCCGTGGGTTAACCAAAGGGATGCCGACCCTATGAGGGATCGAGCGAACCTTAAACGATCAGCCCGCCGGTGGATGCGGGCTTATCCGCGGCGCTGGCGGGTCACCTTCGGTGATGATTTTATCGGGGCGCTGCGCGACGTTGCCGCGCCCAATACACGACGAGTACCGCTGCGAGAGGCGGCGGAGATTGTGCGGTCAGGCTGGTCGCTGCGAGTGCGTGAGCGGCCGCCATCTTGGCGGTGGTTTAGATACCGGTACTTAAGTCTCAAGTTGCCAGAGCAGTATCGAATCTGGGTTATTGATGACCTGCTCGGGGTATTTTTGGGGTTCGTACTGCAGTGGCCAGCCAATTACTCATGCTGTCGATGTTCGTGCTCTATTGGGTACTTTCGCCCTGGTCCTTTGGTGGTCCAGTTCCAGGACCAATAGTTTACTTTTACTTCATTACGCTGGCAGTCGTTGTCATCCCAGGCCGTCGATACCAAGCGCGGCAGCATTGGAAGAGGTTCATTGGAACCGAACCGTTGCACGAGTTACAACCTCGCCGGTACCGGCGGCAACAAATGGGTGCCTGAGGCCAGTAGCTCCAACGAGGATGAATCTAGCGTTTGCTGCCCAGTACTCACTCACGTCCTTGGTAGTGAACCAGCTCATCCACTAATCTAATTGCTGAGGCGAGGCTGTTTTGTGCCTCGTTGATCGCTTTCTCAGTTCGATTAGCATGTTTCTTCACGTCACGCTGGTATACGGTTGAAGTACCATCGAGCGTACGGGAAGCTTGCGTGAAAGCATCGCGTGAGTCGCTATCCAAGTTGCTAACTTGGGTAACTGCGGCCGCAAGCAGCCGCCGAATTTGAGCGAGTGGTTCGTCAAAGGTATTCATGAAGATTCTATATCCGCTCGGCCGCATCCTGCAGAGCAGCGATCAATATTACGAGTATTGCAAGTAGTTGGGACAAGTCGTAGTCTGCACACGCAAACAGCTCTTCCATGTCAACTTTCCATACAGAAATCAGAATCTTCATGGGATCGTCAGGAAGGGGTAGTTGCACGGAGTCCATTAGCCGCTCAATATCGCAGTCCACGGTAGTTTCCTGAAGTTGCACGCAGAGCTCGGCGAGAACATCATCAACGGGTGCTTGGGAGAAGCCCAGAAATGCCTTCTCGATCTCGTCTTTGTTTTGCTGGCGTGCGGCAGCAACCGCCGCTTGGACGAGCTGCCTTGATGAGTCCTTCTCATCTGGATTTGCCATACCTTATTCCTTTTCAAAAGTAGTCAATTTTTCTGCAATCAACGCAGCCGTTCTGGCTAGCTGTAGGGCCTATGCTGCTCCCACTCGGTACTAACGTACTCAACCATTCGCTCAAATGCTTTGCTATGTTTCTTGAAGTGCGCGTAGGAATCAGGGATCTTATCGCTCCCTAATTCCCAAGCTGAGTTGAGGTGCTTGAAACTGATGTTCTGGATGACCCCCTCTTCAGGGTGTGTTTTTGTGTCGTTGTCTTTAGAGGTGGCATTGAACTTCAGAAATTCACCGATAGAACCTTTGAGAACTTCTTTGGTTACAGTTTTGAAAAACTTGTCTTTCTTCCACCAAAAGCCACCTACAGGTCGCTGTTCAACAATCTTGAAGAATACTGTACAGGCGGCTTTAGCAACGGTGACGGGTATTTTTTCTCCTATTAAAGGAGCAGATACCGCAAATGCCGCGGTAAAGGTCTCTTTCGTTGCAGTGAGGTAAGTTTTACCTCCCGAACGGAACCCTCTCTGGTTGTGGAGCTCGATGATCTTCCACGCGTAGTCAGCAGCAGCAACCGCGGCTTTCGTCCAAGCTTTTGCAACCGCATTGATCTGGATTGGAGTATCAGCATCTCCGATCTTGAAATGAGATAGCGCCCCAGAGTCGACTGCCAAGGCTAACTTAAAGACCTCTTTCGACGCCATAAGGTAGGTCTTACCATCGTTTTTGAAGCCGTGCTCTGCTTCGTACTTCGCCATTTGTACCGCAAACTTTGCGGCGGCTAGATAAAATGGCGCAAGACCTATCATCGCAGTGGTACCTACACTGAAGAGTGCGCCAACGCCGATAGCTAATCCTGCTACTTTAAGCACACCTTCGATCTTCGGGCCGTGCTTCTGGAAGAATTTGTACAGGGCCTGTGCAAAGAGGGCTCGAAGTTGGCGTAACTCACGGCGGACATCACCGTTCTTTTCCAGTGACTCTGCCCTAGCCTCTTCAAACTCCCTGGCGAGGAGGGCGCGAGTCTCGGAGTCACTGCTCTCATTGCGGCGCTGCGCAAACTTTGCCCCCAACTGCCCAGTTTTTGCCATGCCAGCGGCAGCTAACGCGGCCGCAACTCCGGCCGCGGCCTGGCCAACTCTAGTGACTGTAAACGTTGATCCAATGCGGCCATCTGCGTTGACAACATGATTAGTCTGATACTGGGAGAGTGCTGCACTGGCATTTATTAAGCTTTGACGGGCCTTAGCAATTTCTTCACTCACGTGGTCTGTGAGCTTACCGAGTCCGTCTGCCCCAGGGATGTCCGCAGCCGAGAGTTTATAGATAGCCTGGCGTAACTCATGAAGGTCCAGACTTTGAGCGTTGTTTCCGGAGCGATCGAGAGCAGCCATCGCTGCTCTGATCTCTCCCTTCAGCTGATCTACGCTGTAGGTCACCGGGGCCTAGGACTTTCGCACGATTGGTGACTCTCCACCAGGAAAGTACCCTTGCCGAGAGTGTTGGAGGGCTGCCACATAAGCGGCAGTGGGTACCAAGGCACCCTTCTGCACGTTGCATTTCTGACAAAGCGCCTGCGCGTTTGTGGAAATTGATCGCCCGCCGATGGCGTGCGGATAGATATGGTCTGACTCCTGTGAAGGCGAGGCGCACCGCATCCACTCAGTCCGGAACGGATCGTAGTACACCGCCTCGCAGTGTCTGCCTGCCCGTTGGTGTACCCGCGTGCGTAACTCGGTGGGAAAGAACCGCTCAGGATCACGCAGGGCCTCGTTAACCCACTCGTGTTTCAGCACTGGCCGCCACTGTAATGGGTTGCCGTGACTATCAGTCTCACCGGCTGGTTGTTCGACTGCCGGAGCCCCACGGCTGCCCCTTGCACGGGATGGAACGGTTGTATAGCCACCCGCAACTTGCTGGGTCGGAATACTGATCGGAGTCCTGGCTGAGCGCTTGAATCCGCTGATCAGCAGGAAAATCCCGTATACATAGGTAGGCCAGAACAACAGCCACATGTAGATCCCATTAAGGGGTTCTTCACCTGACGAGTAGTACGAACCCGCGGGGATCCAACGCCACAGGTGCATTCGGCTCCAGAAGGGGAATACATGGGCAAGCTCCGCACTGACCAGAGCGGTGATGGTCAACCCGACAAGAATGTAGCAGCCCGCCAACTTGCGAGTAAACCCGCTTCGCGCCCGAGTATCGGTTACGAGGTTTGGGTGATTTATAGAGCGTTTGTTGATCAACGCTGAGGGACGGCGACCGAGTCTGAACTGCATGATAGTTGCGGCGGAGATGAGCGCAACGGCAGCAATTGGATTTGCGCCCGCAAGGATTGCGAGCAGCAAACCCGCACCAACAATCGCCAAGGTGATTTGGTCGAGAGTAGTAGCCTTCGTCTTTTTAGCTTCTTGTTCAAGTTGTAACCGCAGTTGCGCTAGGGTGCGTTCGATCCCGAGTTTGCTTTCAATAAGTTCTCCGAGCCCCTTATCGAGTGCCCGTGCGGTAGTAAATGTTGGTATCTGGCCGTTTGGTGTGAAGCCTCCAGCAGCTATAGCGCCCTTGCTCGACGCGGACTGGCCGAGTGCGTTGAACTGTTGGTCGAGGGCATCGACTGTTAGCGTCGTTTTTTCCGCGCTAGTAGTTGCTGCGCTTTGGTATTGCTTGGTTGTGAGCGCCACGGCGTCCGTGTGCCGCTGTCGCTCTTTACTGTTCGCCTCATCAACAGATGCGTTGTGGCGAACCCGTTGCTCCGCTGCTTGTGCGGCCGCTGCTGCGTTTCTTACCTGTAGGGCCTCAAGATCTAGGTAGGCCTGATAGAACGTATTCGCGTTCGCACTCATACTAAATCTCCTTCAAAAGCGCTTCGAAAAGCAGCGAGAATTGGATCATCAATTGAAACAAGCGTGAATGGCTGTGCTGCTGCTCCGAACTGCTCGGCAAATGCGGCTTGTGCACCTGGCACCAACACCGCACCGATATTATTGCCAATAAATGCGACTGAGTCTTCGCTGTCTAGTGTGGTGATGATGCGGGCGCTCCGAGCCGCAAACTGGGGTAGCAAATTCTCTCCCGGTACGCAATCGGTTGGTGTCATCACACACAGCAAAAGGTGTAGTCCGACTGCCGCCCCGTGCTCGGCCAGCCATTCGACCGAGGCCGTGATCCTGTTGTCGAGCACTTCTGGAAATTCGTTGAACACTAAGACCCAGCGCGGTAAATTAAACCCAGTCCGCACTCGGTAATCTTCGTAGTGCTCCGTAGATGTCTCAGCCAATAACTGCTGACGGCGCTGTCCTTCAGTGACATAGCGACCCAATGTGGTTGCCACGGTGTCAGGATCACCTGTGGTGACTGCACTTGCAAAGTGCGGTATGCCGTTTGCTTCTATGCTGGCAAACTCGCCATCTTCCATGCAATCGATAAGATCGATCTGTAATTCTTTGGCAGGGTGTGCTGCGGCGAATGAGTAGATCAGGCTTGTAACTAAGTCCGACTTGCCGCTGAAAGGTGCGGCGGCAACCAAAGCGTGTTGTACTCCGGTGGGGCCACCGAGCATGAGTCTTTGCACGTTTGCAGGACCTGGGCCGAGCGTTGCGCAAGCTCCGCGAACAACCGAGGCCTCATCAGCAAGCAGGACGTCTGCAACAGTTGCGGGTGGTGTGGCTACTGGTTGCGGTGAATCCAAGGAGCCGGCAAATCTATTACTAACGGACACAGGCTGGAACGCATCCGGTGCGGTGGATACGACTGTTCCTAGCGACTGCGGGACAGTTCCGGCAACGAGCTTGAAACTTCCGGCAGAGCCATTCGAGAAAGTCGCCATGGCGGCGAGATCCTCCGAACTGAGTGGATTGATCGAGGCAACGGTAACCACACCGTCTTGTGAGGCAGCAGCGGAGAACACAGTGGTGCGTCCGTGCTGCAACGGTGGTAGGTCAAAACGGCCACGTTTAGTCGCGTTGGATACTAGTTGCTCGTCTTTACCGAAGATCAACGTAGTCTTGTAGTCGTCCTTGACCGCATTTTGATCACCTGGAATATCTCGTAAATCAGTCCAATGACCGATAATATTCACGCCATGGCGTGGCATCTGGCGCAAGAGGTCACGCCACAGCCCACCCTCATCGGCGAGGTGCATGAAGTCGCTATTTTCAGCGCCCAGCATTGCGACGATAGATTTCTGACGATTCTGCACTGCTTGCTGAACTGCGTGTAAAAACTCGGCAGTGCTGTCAGCGTTGAACCGCACCACTGCGGCCCCCAATGAAACCACAGTGTCTAACCAAGCGTCGACTTCTGCGCCAACTGCGAACTGGGGGAGCAATGCTTCAAAAACCAGCACCTGCAGTGGTTCGGTTGCTGAGGCTACGGCGCTCAATACCGCGCTTTGCAGGGTTGCGATCGCCGATGGCATTGATACCTCGTCACCGCCGAGCAGAAGTACGTGGCTGCCGGAGATGGGGGAGAGCACGGTACTAGCAACATCTGCATTGATCGTGCTTTCCCGGCCAAACCAGACCTGCAAATTGCCGTCGCGTGCCAGCGGCTTGCCGGTTTTCGTAGCTAGCTGGTGCAGCGACACCGTTTCACCGCCACGGTAAACAAATGGTGATATCGGGGCACTACCGGATTTCTTGGCCTGCTGCGCAAGATTATCCTGCAACTCGGTGGTGTAATCGGCCTCAGCGTGGGCAACCACAAAGAGTTGGTTGTCTGCCGCCCGGCCACCGGATGGGTTAAAGATCGCTTGGCCTCGGTATCGCAGTTGATCGCCGGCATTGTTGTCGCGATCCATGAAGTTCTTGAACTCGCCATCGCCGAGTTGGAGCACCACACGACCAGCAATATTCTCATATATCGCTTTATCTTTGTCGCCAGCGAATTTTACTCCGCTTAAGGTTTGCGTAGCGAGAATAACGTGCAAACCGAACGCACGCCCCTTACGTACAAAGTTCTCCAGCCGTTCAGTCGCTTCCACGTTTCCTGGGCCGTTGAACAGACCTTGGAACTCGTCGATGATCAACACCCAACGAGGAAGCACCAGACCGGTTTTCTCCCGTAGTGCCCAGATGTTTGAGACTCCGTGATCGGAGGTGAGACCTGAGCGGCGAGCCATCTCTGTCTCAAAATGACGTAAAGTTGCCAAGCCAAAACCAGGATCGCAGTCGCGTGAGACAACGGAAACGTTGGGCAGGGGCAAGTGGTTATCGTCGCCGACAAACCCCATGAAGTCTCCACCCTCTTTGAAATCGAGCAAGAATAGTTCGAGTTCTTCACGTGGGTAGCGAGCAGCCATCGAGTAGATCATGGTCTTCAGAAGGTTTGTCTTTCCAGAACCTGCGCGCCCACCAACGAGGACGTTCTGGATGTTGGAGATATTATCACCGAGCACAAATTCGGTTGTCTGGGTACCCTTACGGCCCATCGTGATCTTTACACCGTGTGCGGTGGTGGCCTGCTCTTGCTGAATTAGTGCATTGAGTGAAATATTTGGCAATGAGCCTGACTGAGCTGCCTTAGTGACCATAGACATTAGTCGTGATTGTGCACCGTCGGTGACCGTCAAATTTGGATCAACTGGAACATCGGTTGCTGGAGTGCCCTTCACAGAGAGTCGCCAACCGCCACCCTGGCGTTTCAGCACGGAGGCGTACTGGTACAACCGATCAATATTCATCCGATCCGGTACTGGGGCCTGTGGATCGCGATGCAATAGGACTGATAACCCTGCTTTGCCACCAGCCGAGAGTAACTTTTCTAGGAGTTCCACAGCATTTGGCGACCAATCAGTTGGGCCATCGAGGATTACCAACACGTGGTACTGCAACTCGTGCTGCCCAGTCTTTCTTACAAGATCCGCCATACTGGCGTGATTAGCGATTGACTGCTGTGCGCGAACCATGAAATCAAGATGATCAGAAAGGGACTTCTCAAACGCTTGCTTTGAGGGTTGAAGCACTTTGAGTAGCCCACTTGTTACGGCCTCCGTTGCTAAGTATCCGGCCAGAGCCTTGCTGCTTCTCGGGTTGAAGACCGTAACCACGATTTGCCCCGCGGGAGCAGACGTATATACCTGTGCGACCAGGGAATTGAGAATTGCCTTTAGCTCAGGATCAGGGCTGTCGTCTGTGCCCGCGGGAGACTCGATAATGAGATGCCCGTGATCAATGAAAGGCACTAGTGCAGGTACTTTGGGCGCGCCAGTGCCAAGGGCCTTCACAGCAGGGTAACGGATCTGACCAACTGTGACTAGGCTGCGCACCTCAGTCGCAGGAACAAGTGCGCTTTCAGTCATCTCATCGTGTGCGACAACCGGCCGGTTGGTATTGAACGATGCACCAAGCTCAGCGAGTTTTACGGCCGCCAGCCTAGTCTGTGATGCGGCTTTCGTAGCCCGAGTGAGTTCTTGGCGTTCGTATACCTGTAACTGTTCAGCGGAGCTTTGTCGCAAGGCTGTAGTTTTTGCAAGGTGTAATGACTTCAGTCTGGCGAATTCGGCATCGCGTTGACTTGCCTGCGCGGTTAATTCTTCCTGCGACATGGCTTTAAGCCTGGACTGGGTAGCTAGTACATTAGCTTTTACCTGACCAAGCTCGCGGTTGAGCGCCTGCCTTTGCCGCTGAATCTCCTCGGACGTCCAAGCGAGTTGCTTCTCAACGAAAGCAGCCTTCTGTGCCGTCGATAGTGACTCGTAAGGGCGAGGGGGCTGTGGTGGCAACGCCGAGGTGGAAGACTCGGCCGCCCCAGAGTTGGGCTGAGACTTTGGTTTGGCAGAGGACTTTGCTGCTTTCGGTGCCGAGAATGTCTTGGGCTCGGTAGGGGCCCCTTGAACCGGTGTTCCGCCACACTTCAAACAGCGGGATGCCGCCACGGCACTTCCACATCGACCACATATCATTTTGGGCACCGCAGACCTACCTCTTCTTTACGGCTATGCCGTTCTTAGTTAAGCCGTGTTCCCGTACCAGAGCCTGGGATTGCTGAGGAGTTGGCCAAGGCTGGCCAACATGGGTCTGCCAGTCGAATTTACGGGTCGCCTTTGCGTGTACATCCTCAATGTAGCCACCGCTATTGATCTGGGGAAACAGTTTCCACGTAGCTTGTTCACGGGGACCGTCGCGTAGCACGCGCCAGCCCGGACGCGATGCCGCGTTACCGTAGATCGGCAGAGCGAGAAAACCAGTGAGCACACCGATAAAGGACTTAAGGGCGAAGTTGCCAATGAACACGCCACCGACGGCTTGTTGAGCCCAAATACGGTACGCGATGAGTTCTGATTGCGATTCCGGCACGCCATCTGCCAGCCAAGCAGCAACCTGCACTGCTTCCACGTAGGCTTGCGCCCCTTTGCGGTCCATTATTGGCAACAGTGGGTTAACCACTTCGGTGAGTATCGCATCGGTTGCAACCGAACGTACAGCGGGGTCTCCACCGGACACGTCCACCATTCTGATGAGCTGGTAAATACCCGTGTCGATGTCACCCGTGCGGAAGGAAGCTGTAGCGATGATGCCATGGACCTCAGCTGGCAGTCTGATCCCGTGCGAGTACGCACGTGCCTCAAGCGTTTGGATCTCTGCCATGGCCCCGGATGCTAGTGCAAATCGAGCACGCGCCCGCCACCCTTCCGCGTTATTTGGCTGTGCAGTGAGTGCGTCCAGGGTCACAGCATCCGCTAGTGCAAAGACGTGATGTTTGAGCTGTCCGGAGTAATCACGCAGGATTTCTGAGAGTGTAAGCGCAAGAATGAGCAGGACCTCGGGGTCGCTCCCCCAACGTTCCATGGCCTTTTGCGCTACAGCGAGTACGTTGGCAATATCGCCTTGCAAGAGGAACGCTGCTAGTTGCTCGGCAAGCTCTGCTGCGTTCTGCGGCTCACCAACAACCTTGAACCCCCCATCACTGGTGTGCACGATGGGGGCATCGGGGAATTCGCCGTCTTCAAGAAGTTTTGAGAGTTTTTGGATCCAATCTTTGACCGTTTGTGCTACTTCACGGCCACCCGGTCCGTTTGCACGCTTGCCCCAGAATTGCCTCTTGGCCTTGATGTTCTTGAAGAGATCGCTCTCGGGCTGCGGAGGAATCCCAAAATATTCGAGGATGTCCGCTTTTGCATAGCTTTTTGGCTCTGCAATACTGAGGTAAGGCTCGCCCGCCATTTACTGGACGCCCTTTCCAGCAATATATTCACGGGCTTCGCGTAGTTGGTCCACGGACCGGCTACCCTCGCGGTTGAGTCGAACTTCACCGATGAGTGCTTCAGTTTCGCCGTCAAATGCGAGCAGTTCGACGATCTGTTCCTCGGTGTATGAGATTTGAATGCGGATCGGGTGCCCCTTAGGCACAGCCCTGCCAAAGCTGGCCTCACCGGTTCCGAGCTCACGGCAGTAACCGAGATCTGTGTCGTCGCCCTCGTTGATCCGCAGGAATACATCGGTCTGTCCATCAGATGCGGCGTAAAAAGTCTCGCTGGCAACTGCCGGAACTTGCGTACCGGCGGAAACTACGATGCTGTTTACTTCTTGATCATTGGAGTTGTTGACGGTGATACCGAGTCCATGCGAAGCAATGTCGGTTGGCACTGAAAGTGCGGCAAGCTGAGAGCGTGGATCGACTTCTCCGCCGACCTTAGTAGCGAGAATCGAAGCCCCACGTGCTACATCTTCGTCAAGATTCTTAGAGAACAGGAGCTCTTTGTTGAACATCTTCTTCAGTAGCTCTGCGAACACGGGTATGCGGGCTGAACCACCCATCATCAGCACGGTGTCGATCTCGTCTTTTGAAAAACCGGACTCGTCGAGGGTGATCTCAACCATGTCGGAAACATCTTCGATGGTGTCCGTGAGAGCTGCTTCAAACTCGTCGCGGGTGAGAGTGAACATGAATGGCCGTGAGCCGGTCTGTAGCGGACGGCTGACGCTACTCACGGAGGAGAGCTCTTTTTTGATTTCCTCCGCTTTGTCACGAGCATCCGCGAACATCCAATCCTCTGCGAGGATATCTACTCCGAGCTCGGTCTGCGCCCGTTCTGCCATGATGCTGATGATTGCAGAATCGAAGTCAGCGCCTCCGAGCTGATGGTTTCCACCGGTTGATTTCACTGTCATCTCACCGTCAGGCTCAACCGTCATTACGGTGACATCGAAAGTGCCACCGCCCAAGTCGAAGACTAGAACGTTGGTGCCCCGGGCATCGGAGTCGACCCCGTGCGCGAGTGCGGCAGCCGTTGGCTCGTTGATGATTCGAATCAAAGGTAGGCCAGCAATTTCTGCAGCCTCTCGTGTGGCTGCCCGCTCTGGTTCTCCAAAATATGCTGGCACGGTGACAATTGCACCGGTCACTGGTTCACCGAGTGCCTCTTCTGCGGTAGCCATCATCTTCTTGAGTACCAGGGAGGATAGCTCTTCAGGCCGCCAAATCTTGCCGTCTACAGAGAAATTGCTTCCGTCTGCGAGGAAGGTATCCTCACCAATGCCTCGCTTGAAGAGCATTGCGACACGGCTAGGCTCCATCACAGCCATTGATTTTGCTCGCTGTCCGACGACGACGTTGCCGGTTGGATCGAAGTAAACTACCGAGGGTACAAGGCGTGATCCATCACGTCCCGCAAGGGTGCTGGTGATACCCATGGAATCAGTTGCGGCCACTGCCGAGTTTGTTGAGCCAAGGTCAATTCCGATAATGGTCATGGTGCTATCTGTGTCTCTCTCGTAATTTCGACGATCGGTTTGCGTAGCGGAACCGTTTCAATACGTAGGCCTGGGCGCTTGCACTGTGAAACGACGAATCGATCGCCGTTTCCGGTCACCGCCACAACTTCTACTTCTTCAATGTCCACGATCTCACCCACTAGCCCGTACTCAGTGACACCGGCCTGAAAGATCAGACTCTCTAGGTGTTCGAGAAGGTATCGATCTGCACCTTGGGGGTTAGAACGCAGCATCAGCACTGCCTCGTGAATCCCCGTAATGAGCGGCCAGTCGTGCCACGCGCGCGCTACTTTTTGAGCGCTGCGAAGCTGTGTTTGCATCTCGTCGAAATACCTATTTCTCTTTAACGCATCGACAAGTGGTTGCATCAGCTGGTCAACGTCAGCTTTGATCTGAGTTATGTCGCGTTCGACATTGCCGAGGAGCGTGGCAACTTCTTCTGGTGTCTGAGGACCACTGGGCGTAGCAGCATCACTGGGGTTGATCTTGGGGCTCATAGGGCTGACTGCCCGGTGTTGGTAGGTGCTGGCTGGGCGACTAGCCCGGCGAAGCGAGCGGGTAACTTGGGCGGTTCGAAAGCGCCAAGTACTTTATTCATCACGAGGAGAGCGGACGCACCCCGAAAGGTCAGTGTCAACTGCGATCCGTCCTGAATTTGAACTGCTTTAACTTCAATGCGTGAAGCTACCCACTTTTTGAATATTGCCTCTACGAGAAATGCCAGTAGGAGCGGCACCACGAAGAAGAATAGAAAGCTGATGTACGCAGTGGCAGCCAATATGAAGCCAATGAGTAGTCCAACCCAGCCGAAGATCGCGGAAAACCCGGTGATCATGATGGCGATGTTCCAAGGCACCTGCACAAAACTCTTGAGTAGCTGGCTGCCTCCTTTTGGCAGCCACTCCTCACCTACAAACTGATTTGGCTGGTCGCCCGGTTGTACCTCAAAGGTGCCGGATGGCCAGCCGACCATGTGGTCTTCGGCAGCCCAGATTGCCTGTCCGGCGGAACGAATAGCCCAGCTAGGAGTTACTCCCTTGAGGTTGACTGTCTTTGTGATTGAGACTGCGTAGCGCGCAACGAGGAGTAGCGCGACGCCGACCAACGCAACGATGAAGAAAGCTTTTGTCATGCGCGAGTAATCGAAGTGCGGGACGTAAAGAATCGTTCCGTAGATCAGAATAATTAGCGCGGATATTGCGCCTACTGCCAACTTACCCACGAGGGTGTACTCCTAATAATTGTAGAATCTTGGTGAGTGGGTAAATCGGCTAACGTGACCGTGCGTAGGCCTCAAGGGACGCGATGGTTCTATTCACAGCTTCTTGTGCTCTTGTCGCACTCTGGCTTGCCTTTGCAATTTTTCCAGCGACTTCTTGCTCGACGCTGGTGTCTGACCCGCGAAGGATATCCTCAGCCTTTGCCTTCTGAGAGTCGAAGACGGCGCTTGCATCCGTGAGTTTTGCGGCTGATTCGCTCAGAGCTTTTGCGAGGGCTGCGGCCCCTTTTTTTATTTCACCAACGCTTACCAACTGTCACACCGTTCATCTAGTTTTGGAGACTCAGAGTTGAGCCGCGTAGTTCTCAGCAGCACGCTGAGCATCATCCATGTCTTTTTTTGCGTCCGCAACGGCGTTGAGCGCCTCTGCAATTGAGGCGGCGGTCGTAGCGTCTGTGCCGTGACCCGTGCCATCTAGTACTTGTCGCATTTTTTCGCCGCGACCAGAGAGTTCTTGGTGGGACTTATTCAGTGCTTCGCCGCTACGTTGCGCTTCATTTGCCACACGCATTACCGCATCTTTGAGTTCGCGTACGCTCACTTAGTCCCCCTGACACTAAAATGTATATAGTTATAAGCGAACCAAACTTACCCGCGCGATAAATTAAAGTCAATTCAGATATTGTTGCAGATAAAAACGACTTTTAGAGTTCCGGTGAGTTGTTGTCTGAATGACAACTGGATGCTGACTGAATGTCGATTGGACAGAGTTGTGTTATTGATGATTTCGCGTTTGTGAATGTGCGTCGGTGTGGTCTGGAAAGCTTTGATTTGTTACAAAATCAAAAATTTGTGCAAGCATAAAATTACGGAATTTTGGCGAACCCAAGTGGCCCGCGAGCCAGTCGAAAATTCACCTTGTTCTCCAGTGTTCGTATAGCCAACATTCGGGTCCAGATGTGCGCCTGTAAAGCCGTCCCAAAATAGCTGAACTGCCCGATGATGTGCACCAAAACGAACAAACTTATTGAGAGTAGGGAGTTCGCATGGATAGCACTATGGCATCCTGTCTAGCAGCGGAATTTCTTGGCACGGCAGTCTTGGCCTTTGGTGGCTGTGGTGCCGCCATCTTCTCCGCAAAAGTCCTCGTCGACGTTGACGGCAGCACAATCAACATGGGCATCGGTTTCCTATGCGTTGCTTCCGGCTTTGCGTCCAACGGATACGGCGAGCGTTCGCCTGACGGCTAAAGCATGGCATCCGCACTGATCGCCGAGATCATCTGGACGGCCATCTTCCTCTGTGTCATTTTAGGGGTCACAGACGAACGTGCACCAAAGAGCTTTGCTGGTCTTGCGATTGGTCTATCTCTGACGTTGATTCACCTGGTCGCGATCCTGATCACGAACACCTCCGTCAACCCTGCCCGTTCGCTTGGCGTTGCATGGTTTGCCGGCCCCGAGGCGCTCGGACAGGTTTGGCTATTTATCCTTGCTCCGCTGATTGGTGCCGCAATTGCAGGCTTGAGTTACCAAGTCCTCTTTGGTGATAAGCGTGCCGCCGTTGGCGCTCACTAATAGGAGTTTTGTTGAGCTCGCGGGCATAGTCCATGGATAGTATTGGCGCATGAATTTAGAGACTTCAACCGATCCCCGCACTATTTCCTTGGACGGACGGACTTTTCGTGGGATCGAGAACTCTGCAACCGGGGACGTTGGACAAGCCACCATGTTCACCTGTCACCAAGACGACGACGTCATTTGGGCGGAGTATTCGGGTGGTGGGGTACTACGCGGCTACCTCGTGGGTACCCGCAGCGCTGAGAAACTCAACTTTCGCTAGGCACACCTCGGCGCAAACAAGCAAACTTCAACCGGGGTGTGTGAATCGATTATTGAAGTTCTCGGCGATGGCCGGGTACGGTTCCATGAGTCCTGGGCTTGGGAGTCCCGGCCTAGGTTCGGGCCGTCTAAGTGAACTACTTTGCTTGGAGGTCTTGGATAAACGTGTTGGCCCTACTGAGGTTCAAAGCCAGCTTCTCGCGCTTTGCTTGAGCTTGCGTAATAAAGTCTTGCAACTTTGCGCGGGCTTCCGAGTTGGTCTTGTCCGTTGCTAGTGCGTCGACGGTATCCAGTAGTTCGCCCATTTCCTCAAGTGAGAATCCCAGCGGCTTCATGGAACGGATCACCAGCATCCGTTGCAGGTCCAAGTCCGTGTAGATCCGGAAGCCCCCTTCGCTGCGCGTGGTTGCAGGGAGCAGGCCAACCTCATCGTAGTGACGGATGGTGCGCTGGGACAGGCCCGTGGCATCGGCAAGTTCCCCAATACGCATGGTCCGTCCGTCGGCTGTGGGGCGTTGGATGTCAGTCATGGGGTCTCCTGTTTCCTCGACTCTCAACTCTACCTTCACGTTAAGGTAGGGTTGGTTCTGTTCAGTCCGCCTTCGGGCCAAAACATACCGTGCCCGGATGCAAAATTTGGCTGCACAGACCCACATCATTTCATACGCTCGAGTGCTCTCAACACTTCTTGAACGGAGCCATTCATGGCCACGGCTGAACACCAATTGCTTGCACCACAGGAACGACAATCGCTGCTCCGGACCCTCAAATCACCGCGGTTGCTGAAGACCGAGGTCCTGGGTGGACTGGTTGTGGCGTTGGCCTTGATCCCAGAGGCTATTGCCTTCTCCATCACCGCTGGCGTTGACCCACGAGTTGGATTGTTCGCGTTGTTTACGATGGCAGTTTCTATCGCCTTCTTGGGTGGCCGTCCGGCAATGATCTCTGCAGCGACGGGAGCCGTTGCCCTAGTTATTGCTCCGCTGATGAGAAGTCACGGTATGGACTACCTTATTGCCGCGGTTATCTTGGCTGGTATTTTCCAGATTGTTCTTGCTCTGCTGGGTGTGGCCAAGCTGATGCGGTTCATTCCCCGTCAGGTCATGGTGGGGTTTGTTAATGCTCTGGCAATCTTGGTCTTCATGTCCCAAGTCCCAGAGCTCCTCGGGGTTTCCTGGCTGGTTTACCCGCTTACGGCCTTGGGTCTTTTGATTGTGTTTGGCCTACCCCGTCTTACAACGGTTGTCCCCGCGCCACTGGTCGCGATCGTGGTGTTGACGCTGATTACGGTATTTGCATCACTGACTGTCCCCACTGTCGGGGACAAGGGAGAACTGCCGAGCAGCCTGCCAAGCCTCTTTTTGCCAAACGTCCCGCTCAGCCTTGAGACCTTGAAGATTCTCTTCCCCTATGCGATCGCTATGGCCTTCGTTGGTCTGCTCGAATCGCTGATGACCGCAAAACTTGTCGATGACATCACCGACACCCGCTCCAACAAGACCCGTGAATCTTGGGGCCAAGGGGCAGCCAACATCATCACCGGTTTCTTTGGGGGCATTGGCGGATGCGCCATGATTGGCCAGACCATGATCAACGTCAAAGTATCTGGCGCGCGTACCCGCATCTCAACCTTCTTGGCTGGAGTATTCCTACTGATCCTCGTGGTTGCGCTGGGTGACATTGTGGCGCTCATACCGATGGCTGCGCTGGTAGCGGTGATGATCTTTGTATCGGTGGCAACCTTTGATTGGCACAGCATCATGCCGGCTACGCTGCGGATGATGCCTAAGAGCGAAACCGCAGTCATGCTTGCAACCGTCATTGTTACCGTCTGGACCCAGAATCTGGCCATTGGAGTAGGCGTTGGTGTGCTGACCGCGATGGTTCTCTTTGCCAACCGCGTTGCTCACTTGGTTACCGTGGAACGACACATTGTTGAGCTCTTTGGGGAACCCATTGCCAAGTATGAGGTCAACGGTGAACTGTTCTTTGCATCCTCCAACGACTTATACACGCAGTTTAACTACGTGGAAGATCCCGCCCACGTTGTTATAGATCCCTATAACTCGCACCTGTGGGACGCCTCCACAATCGCCGCGTTGGACGCCATCACTGTTAAGTATGCGAGGTATGGCAAGAAGGTTGAGATTGAGGGGCTCAACACAGCGAGCCTGAAGATGCGTGATCGAATGTCTGGCAATCTAGGGGCATGAAAGTAGCGGACCGGCGCCTAGGGCTGAGACTGCATTCTTCCTTGCCGTTGCCGCACCGGTTCTCCTACGCCACCAAGTAGGGCCTACTGATCCATTGCTGGCGCCGCAGCCCTTATGGCAAGTGCTGATCTTAGGCATTGTAAGTACTGTTTATGGGATCTTGTGCACCGTTGTCGCTGGTGGGGAGCATCGGAATCCTCACCATGGAGGGTAATCGGGAGATCGCCTGCCGCGGTTAATGTCTTGCCTCGTACCTAGTCAGTACCACCCCGCCGGGAAAAGTCCGGGTCTCTAGCAGATCCAATCTCACCCAACTATCTAGCCCGGTGAAAAACGGCGTGCCGCCGCCTATGAGGACCGGATGGGTCACGATTGTGAACTCATCTACCAGCCCTGCTCGGATTGCCGCTGCCGCAAGTGCGGCGCCCCCAACGCGCATGGGCCCGCCGTCTTGTTCCTTAAGCCTGGTCATTTCTGCGACCGCGCTGCCCGTAAATACTCGGGTATTCCAATCGGCCTTCCCAAGGACCGATGAGAACACGACTTTTGGTGTGTCCCGCCAGTTCCGTGCGAACTCGATCTGCGCTGGTGTGGCATCGGGTTGCTGGTCGCCCGTGGGCCAGTAGGAACTCATGGTCTCCCAGAGTTTGCGTCCGTACAGCAGCAGACTAATTGCTTGTTCTTGCTTAAGCCACCAGGCAAATAACTCGTCGCTGGGATTGCTCCAGTCAATATCCTCGTTGGGGGCCGCAATGTACCCGTCCAATGACAGATTCATGCCGTAAATGAGCTTCCTCATGGTGCCGCTCCTTCTCGCAGCTGATCTCTTAAGTTTAGAACTGCAGCGCGTCCGGGGGAATGCCTAGGGCTAGTCCTCTGAGGCGTGGTAGGCGGCGACCGCGGCCTCGATTCCTTCGCCCCAGGGGGCACCGTGTCCGGGGAGACCCCATTTGGCTCCCGTTGGGATGAGTGCGTCTAGAGACGCCGATGCCCGGGCCGGGTCATCGGTGAACGGTGCGGGTTTGGGGCCGCCCATGGCCCGGCTGGCATCTGCCGGGTGGATATAGACGGGGACGTTGAGCGGGCGTGGGAGTTTGGTGTGACAACGGTTCTTGAGGCAATCACCGCCCAGAGGGCAACGGACCAGTCCTCTTGTAGTGCTACAAGAACTGACTAGAGGCCTAGTACGAGCTGGATCCCGCGATTGACCTCATCCATGAGGCGATTTGGGATTTGACCGCTCAACTGACTTAGGTCGGACTTGTTGAGAGTTACTATAGCCGTGACATTCACTATCGAGTCACGTGGTAAGCCGGTTGAAGCTGACGGCAAAAACACATTTCCAGGCATAAGTGCAAGCGCAGTGTTGGATGAGATAACTGCAACTACTACGGTCGCGAGCCTGCTTTCGCTGAACTGGTCAGACTGAATCACCAGAACAGGTCGGCGTTTTGCGGGGCGGCTGCCAATGGCTGGACCTAAATCAGCCCAGTAAACTCCTCCGCGTTTGATCACCATTCGGTAGATGAATCGGCTAGGAAGCTGTGACCTGATTGGACGGCAATGAGGCTAGAGTCCTCAGGCGCGTCAATTTGCTCCAGAGCAGAGTTGATCTGTGCGGTCATGGACTCGGCGTCCAGTTCTGCAAGATAATAGTTGGCGGCACGAGCGAAGAACTCTGACCGGCTCAAACCAAGGTCCTTTGCGCGCTGTGATGCGCGATCAAAGGTGTCGTCTGGAAGCGAGATAGCAGTCTTCATATGGCAAGTATAACTTGGTATAACCTCTGTGTCTCGAAACGGAGATACGCTCGTGAAATGAGTGAAAAACCCGCGAGGGTTGAAGAATGTCTCGAAGCTACCCAACCTGAGTGCAGGGTTGAGCTGGAACGGATCCGCGCGTTAGTTAAAGGTCTTGTGCCGGACGCCAAGGAGTCCATGAGTTATGGCATGCCCACTCTCAAATACAAGGACCGGGCGCTGGTTTATTTCACCGCGTCCAAGAAGCACATGAGTTTCTACCCTTCGTCATGGGCGATCGAGGAACTAGAAGACCGACTCAAGGACTTCAAAACCACTAAGCACGCGGTCCAATTTACGTTGGCCAAGCTCCTACCAAACGACTTGATTGAAGATCTGGTGCGCATCCATGTGCGCGATTTCGATACCAATAGGCAATAGTTGCAGACCTTCCATAATCTAGGGGCTCACCCAATGGCTGCGATCATGCTGACCCCAAAGATCATGAGGAATCCGCCAGAAATTTTGGTTAGCAAGGGGATGAGCCGCTCAAGCCGGGTAAGAGTCCGTTTGGAGCCAAACATGAATGCAATGAACAGGTCCCACGTCAGGACAATGGCGAACATCCATGTTCCGTATGCGACTAGTGTTTGCGGTGGGGCGTAGGTGAGCGCTGCTGCGAGGCTGAGATAGAACAGGGCGTTCTTTGGGTTCAGCAGTCCTGACGCAATACCCAGACCAACGTTCTTGCCCCAAGATTTCCGTGCGGGGTTAGCCCTTGAGCCGCGCTGAGGAAGAAATCTACCCCGGGTATCAGCAGGGCCAGAAAATGGGCAATGGCGACGGCAACGAACTGGTCCATGTCTCCCCGGAAGTCTTGAAGGTGCACATCAAGTCTCTTGCGAGGTTGGGCTATGGTCTTGTACGTTCTTGCAGTCAACTTTGATAGGTGCCGGGTGTAGTGGCAACGTGTGCACGGAACACCCGGTGGAAGTGGCTTTGGTCAGTGAACCCGAGGGTATGAGCGGTCTGCGCAAGGGGTTGGCCTGCACGGAGCATTTGCCGTGCTCAGGCGACGCGAATGTTTTGCCGCCAGGCCAATGGGGTAAGGCCGGTGGCCTGCTTCATTGCGCGTACCAGTTGATACCTCGACATGCCCACTATTGCGGCGAGTTCGTCGAGGCTGGGGTTGAACTTATCATCCCTTAGACGGTCCATGACGGGGCTTAATTGATCAATCAAGGCTTTGTTGTCAGGGTTAATAACTTGATGGTCGGGCGCCGTTCCCATGATGCTTTGCATTAAAGCGGAAAACCCGGATTCGATGTCTGTTGCCGTCTGATTGGTGAAGATCGAGTCCACCCAAGCGCTGGCTTGGTGATGGAGTGTGGGGCTACATAGCACGGTGATGGATGAGAATGCTTGGGAGGTGAATGCCCGCGCCGTTAAATTGGCGGCCCATTTCTCGTCCATATGGATCATTTGGTAACGCCACGTTCCCCCGTGCGGGTTGCACTGGTGGACCTGACCCGCCGGTATGACTATGACGTCACCGGGATGGAGGTGCACGCTGCCACTTAAGGGGCCAGCAAAGATTGCGGTGCCGTGATCGATCAGGCCAATGGAAAACGAGTCATGCGTGTGAGGGCGGTAGCAGGTGTTCTCCTGGCAGGAGCGCCTCGCTTCCACGTGTGGAAGTGCCGTACTGCGGGCAAACTCCGCCATCAGGGAACCTCAATCTCCGAACTCGCATGGGCCTAAGACACTGCAGCACAACGTTACTCGACCATGTGAGGATCCCTGTGCGGAGTTACTTCTGCACTTCCTGATCTCTTGGGGGCCGCTAATAGCACTACGGATGAAATTGAACCCAGTACAAATAGCACGCCCAATATCTGTGGTGGGGTGAGAGACTCTCCGGCGACAGCCCAGCCAAGCAGTTTGGCAACGACTGTGCTGAGTAAGCCAAGAAAAGCAGTTGACCTTGCTGGAAGTGCTGCGATGCCGCGAAACCACATGACGTAGGCAAATGCGGTTCCCACAAGGGATAGGTAAACGTAGCCGCCGATATTTGGGGCCGTGAGCGCTGTTCCTGGCAGCCCCTCAAAGATGGGGAGTGCTATAAGAAGGGTAAGCCCGCCGGCAATGAGCTGCCAGGAGGTGGTGGTCAACGGTGAGGCTGGCTGCCCCCACCTTTTGGAGAGCACAATCCCGGTGGCCATAAACAGGGTGCCGCCAAGGGCAGCGAGAATCCCAGTAGTGTCGAGGCGTGCTTGGACCTGAAGAGTAATAAGGGCCACCCCAAAAAAGCCGGTCAGGCCTGCGGCGATGACGCGAGTACTCAGTCGCTCGTTAAGGAGCTTACTGGCCAGCAGAGCGACGATCAGTGGTTGGATCCCTCCGACGATTGTGCCGGCGGACCTTGCGAGGGAGGCCATGATCTCGACCAGTGCTGTGGCACAGCGCTTGAACAAACTGGAAGCCCGGGGCTTGGTGGTGCGTGAGGCCAACTCGGACGATGGCCGTGGCACGCTGGTCGCACTCACGAATGCTGGCAAGGAGCTCATAGAGCGAGCTCTGCCGGATCACGTTGCAACCGAGCATGCAATCTTAGAACCACTTACCGCTGAGGAACGAGCGGTTCTCGCACAACTTTTGAGTAAACTCGGAAGGGCAATTGGAGTGTACTAGATACTGCAGAGATTTCCTTGCGTGAGGATCAGAACTCTTGTTGCGCTAGTTGCAGACCTCGGTGTCGTTGAGGAGCCGGGTTAGGGTAGTTTTCCCGAGCGAGCTCATGCCCGGATTTGTCTTTTGGTAATACCAAGCCAGACCCATGGCCTGTTGGAATGCCCAAGCTGCTCCGCGCAACCACTCAAGACTTGTGCAGGCCAGTTCACTGCGCAGAATTGCTCGTCGTTCCTGATCCAGCAGGTGCCAAGCGGCGACGAGATCGAGGGCTGGATCTGCGGGGCCAAACCTGCCGCCATCAAGGACGCCAACGAGTTGATCTCCAGTGACAAGAAGATTGCCGGGGATTAAGCCGCCGTGTGTCATCACATCTGGACTGCCCGTAGGCAGAGTCCTAAAGCGTTCCCATAGGGGGCGCAGCCTTTCGACCGGGAGCAATCCCAAATTCTCTTGGAAGCACTTTTCCATCCAGGCATCGGAATCGGTTAAGTCGCCACCGCGGCTCGTGCCCGAGAAGTGGCGACCCTGAGTATCGGCGGTGCGAAGTGAGGCAATGAGGTGTGCGAGATCCTGGGCAAAACTACGGAATCCATGAGGCCACTTGGTGTTGTAACTGTTCCGGGTATCCAGGTCTGAACCGACCAGGGTAGCGGAAAGCCAGCGCTGGGATAGCCGATTCCGACAATCTCCGGTGTGGGCACAGGGGAGTAAGAGGCTAAGTTGCGCATTGCGGCATGTTCCTGGGCCTGTTGCTCCATTGCGACTATTGGGTCCATGGCCCGGAGCGGAAATCTTGCGGCAAGGCCATCGCCAATGCGAAAGATGGCATTCTCTGTTCCATCGGTGACAACGTGAGTGATGGGTTTGGCCTGCCACTGCGAAAACTGCTCAGCTATTAATTGCCGGGTAAGCTCCTCATTGATATGTAACTGATCGTGGTGCATTGCCATGCTGACCATGGTAGCTCTAGCCCTCGGGGCCACAGAAGCATCCATCGAAGCTGGAGGTTTAGAGTCCCGTACAGAGGTGGATCTATCAACGGTGAACTGGACCAGTTATATGGTGGGGTGCATGCCAACTGACAAGACCGCAAACGTTGTGTTGCTTGAATCTGTGACCTTGGCGGAGTTGAAGAACCGAGACCTGTACTCCCGGCTCCTTTGGGTAGGCGGCACGGTTACGCTCAGCCCTACAGCCATAATTTTCCGGGCCAATAGGGTCAACCGCGCCATGAACCGGCAGATGGAAATCCACGAGCTCCACTCAGAATTTGGCATGAGTCTAAGACAGGCTACGCAAGTTAAGGTCCGCTCATGGCTAGGGATCAAAGCTATTTTCATTCATGCAACAGGTGACCAGTGGGTTATGGGCATTCGCTGCTTTGGGGCGGCCAAGTTTGCTCACCTGATTCAAGAGCGCTGTAAATCCTTGCAACAATAGATTCATGAGTGTAAGTGAACGGGACCAAAGCGTGTCCAACCCGGCGCAAGAACTGCAGGAAGTCCCGCAGGCATCGGAAAATGAAAAGCCTGAAATACAAGAGGTCGGAGTGGGCCCCTACCCGGGTGGGCAATCCGAGTGGCCGCGGCTGGAAGACGGCGAGCTTGATCCGCGCTACGATGCGGAGCTGCTGGAGTTGGGCGACCGGCGCAACGTCATTGATTCCTACCGGTACTGGACCATGGAAGCGATCATTGCGGACCTTGATGAACACCGCCATGACCTGCATATAGCCATTGAGAACTGGGGTCATGACTTCAATATTGGCTCAGTGGTGCGGACGGCCAATGCGTTTGCGGTGAAGGAAGTGCACATCATTGGGCGCAAGCGTTGGAACCGACGCGGGGCCATGGTTACGGAACGCTACCAGCACGTGCGCCACCACCCGGATGCCCAAGCGTTCCGAGAGTGGGCAGACGGCGCGGGAATCCAGATCATTGGGATCGACAACATTGAGGGGTCCATCCCGATTGAGGGATACTCGTTCCCGCGGCACTGCGTTTTGGTCTTTGGGCAGGAAAGTTCTGGACTTACGCCCGGGGCGCAAGAAATCTCCACGGACATCTTGCACATCACCCAATTTGGCTCGACCCGCTCTATTAACGCAGGTGCAGCGGCTGCAATTGCCATGCATGACTGGGTCTTACAGCACGGAAATTTGTAGAAACACGTGAGGTAGTGCTCACAGGTCGAACGGCCTAGACATGTGAGACAAGATTTATGGCAAAATGGATGCGAACGTTCATTTACATCACATCTTTTTCAGGAGTTTTTGATGGCAATTGCAACACCAGAGGTTTACAACGAAATGATCGACCGCGCACGGGCTGGCAAGTTTGCCTACCCAGCGGTGAACATCACGTCTTCCTCAACCGTGACCGCTGCGCTTCAGGGCCTCGCCGAGGCTGAGAGCGACGGCATCATTCAGGTTTCCGTTGGTGGCGCTGAGTACGCTTCCGGTTCAACCATCAAGGACCGCGTTTCCGGCTCGCTCGCACTGGCTGCCTACGTTGCTGAAGTAGCTAAGAGCTACCCAATCACCGTTGCACTGCACACCGACCACTGCGCCAAGCAGAACCTTGACTCCTGGGTACGCCCACTGCTCGCACTTGAGATCGAGCAGGTTAAGGCCGGCGGACTGCCAACCTTCCAGTCACACATGTGGGACGGCTCAACCGTTCCATTGGAAGAGAACCTGATCATCGCTGAGGAACTCCTTGAGCTCTCAGTAGCGGCACGCACCCTCCTCGAGATCGAGGTTGGCGTTGTTGGTGGAGAAGAAGACGGCCACGTAGCTGAAATCAACGAGAAGCTCTACACCACCGTTGAAGACGGTCTTGCAACCGTTAAGGCACTGGGAACCGGTGAAAAGGGCCGCTACCTGACCGCTCTTACCTTCGGTAACGTACACGGCATTTACAAGCCAGGCGCTGTTAAGCTCCGTCCATCACTGCTGGCTGAGATCCAGCGCGAGGTAGGAAAGGTCGTTGGTAAGGAAAACCCATTCGACCTCGTCTTCCACGGTGGATCAGGCTCATCAGACGCAGAGATCGCTGAGGCTGTTGACAACGGTGTTATCAAGATGAACATCGACACCGACACTCAGTACGCGTACTCACGCCCAGTGGCTGACCACTTCTTCAAGAACTACGACGGCGTCCTCAAGGTTGACGGCGACGTAGGAAACAAGAAGACCTACGACCCACGCGCATGGTCCAAGGCAGCCGAGGCTGGCATGGCTCAGCGCATGGTTGAGGCTGCACAGCAGCTGCGTTCCGCTGGAACCAAGCTCTGAGTCTGACTCAAGCTGAGGTTTCCTAGCGAGACCTAGTTTTACCCAAGGGCCGCTGCGCTTCCCCGGTATTTTACCGCGGGAAGCGCAGCGGCCCTTGTTGTTCTAGCAGGTACTTAACGTCCCGTTCTTGGCTCCCAGCGCATCCGCGGGCAAAACCTGACAGAATTGGGGCCATGACACAAGAATCCAAGCCAGCCATCCGTTCCGCCAACCTCTTAGGAACCACGCAGCCCACGCTATTGCCGGACCGCGGCGCTGCCGCCCGGATTGCTAAAGCTGTAAGTAATGGTGACCCGCTCGTGGACGTGGTCAGCGAAGATCCTGCCGACTCCCTGATCTGGGCAGTACTTGCGGAGCAAGCATTTGAGGCAGGCGAGGACGTCACCGCCTACGCCTACGCGCGTACCGGATACCACCGCGGGCTTGACTCGTTGCGTGGATCGGGCTGGCGCGGCCAAGGCCCAGTTCCCGCCACACACGAGCCAAACCAGGGCTTCTTGCGGGCACTGCTATGCCTGGCCGATGCCGCAGGTGCGATCGATGAAACCGAAGAGCAGCAGCGCTGCCTGCAATTCTTGGTAGACCTTGGGACTTCCGAGGCAGAGGTGCGTGCTTTGCAAGGCTGAGGTTCTAGTTTTTGATGGACCAGACCATAGTGCGTGCCCAAGTTTGCGGATGATGGCGCTGGTGAAGGAAGGGAAAAATGAAATTCCCGGGGAGGTTCCTCACCCTTTTGCCCGTGCCGGGCAAAAGATGGGTAAACTCTTATGGGAGATCGGGTAACTGCCGCCCAAATTCCCACTCGGACCGCCGGAACTTTGTGTGCGTCCAAACAACTTAGTAGGCAGCCGAAAGTGGGGAATTCCATGCCAGCCGTAGTAGTCCTCGGTTCCCAATGGGGAGACGAAGGCAAGGGCAAGGCGACCGACCAGCTCGGCTCGCAAGTCGATTACGTGGTGAAGTTCAACGGTGGTAACAACGCCGGTCACACCGTAGTAGTTGGCGGCGAGAAATACGCGCTGCACTTGCTGCCCTCCGGAATCTTGTCTCCAGGGGTTACCCCCATCATCGGAAACGGTGTTGTCATTGACATTGAGGTCCTATACCAGGAGCTCGATGCACTCGAAGCCCGCGGTGTGGACACTTCCCGCCTGCTGGTTTCTGGGTCGGCACACGTCATTCCGTCCTATAACCGCACCATGGATAAGGTCACCGAGCGCTTCCTAGGCAAGCGCCGTATTGGTACAACCGGCCGTGGTATTGGCCCCACGTACTCGGACAAGATCAACCGCGTGGGTATCCGCGTTTGGGACCTGTTTGATGAGAAGATCCTGCGCGCCAAGATCGAGGGCGCTCTCGAGCAGAAGAACCACCTCTTGGTTAAGGTTTACAACCGCCGCCAAGTTGAGGTTGATGAGATCGTTGACGAGTTGCAGGCCCTTGCGCAGCGACTGCGCCCCATGGTTGCGGACACCTCCTTAGTGATCAACAAGGCCCTCGATGAGAACAAGACTGTTCTCTTTGAAGCAGGTCAGGCAACCATGCTTGACATTGACCACGGAACCTACCCGTTTGTTACTTCATCGAGCGCAACCGCTGGTGGGGTGTGCACCGGTGCGGGTGTTGGCCCAACACGTATTGACCGCGTCATTGGAGTTATCAAGGCGTACACCACGCGCGTTGGTGAGGGACCGTTCCCGACTGAGCTCTTTGATGACATGGGAATCTATCTGCAGACCAAGGGCGGCGAGTTTGGTGTCACCACCGGCCGCGCCCGCCGCTGTGGTTGGTATGACGCTGTGATTGCACGTTACTCATCCCGGGTTAACGGTCTGACCGACATTGTGCTGACCAAACTCGACGTACTGACGGGCATTGAGCAGATCCCAGTTTGCGTTGCCTACGACGTGGACGGCGTGCGCCACGATGAGATGCCAACCGACCAGTCTGCGTTCCACCACGCCAAGCCAATCTTTGAGTACTTCGATGGCTGGACCGAGGACATCTTCAACGTACAGAAGTTTGAGGACCTGCCGGTGAACGCTCAGAAGTACGTGCGTGCGCTTGAAGAGATGTCCGGCTGCCGGATCTCCGCAATTGGAACCGGCCCAGACCGCCAGGCAACGATTCAACTGCACTCACTGGTTGACTAAGCCCACTTGGGTGACTCTTAGCATGTAGAAATAGTGCTGAGACCAGTTCGCTGATGTATTTGGCCGTGGCGTTGCACTTGATCAAGTGCAACGCCACGGCCATTGCTATGTTTAGAAACATTTGGGCAGGGACTGTTCCAAGCTTGGAACTACCCCGCTATCTCCGAAGTTGCCCAGTAATTACGCGGAAATACTGAGTTTCCACTGGCTGGCTACGAAGAGTAGCGCCGGATCTGTTAGAAAAATACGGCTGGGATTGTGGGGTGTGCCTAGGCTAGAAGACAAGCCCAGAGTCTTACCAAAATGGTGAGACCGCATGAGAGGAAAACTAGACCGAATGACTCTTGGACAAAGAATTGCTGCGGCCCGTACCAAGGCCGGACTTACCCAAATTGAACTAGCAAATAAGCTCTCGGTCTCTCGTCAAGCAATCACCAAGTGGGAAAACGACCGTGGGGTCCCAGACATCGAAAACCTCAAGGCGCTTGCCACGATGTTTGGCGTGAGCCTGGACTACCTCTTGGCAACCGAAGGTGAGTTCTCAGCAAAGGTATGGACCGAGCCCATCGATGTTTCCCAATTCACCAAGACGGGCACACAACGTTCTCGCTATGACGCGGCCGTACGGTCCAAGTACCCGGACGCGAAAGTAATTTATCCGCTGGTGCGGCGCCGCAAACTCACTACGTGGGAAGCAATTGTGGACTTCGTGGTGCAACCCGGCGTGCTTGGCGTAGCAGATTCACTCAAGGACCGGTCGGCCTACTACGTGGTTAACCTTGGAGACCGTGATCTTCTGGTCAATGTGACCAAGGAATTCATTGAGAGTAAGGATTTGGTCCACAGGTTTACGGAGCGCAAAAAGGTGATCGGCGAAAACCGTTTTGTTAAGTCGACCTACACCATCTAAGAGGTGCGGGCTGTCACAAGGTCAGAACTGCGGACGCATGTCAGCAACCATTGGGCACTCAAACGGGTCGCGGCCGGACAGCCCCACCTTATTGAGGTAGGTGATGACCTGGGCGTAAGAGTGACGCATGGTGGTTACGGTGTACGGAACCGACAACTCCTCGCAGTACTTACGGACTAGGACGCTTGCGGCGTGCAGGTTTGGGCGCGGCATGGACGGGAACAGGTGGTGTTCAACCTGGTAGTTCAGTCCGCCGTAGAAAATGTTGAGGAAGCGGTTGCCAAACATGTGCTTGGAGCCAATGTTGCGTGAGGTCAGCACCTGACGGGAGAAGAAGTCAATGGTCGTGGTGCGGCCAATGAGTGGCATGCCCTTGTGATTGGGGGCAAAGGAAGCGCCCATGTATACGCCAAAGACTGCCATCTGAACGCCAATAAACGCGAATGCCAAGCCCAGCGGTAGGACCCAGAAGATCAAAGCAAAGTAGATCGACAGGCGCAGCAGGATCGTAGTGATTTCCTTGGCCCGGTTCTTGACTTTGGGGGAGACAAATAGGTACTTGATCGACTCGAGGTGCAGATTCAATCCCTCAAGGGTAAGTAGCGGGAAGAATGCGTAACCTTGGCGCTCAACCAGCCACTTCATGAACCCGGTCTTGACCTGTGCCTGTTCGGTTGTGAACGAGAGGGCTTCCATGTCAATGTCGGGGTCCTTGCCCACCGTATTAGGGTTTGCGTGGTGCTTGGTGTGCTTGTTCATCCACCATTGGTAGGAGATTCCCACAAATGCATTGGCTAAGATTCGGCCAACACGGTCATTCGTAGGGCCGGAGGTAAACACCTGCCGGTGGGCAGCCTCGTGGGTGATGAATGAGATCTGGGTCAAGATAACAGCTAGACCAGCGGCAATAAGGAGTTGGAACCAACTATCTCCCAAGAGAATGAACCCGGTGATCAAACCGCCCGTCAGTGCCATGAGTATGGCGAACAAGGTGATGTAGTAACCGGTGCGCCGGTGCAGGAGTCCAGCTGCCTTGATCTCAGCGATGATGCGAGTATAGTTCGCTGCCCCTGCTGTGCCACGAGTTCTGGTTGGTTTAGAACGCGGACTCTGCGGGCTAGGTGGGGTCAGGGTTGTGGAAGAGATGGTAACTCCTGGCAAGCTTAGTGGCTACGACCTTGCAGCCGACGATCCGAGTGAACACCCGAACACCACTACCCTACGGTACCGTAGGTTAGGTGCATAGGGGGTGTCTCATCACTGCGCCAAACCTTCATATTTGGCGTACTTTTAAGACGAAGTTTGGGTGCGACGCTCGCAAGGCTAGAATTACACTTGTGAAAATCCTTGTCCTTGGCGCTGGAGCGCGTGAGCATGCACTTGTCCATTCCTTCGCCTCGGAGCGCAGCCAAGACGGTGGGGCCGCCCATGAGCTGCACGCCGCCCCCGGTAACCCCGGGATTGCTGGCAGCGCTACGCTGCACGCCGTTGACGCGAACGACCCAGCCGCGGTGACCGAGCTAGCCCAGCAGCTAGTGGTCGACCTCGTGGTGATCGGCCCCGAGGCGCCCCTAGTCGCCGGAGTAGCCGACGCTACCCGCGCGGCCGGTTTTGCCACCTTTGGCCCATCCGCCAAGGCCGCTCAGCTTGAGGGTTCCAAAGCCTTTGCCAAAGAAATCATGGCAGCGGCAGGCGTGCCAACGGCCAAGCCGTTTGTCTGCACCACCCTCGATGAGGTTGAAGCCGCTTTCGATGACCTAGGTGCCCCGCACGTGGTCAAGGACGACGGCCTTGCAGCAGGTAAGGGCGTAGTTGTTACGTCTGACCGGGCTGAGGCGTTGGCCCACGCGGCGGAGTGCTTTGCCAACCGTGGTGATGGCGGCCGCGTGGTCATTGAGGACTTCCTTGACGGCCCCGAGGTTTCCTTGTTCGTTGTCTCCGACGGCAAGAACGTGGTTCCGTTGGCCCCGGCCCAGGACTTTAAGCGTGCTTTGAATGCCGATGCCGGCCCCAACACGGGTGGCATGGGCGCGTATTCCCCACTTGATTGGGCACCAGAACTCTTGACCCAAGAGGTTATTGAAACGGTTGCGCAGCCAACGATTGATGAGATGGCAAAGCGCGGCATGCCGTTCGCTGGAATCTTGTACGTTGGCTTGGCGCTCACTTCGAAGGGCACCCGCGTGGTTGAGTTCAACGCCCGCTTTGGTGACCCAGAGACTCAAGTAGTTCTGCCGCGCCTGAAGACCCCGTTGTCGGCGCTCCTGTACGCTGCCGCCACTGAAACCCTCGACCAGCTCCCACCGCTTGAATGGCATGAGCAGGCAGCGGTTACCGTTGTGGTCGCTGCGCACAACTACCCGGAGACCCCACGTGCGGGAGACGTCATCACCGGGATTGAGCAGGCAGAAGCCCTTGCAAACGTGCACGTACTGCAAGCCGGAACCAAACTAACCGAATCCGGTGACCTAGTGTCAGCCGGAGGCCGAGTGCTTTCTGTGGTGGGCGTGGGAGCTGACCTTGTCCAAGCCCAAGCCGCCGTGTACCAGGGTGTTGACCAGATTAACCTTGCAGGTTCTCACCACCGGACCGACATCGCAGCTAAGGCAATCGCCGGCGAGATCAAGCCTGCCAACGCTGGTGGCAAGCACCGCGCGTAACCAAACGCACCCATAATCGGTAGCGTGCGCGGGGCCCACAAAAACTGGGTGCGGCATCGTGAACCAAGTTGTAAAAAGATCCTCAAGCTCTCAAGGGAGAAACGCCATGTCCGGTTTGGACGTAGAACTGCAGGACCTGCCCGGCTGGAAGCACGTGTATTCCGGTAAAGTCCGGGACCTGTATGAGCCCGACACAGCCGCACTGGGCGGCGCGCACCCACTGGGTGACGTGGTCCTGGTAGTGGCATCTGACCGGGTCAGCGCATTTGACCACGTGCTCGAGCCAGGCATCCCCGGTAAAGGCAAGGTGCTGACGCAACTATCCCTGTGGTGGTTTGACCAGTTCAAGGACATCGTTGGAAACCACGTTGTCTCAACCGAGGTATCCAAGACCGCAACGGACGGGCTCATCCCCACCGAGGTAGACGGCCGAGCAATGATTTGCCGCCGCCTCGAGATGTTCCCAATCGAGTGCGTGGTGCGCGGGTACCTGACCGGATCCGGATTGGTTGAGTACAAAGAGAACCAAGAAGTCTGCGGAGTGCCGCTGCCGGGTGGCCTTGTCGACGGCTCACGCCTTGAAGGCCCCATCTTCACCCCTGCTGCAAAGGCAGAGGTTGGCGAGCACGACGAGAACATCAGCTACCAAGAAGTTGCCATGCGCGTGGGAATCGCTGCGGCAGAACAATTGCGAGACCTGACGCTCCAGGTATACGAACGAGCCGAGGAAATCGCGCGCGAACGCGGAATTATCCTTGCGGATACCAAGTTCGAATTTGGATCAGACCCCGTTTCTGGAGAGATCTTGCTCGGTGACGAAGTATTGACTCCGGACTCATCGCGGTTCTGGGATGCCAAATTGTGGAAGCCGGGTGGGGCCCAAGCCAGCTTTGACAAGCAGATTATTCGTGACTGGCTGGCGTCAGATGCCTCCGGCTGGGACCGTAGCGCGGACCAAGCGCCGCCGGCGCTTACCCCAGAGGTCATCAAGGCGACTCAGGACCGATACACAGAAGCGTTCACCCGCTTGACCGGTCAAGACATTACTCTCTAGGTTTTTGTTTGGGTGGTGTTGTCCTTCGAATCGGGGCAGTGACACTACCCAAATATCGGGCGCACGCCCTTGCTGTACGGCTCGTAAAAGCGAGTTTGGTGAAGCCTAACCGCTCAAGACGTGACGTAACCACATAGCGGTTGCTTTTCCGCACAGCCCAAAAGGCGGTTAGACTATGACCGCAACCCTTTTCAAGGAAATTTCCTCTTTATCTCAGGAGTGCTCGTGGGACGCGTGGTCGTCGACGTAATGCCTAAGCCAGAAATTCTCGACCCTCAGGGAAAGGCCGTAGCCGGCGCTCTTCCTCGGTTGGGATTCGAAGGATTCGTATCTGTCCGTCAGGGCAAGCGTTTCGAGCTCGAGGTTGAAGGGGAAGTAACCCCTGAAATCCTTGCGCAGGTCCGTAAGGCCGCCGAAACTTTGCTTTCAAACCCAGTGATCGAGGACGTTGTCTCGGTTAAGGACGCCTCAAGCGAGGCCAACTGATGACACTGTCTTCAGCACGCATCGGTGTAATCACCTTTCCAGGAACCCTAGACGACCGCGACTCAATGCGCGCGGTACGCCTAGTTGGTGCGGAGCCAGTGTCCTTGTGGCACGCTGACGCCGACCTGCAAAAGGTCGATGCCGTAGTACTGCCCGGTGGTTTCTCCTACGGAGACTACCTCCGCGCTGGCGCAATCAGCCGGTTCGCTCCGGTAATGGAATCCGTAGTAGACGCCGCTAACGGTGGTCTACCGGTTTTGGGAATCTGCAACGGTTTCCAAATCCTGACCGAGGCAAACTTGCTTCCAGGTTCGATGGTCAAGAATGACCACCTCAGCTTCATCTGCCGGGAACAAACACTGGTAGTGGCGAACAACGAAACCGCTTGGACAAACCAGTACGAGGTTGGTCAATCGATCTCCATCCCACTGAAGAACCAAGACGGTCAGTACGTAGCCGACGACAACACCCTTGACATGCTTGAGGGTGAAGGTCGAGTGGTATTCCGCTACGAAGGTTGGAACCCTAACGGTTCTCGCCGGGCGATTGCCGGAATCACCAACGAACGCGGAAACGTTGTAGGTCTGATGCCGCACCCAGAGCACGCCATTGAGGCAGGCTTTGGAGTGGACAACGGACAGACCGCACGCGGTGGAATTGACGG
Organism: Jonesiaceae bacterium BS-20; assembly: GCA_039995105.1. Classification (GTDB taxonomy): domain Bacteria; phylum Actinomycetota; class Actinomycetes; order Actinomycetales; family Cellulomonadaceae. The sequence goes on from CP146203.1 coordinate 3,309,289, forward strand.
ACTCGGAATGTTCCAGTCCATCCTTAACCACTTGGTGAACGCCTAAGTTCAGTTTGGCAGCCTAAGCGCTGTAGAAGGTTTGACCGCAACGGTGCCGCACAGTTTATAAAAACTGTGTGGCACCGTTGCGTTTTTCGCAAGGGCTGAGCAGCCTGTAATGAAAGGCAGCCTCCAATGAAAGATGGTCTCGATATGCAGTGTGTAGAAGTTGCTTGGGATAACCCAGACGCTGTTTTGCTACGTAATGCGCAGAGCGCAGATGTTTCCAGCCGCTATGGTTCACCCATCAATTTGTATGAGCCAACCCCTGATGGCCTGGTAACCACCGTGGTCCTATATGAGAACGGGCCGGCTGCTTTGCCAGTTGGTTGCGCTGCACTCGTAGACGTCACCGGAACCGAGGACGTATTTGATGGTCGTAAGACAGTAGAGATGCGCCGGATGTTTATTCGGCCAGAGCTACGCGGCAATGGATTCTCCCGCGGCATTATTGCTGCGCTACATGACTTGGCCCGTGCACACGGGTTTGAACAAATTGTTCTGACCAGCGGGACCAAGCAGCCTGAGGCGGTAGGTCTGTACAAATCCCAGGGTTATCAAGACCAAGCTCCATACGGAATTGGTAAACAGTGGGACACCGCGTTGTTTTTCAAGCACGACCTCAGCCAAGACGCCGCAGTTTCCGCATGATTGCAACGTTTTGAGCAAGTGTGCTGGTCGTCACCGCAATCTGGTTTGTTTTTTGGTGGGTGGACCGCGTAATGTTTAACAAGTCAGGCCAGCCCGGCAAGACAAGCCAAGAGTTCGAAAGAACAACGGTTTGTTTGCGGGTGTCACTGATAAAACTTCTTCAGACATTTTGGTTCTGATTCCCGCTGGTTTCCAATGTTTTGGTTTTGTTCAAAACACGGGGTTTGCAAGTTGGGATTGGTTCTGGTAAGTTAGAGAGGTTGCCCCGGATGAGGTTCAAGCCTGGTTGGTTTGGGTTTTTGATGGTGTGTGGTTGTTGTTTGATATCTCAATAGTGTGTTTGATTGTTTATGCCAATGTTTTAATGTTTTTGGTAATGAATCAATAATTTCTGAAATTTTGTCAGTTGTTGTTGTTTTTTGCCGGATTCAAATTTTAGGTTGTAGCGAGGCCGGGTTTTCCCCTGGTAGTAGTTGTGACCGTGTTTAAGATTGCAATCAGCTTGCTCCTTTATTGGGGTTGTTGGTTGTGTTTTTCTTTTATGGAGAGTTTGATCCTGGCTCAGGACGAACGCTGGCGGCGTGCTTAACACATGCAAGTCGAACGATGATGCTCCAGCTTGCTGGAGTGGATTAGTGGCGAACGGGTGAGTAACACGTGAGTAACCTGCCCCTTACTTCGGGATAACCATTGGAAACGGTGGCTAATACTGGATATGAGACGCGGCCGCATGGTCTGTGTTTGGAAAGATTTATCGGTAAGGGATGGACTCGCGGCCTATCAGCTTGTTGGTGGGGTAATGGCCTACCAAGGCGTTGACGGGTAGCCGGCCTGAGAGGGCGACCGGCCACACTGGGACTGAGATACGGCCCAGACTCCTACGGGAGGCAGCAGTGGGGAATATTGCACAATGGGCGAAAGCCTGATGCAGCGACGCCGCGTGGGGGATGAAGGCCTTCGGGTTGTAAACTCCTTTTAGTAGGGAAGAAGCCGTAAGGTGACGGTACCTGCAGAAAAAGCGCCGGCTAACTACGTGCCAGCAGCCGCGGTAATACGTAGGGCGCAAGCGTTGTCCGGAATTATTGGGCGTAAAGAGCTCGTAGGCGGTTTGTCACGTCTGCTGTGAAATCCCAACGCTTAACGTTGGGCGTGCAGTGGGTACGGGCAGGCTAGAGTGCGGTAGGGGTGACTGGAATTCCTGGTGTAGCGGTGGAATGCGCAGATATCAGGAGGAACACCGATGGCGAAGGCAGGTCACTGGGCCGCAACTGACGCTGAGGAGCGAAAGCATGGGGAGCGAACAGGATTAGATACCCTGGTAGTCCATGCCGTAAACGGTGGGCACTAGATGTGGGGAACATTCCACGTTTTCCGCGTTGTAGCTAACGCATTAAGTGCCCCGCCTGGGGAGTACGGCCGCAAGGCTAAAACTCAAAGGAATTGACGGGGGCCCGCACAAGCGGCGGAGCATGCGGATTAATTCGATGCAACGCGAAGAACCTTACCAAGGCTTGACATACACCGGACGCACCTAGAGATGGGTGTTCCTCTTTGAGGTCGGTGTACAGGTGGTGCATGGTTGTCGTCAGCTCGTGTCGTGAGATGTTGGGTTAAGTCCCGCAACGAGCGCAACCCTTGTTCTATGTTGCCAGCACGTGATGGTGGGGACTCATAGGAGACTGCCGGGGTCAACTCGGAGGAAGGTGGGGACGACGTCAAATCATCATGCCCCTTATGTCTTGGGCTTCACGCATGCTACAATGGCCGGTACAATGGGCTGCGATACCGTAAGGTGGAGCGAATCCCAAAAAGCCGGTCTCAGTTCGGATTGGGGTCTGCAACTCGACCCCATGAAGTCGGAGTCGCTAGTAATCGCAGATCAGCAACGCTGCGGTGAATACGTTCCCGGGCCTTGTACACACCGCCCGTCAAGTCACGAAAGTTGGTAACACCCGAAGCTCATGGCCTAACCAGATTTTTCTGGGGGGAGTGATCGAAGGTGGGATCGGCGATTGGGACTAAGTCGTAACAAGGTAGCCGTACCGGAAGGTGCGGCTGGATCACCTCCTTTCTAAGGAGCATATGCCACGCACTGGTCGAACGTATCAGTGGTGGTGCTCATGGGTGGAATCATAAACAAGAAAAACTGTTGCTTGGTCATGATGGCTTTAGTACCTGCGCGTTTACGTGTGGTGGAACGAGGTGTTGTGGTTGGGGGATGGTTTGCAAACACACTATTGGGTTATGAAACAACCAACCATGGTTTGTGGTTTGTTTGTTTTATTGCCAGGTCATCACAGACCAGTCCTTTAAGACGATGTTGATCATTGTTTGGGGTTGGTGTGGGTGGGTTTGGTCGTTGTTTGAGAACTGGATAGTGGACGCGAGCATCTTTATTAAAAGTTTTTGGTCCACACGCGCAATATTTCACTGATCATGTTGTGGTTGGTGTGTTGTGTGTGTGGTTTTCTTAACTGTTGATTGATTTGTTTTTTTGTGTGTTGTTGTAAGTTTTTAAGAGCACATGGTGGATGCCTTGGCATTAGGAGCCGATGAAGGACGTTGTAGCCTGCGTTAAGCCTCGGGGAGTTGGCAAACAAGCTGTGATCCGAGGGTGTCCGAATGGGGAAACCCACCTGGAGTTATGTCCAGGTACCATCACCTGAATATATAGGGTGTTTGGGGGGAACGTCGGGAAGTGAAACATCTTAGTACCGACAGGAAGAGATATTCCGTGAGTATTGGCGAGAGAAAGCGGATGAGGCTAAACCGGTTGCGTGTGATACCCGGCAGGGGTTGCGTGATCGGGGTTGTGGGACCAGATGGAAGGATCTGCCGGTTCTTCAAGGAGTTACAAAATTGTGGTGTAGGTGAAGTCCTTGGGAAAGGACGGCGTAGAGGGTGAGACCCCCGTAACCGAAATGTCATGATCTCCTGTGTGGTATCCCAAGTAGCACGGGGCCCGAGAAATCCCGTGTGAATCAGTCAAGACCACTTGATAAGCCTAAATACTACCTAGTGACCGATAGCGGATAGTACCGTGAGGGAATGGTGAAAAGTAGCCCGGGAGGGCAGTGAAATAGTACCTGAAACCATGTGCTTACAATCCGTCGGAGCCTCCTTAGTAGGGGTGACGGCGTGCCTTTGGAAGAATGAGCCTGCGAGTTAGTGCTCAGTGGCAAGGTTAACCCGTGTGGGGCAGCCGTAGCGAAAGCGAGTCTGAATAGGGCGTATGAGTCGCTGGGTCTAGACCCGAAGCGAAGTGATCTACCCATGGGCAGGTTGAAGCGCGGGTAAGACCGCGTGGAGGACCGAACCCACCTAGGTTGAAAACTGGGGGGATGACCTGTGGGTAGGGGTGAAAGGCCAATCAAACTTCGTGATAGCTGGTTCTCCCCGAAATGCATTTAGGTGCAGCGTCGCGTGTTGCTTGTTGGAGGTAGAGCTACTGGATAGCCGATGGGCCTTACCGGGTTACTGACGTTAGCCAAACTCCGAATGCCAATAAGTATAAGCGCGGCAGTGAGACTGCGGGGGATAAGCTCCGTAGTCGAGAGGGAAACAGCCCAGACCATCAGCTAAGGCCCCTAAGCGTGTGCTAAGTGGGAAAGGATGTGGAGTTGCTTAGACAACCAGGAGGTTGGCTTAGAAGCAGCCACCCTTGAAAGAGTGCGTAATAGCTCACTGGTCAAGTGATTCCGCGCCGACAATGTAGCGGGGCTCAAGTACACCGCCGAAGCTGTGGTATTCATATGTTAGACAAGCCTTTGTGGTTCAGTTATATGGATAGGTAGGGGAGCGTCGTGTGGACGGTGAAGCCGCAGAGTGATCTAGTGGTGGAGACTACACGAGTGAGAATGCAGGCATGAGTAGCGAAAGACGGGTGAGAAACCCGTCCGCCGAATGATCAAGGGTTCCAGGGTCAAGTTAATCTGCCCTGGGTTAGTCGGGACCTAAGGCGAGGCCGACAGGCGTAGTCGATGGATAACTAGTTGATATTCTAGTACCGGCGAAGCACCGTCAAACATGAAGCATGACAAGATACCTCCCACACAATGCTGTAAACGGCCTTCGGGTTGTTTGTGGTTGCGTGTGCTGGGTGTGGCGTGGTGTGGAGTGAGCGTGTTAACAGGGGTGACGCAGGAAGGTAGCCAAACCGTAGCGATGGTTGTCTACGGCCAAGGATGTAGGGCGAGTGTTAGGCAAATCCGGCACTCATAAAGGCCTGAGATCTGATGGGGTTAAGTTGGTGATCCTATGCTGTCAAGAAAAACCTCGGCGCGAGGTGTTAGCCGCCCGTACCCGAAACCGACACAGGTGATCAGGTAGAGAATACTAAGGCGATCGAGAGAATCATGGTTAAGGAACTCGGCAAAATGCCCCCGTAACTTCGGGAGAAGGGGGGCCTCCAGCGTGATCCGTACTTGCTATGGGGAGCGTGGTGGGGCCGCAGAGACCAGGGAGAAGCGACTGTTTACTAAAAACACAGGTCCGTGCGAAGTCGCAAGACGATGTATACGGACTGACGCCTGCCCGGTGCTGGAAGGTTAAGAGGACCGGTTAGCTCAACTTGTTGAGCGAAGCTGAGAATTTAAGCCCCAGTAAACGGCGGTGGTAACTATAACCATCCTAAGGTAGCGAAATTCCTTGTCGGGTAAGTTCCGACCTGCACGAATGGCGTAACGACTTCTCCGCTGTCTCAACCGTGAACTCGGCGAAATTGCATTACGAGTAAAGATGCTCGTTACGCGCAGCAGGACGGAAAGACCCCGGGACCTTTACTATAGCTTGGTATTGGTGTTCGGTGTGATTTGTGTAGGATAGGTGGGAGACTGTGAAACTGGCGCGCTAGCGTTGGTGGAGTCGCCGTTGAAATACCACTCTGATCATAACGGACACCTTAACCTCGGACCCTGATCGGGTTCAGGGACAGTGCCTGGTGGGTAGTTTAACTGGGGCGGTTGCCTCCTAAAATGTAACGGAGGCGCTCAAAGGTTCCCTCAGCCTGGTTGGTAATCAGGTGTTGAGTGTAAGTGCACAAGGGAGCTTGACTGTGAGACTGACAGGTCGAGCAGGGACGAAAGTCGGAACTAGTGATCCGGCCATGGCTTGTGGAAGCGTGGTCGCTCAACGGATAAAAGGTACCCCGGGGATAACAGGCTGATCTTGCCCAAGAGTCCATATCGACGGCATGGTTTGGCACCTCGATGTCGGCTCGTCGCATCCTGGGGCTGGAGTAGGTCCCAAGGGTTGGGCTGTTCGCCCATTAAAGCGGTACGCGAGCTGGGTTTAGAACGTCGTGAGACAGTTCGGTCCCTATCCGCTGCGCGCGCAGGAAACTTGAGAAGACCTGTCCCTAGTACGAGAGGACCGGGACGGACGAACCTCTGGTGTGCCAGTTGTACCGCCAGGTGCATGGCTGGTTGGCTACGTTCGGAAGGGATAACCGCTGAAAGCATCTAAGCGGGAAGCCTGCTTCAAGATGAGGTTTCCATCCCCTTTTGGGGGTGAAGGTGCCCAGGAGACTACTGGGTTGATAGGCCGGATGTGGAAGCAAGGACTAACGACTTGTGGAGCTGACCGGTACTAATACACCAACAACTTATAACACTTACCAAACACTGTTTGGTCACCAAAAAGCATTTGATTGCACGCGTCCACTATCCGGTTCTAAAACCACGACCACCCCTGTTCAACCATTTGGTTGCACAGGCGGGGTTGGCATGGTTAACAAGATGTTACGGCTGTCATAGCGGTAAGGAAACGCCCGGTCCCATTTCGAACCCGGAAGCTAAGCTTACCTGCGCCGATGGTACTGCCCTGGGAACGGGGTGGGAGAGTAGGACGCAGCCGGACTACCATTACGAGAAGGCCCCCACACAATCGTGTGGGGGCCTTCTTGCATCCCCAAAACCAGGCCTACGCGGTCGATCCGAAACCAAACCTCGGTTTTCAAGACCCAACGTAGTAGCCAAGACCCAACTGATCTAGACCATCACTCATCCAGTGCCCGCGGCACGGGACCGCCCGAACACTAACTGGATCCGGTGCTAGTTTGTGTTAGTGGCACCGGAGCAGGGCGCTCACACGAACTGGCGATTGTTACAGCCTGGCCGCTGTGCGCGGACGCCAACAGAGATTCCATAATTTCCAGCGCGTGATAAGCAAGCTGCCCGTTCGCACGTGGTGGTTCTTCGGGTGCGGTCAGTGCAAGATCTTGTAAGCCAATGCCCCTACCGGCATTGATATAGCCCGCGTTTGGGGCGATGGTGTGCCAGGTGTCAGACCCTAAGGTATAAAGTTTGACGTCGCCGTCAAATTTATTTGGGTCGGGGACCATGAGCGACCCATTCTCCCCATGTACCTCAATATTGGCACTATGTGTTGCCACGGCGTCGAAGCTCATGACCAGCGTGGAAAGCGCCCCTGACGCATGTGTAAGCACCCCCGTGACGTGTGTGTCCGTGGTGACCCGAATCAGCTCATCAGCTCGCGGCCCCGAACCAATGGCCCGGGCGTCACGGGTATGGCTGGCGGCCCCAATTACCGATGTCACGGGTCCTAGTAGTGTGAGCAAAGCCGTGACATAGTACGGCCCCATGTCCAATAGTGGGCCGCCTCCGGGCGAATAGTAGAAGTCCGGGTTTGGGTGCCAACGCTCATGTCCAGGGGTCACCATGGTCGCGGTAGCGGAGATAGGGCGTCCAATCCGGCCATCATCGATCGCTTTCCGCGCGGTTTGGATACCCGTTCCCAAGACGGTATCCGGAGCGCAGCCTACGGTGACACCGGCCTGTGCCGGCGCGGTGAGAAGCGCTGTTGCTGCACTGGCCGATGCCGCAAGTGGCTTCTCCCCGTAAACGTGCTTTCCCGCAGCGATTGCCGCAAGAGCTACCTCCGCGTGTGCCGCGGGAATTGTTAGGTTGAGTACGAGATCCACTTCAGGGTCGGCTAGGAGATCCGTAACGCTTAGAACCCGGACTCCTGGGTAACCAACTGCTGCCTCTCGCGCACGTTCCAGGTCTATGTCTGCGACGGCAACGAGGCGTACAGCGCTCAGTCCTGGCAGTGTTTTAAGATAGGCGCCGCTGATATTGCCGCGTCCAATGATGCCAATTCTTAGCGGCTGGCCCATAGCAAGCCCCGTTCCACGATTGTTTTCACGTTCGGGTTCTGAAGGGTAGCGACATCATGTCCGGGGGTAGCTACGAAGATATTGCCTTGTCCCCATCGCCGCGTCCAAATAGCGGGGCAGGTGACCTCGCGGTGCCATGGGTCGGTTTCCCGTGCAGGCAACGTTGTGGTGGCAAGTACGTCAATGTATTCGTCCGCCAGAACCCAGTACTGTTCCGTGACGAGGTCAAAGTCCGCTATGTCCTCGGTTATAGGGTGGCTGGTAGCCGCCGGCAGCATATTGACTCGGTAAGGGGTGAAGTTATCAGAAGCATCACCGACGTGTTCTTCTGCCAACTTACCGGGGTGGCAGGCGAACTGCCCTCCAATGAGATGGAGGTAATCGGAGTTATTACGGAACGAATCTGCGATTCCGCCGTGCCAGCCGGCTAATCCAGTACCTCTCTCAATTGCCTTGGCTAGACCCGCAAATTCTTCTCTTTCGATGGTAGACATGGTCACACACTGGGCAATAAGATCCACGGTCTCGAGGTAGTCCGCATCCGCATATACCTCGGTCGAATCCTCAACGCGAACGGTGAAGCCATTCGTTTCGAGAAAAGGAATGAATAGGTCAGTGGCAGCTATAGGGGAGTGCCCGTCCCAACCACCACGCACCACAAGGGCATTCTTGGTCATATAAATCCTTAAGTTTTGGCATTGCAGCTGTGTATTCTTCGTTGAACGGGCTGTGCTTGTGCAATTCGGCATTGAGTCGCTAGCATCATCACGATATATTTCGGAAACATTTCTATAATTACGCAGAGCCTACATGCGGTCCCAGTTCACAGTCAAGGGTTGTTTTGGCGACCAACTCAACCTTGCTGGGCGGCGCAAAAGTTTGACGGAACTGATTTGGGCCGAAAGGCTAGAGGATCCAGAAAGTTTTCGAGAATAGACAGGTGGACATGGCAGTGAATCAACCTAAGCCGGTGTTGGCTACGGTCGCAGCGATGGCAGGGGTCTCCACGCCAACCGTGTCCAAAGTGGTGAACGGGCATGCGGATGTGTCCGAGAAGACTCGGGCAAAAGTGCAGTTAGCGTTAGATAAGTTGGGGTACCAGTCACCAATGCAGCGCCGTGCCAAACTTGCCGGCCCACTTCTAGTGGAATTTGTAACTCAGAGTATCGATAGCCACTACCTAACAGAAGTGCTAAGGGGAGCATTAGACTACGCGGCCGGCCAAGATGTCGAGGTAGTTATCAGCGCTATGTCTGCGGAGCAGTTAAGCCTGCGGGACCATGACAAATGGGCGCAGCGGATGTTTGGCCTGGGGCGCACGGGACTACTGTTGGTCACAAGTGAGGTGCCCCAAGACCTTTTGGATGCTTTTGCGCGCAGAAAAATTCCCGTCGTGGTGGTAGATCCTTGGAACCCGCCACCCAGCGGGTTTGTCAGTGTGGGTGCAACGAACTGGGCCGGTGGCAAGGCTGCAGGGGAGTATCTATTGGGTCTAGGGCACCGGAAAATCGCTTTCTTGGGAGGGGATCCCGGCGCCGAGTGCAGCATTGCGCGGCTGCACGGTTACCTTGCAGCTTTGGCAGGGGCGGACATTGAAGTGCGCCCCGACTACGTCGTCAAGGGGGCATTTAGCCGAGAGTTCGGGCTGCGGGCTACCAAACAACTCTTGGACTTGGAGGAACCGCCAACCGCCATCTTTGCAAGCAGTGACACAGTAGCGTTGGGGGTCCTCGATGAAGCGCGGCGCCGTAACCTCAAGGTGCCCGAAGACCTTAGCGTCATTGGGTTTGACGGCACATCACTGGCTGAGCAGACGCTCCCAAGGTTAACTTCGGTGGCCCAGCCGCTCAAGGAGATGGGCCGGGTAGCCTTGCGTTCGATTCTGCAGCTGTCGCGTGATGAGGTTCTGGACGCGCGCAATGTTGAACTGGCTACCCAGCTGGTGGTGCGGGACTCTACCGCCTCGCCCCGCAACTGAACGGTCACTAGGGCTGTAGCTCATTGCCTTGGTGGCTCTTGGCCTCAGATAGAACCTTCATAGCAGGATGTGCGTAGGCTACGGGTGCCTTGAGCGAGAAAGCCATCTCTTTGAGTTCACGAATGCCTGCGGTCAGGGGGAATGCAAGGGGGAGACGCGTTATGAATGGCGGAAGCTTGTATAGGAGCGGAAGCCAATCGCCTAAACCCGAAATTGCCTGAAACGTTTTCAGTTACCGGTATCATTTTATGGTATTGTTCTGTGCAATGAGTCGGAGAGGCTTGAGCCGGCCGGTTCAATATGGTCTTTCCGTACTTGAGGAAGTGTTTTTCTGCAGATCGCTCGACGTAGAGCTGGGCAGGGTCAGCGGTGACCAACAGAACTTGAATCCCGCGGGCTCAGTGCCCTGCGAAGGAGAACAGTGTTTGGAATTTCAGGTCAAGAGTTTATTTTTTGGCTTATTCTCGCTGCGCTGGTGATTGGACCCGCGCGCCTACCCGAGTATGCCCGGCGTTTGCGGGCGCAAATCGTCAAACTCAAGCGGGCTTGGGCATCGGTCTCCGAGCAAGCATCCAAGGGAGCGCAAGATACCTTGCGTGAAAGCGGGTTGGACCAACTTACACCGCAGGCTCTGCTGGGACTGGAGCCTGTCGAAGAACAAGAAAACACCTTCCAGGCGGTACCACCGCCTCTGCCCCCGGTGTCCATGGGAGGTGACAACTCCTAGTTCTTGGTAACGATGCAATCATTAACGGCCCCCTCGCCCGCTTAAACCCGTCAAAGTCACGGCGGACGAAGGGACTGGTGGCATTATAGCGCGCTATGAGATGCCACCTCTAAGTGAGAAAGAAGTACTTTCTGTTGAAAAAACTAGAAAACTTACTCGACCCTCGCAAGAACACGGCAGGCGCCAAAAGTGGCGCCCGCAGAGAGTTTCTTGGAGGCGCGGCACTTGCAGGAATCATGCTTGGAGCATCGGGAATTTTGGCTCCCGCAACAGCCCAGCAACGTATCGGAGCAGCAAGTTCGGTACGCAACGCCAATCCCATCACCGCAACAACCGTAGGTAGGACCAAGACACTGAGAGCGGTTGCGGCAACGCAACCACCTCTAGTCACTCCGGAACCGTGGGACTATCACCCCTTTGCACTCAGCGATGTTGCGATGGGGGAGGGCGTATACAAACGAGGGCATGATCAAGGACTCGTACTCGCGCGGGCGTATTCGGTGGATCGGATTTTGGCGGTATTCCGCCGCAACGCGGGACTGGATACCGGTACAGCAACCCCTCCTGGTGGGTGGGAAGAGTATGGGACCGCGCCAGATGAACAGCGCTGGGGGCCGGCCGAATACACTCGTGGACAGAACAAGCGCGGCGCCGGGGGACTTCTTCGCGGTCACTACGGCGGCCACTTCTTGACCAAACTAGCCATGGCATACGCCACCACGGGTGAGGAAGCACTCAAGGAAAAAGTAGATGCTCTGGTAGCGGGGCTCGAGGAATGCCGGGCTGCACTGGCTGCTCAAACTTTTGACGGCAAACCGAGATACTCGCACCCTGGATTTCTGTCAGCCTATGGGGAGTGGCAGTTCTCCGCACTTGAAGAATTTGCGCCATACGGGGAGATTTGGGCACCGTATTACACCCTGCACAAAATACTTGATGGCCTAGTAAACGCCTACAAGTACACGGGCAACGAATTAGCCCTCGAGCTCGCAGAAGGCGTGGGGCGCTGGGTCTACAGCCGACTTTCCAAGTGCACTGCCAAGCAACTAGAGCTCATGTGGGGCATCTACATTGGTGGCGAATCCGGTGGCGTCAATGACTCGTTGGTTGAGCTGTACTGGCTCTCGGAAGCCAACGATCGTAACGAGTTCTTGGAAGCAGCCAAGCTGCTGGACCTGAATCCGCTTATCGATGCCTGTGCTGAGGGCCGCGATACCATCACGGATAAACACGCCAACCAGCACATCCCTACGTTTGTTGGGTATGCCAAGCTGTATGCGGCGACCGGTGAAGAACGTTACCTCAAGGCAGTTGAGAATTTCTTTGAGATGATCGTCCCTGGGCGCATGTACCCACACGGTGGAACCGGCCAGGGTGAGATGTGGGGACCGCCAAACTCGGTGGTTGGCAACATTGGTAACCGCAACGCAGAGTCTTGTGCGGCCTACAACATGGTTAAGGTTGCGTGGCAACTGTTCCTGCTGACGGGTAAGCAGAAGTACAGCGAATACTGTGAACGCACGGTCCTGAACCACATCCTTGGTGGACGCAGGAACAGGGAATCGACGACCGGCCCCGAAAACCTGTACATGTTCCCCGTGCACGCGGGAGCGCGCAAGGAATACGGGGATGGCAACATCGGTACTTGCTGCGGTGGCACAGGGCTTGAAAGCCCAATGCGTTACCTCGAAACGGCATATGCAAAGAGCAAAGATGGCGACGTTCTTTTTGTGAACCTGTATAGCGGATCGACGCTTACCTGGGCTGAAAAGAATCTCAAACTGGTCCAGACCACGAAATACCCTCAAGAGGGCGTGATCAATTTTAGTTTCTCGCAGGCCCCAACGGGGCCGTTGACCGTGAAGCTGCGAATTCCAGACTGGGTAACGGGCAAGGTCGCGATCAGTGTCAATGGCACCGCAGAGTCAACCAACGTGGGAGCGGGAAGCTATGCGGCTCTAACGAGGACTTGGAAATCCGGGGATGTCATAACACTCGAGCTGCCGCTGCGGGTGCGTATTGAACGCCCGATTGATAGCACCAACCTGCAAAGTGTCCACTTTGGGCCAACCGTCTATTCCATGATTTCTTCCGAGACCAAGTTCCCGGTCTTAAGTTTGTACGGGCTCATGGACCTCAACGGAAACATCGATGGTTCGGTTAAGTGGGATGGCGACAAACTACTCCTTGGATCGCGTGAATTTGATCCGTTGTATGCGGGCCATGACATCCAATACTCGGTCTACTTTGACCGCAAGGAACGCACCGTCATCTTTGGCGGCCGTGATTCCGGGGTGCCCAACCCAGCCAAGACGAACGGCACCACACTCCTTGATGAGGTTTGGGAAGCCGCACCGTTCAGCGACAGAGAAGCCTTCCTTGAACGGGTGCGCGGTGTTTCTCAGGCCTATGTATCGGCCGGATTGTTGTCGGCTCGGAATAGGCAACGTGTCCTACTTACTGCAGCGCAGGCTCGGATTGAGGGAGGGAACTAAGCGATGAAGAACCAAATACAAACCCGCACCTCACGTATGAAACGTGTGATTGCCACGGTTGCAGCCGTAGCGTTGTTGGGGGTGAGCGGAACAAGCTTGGCGTTTGCTGATGAGACGGAAGATCTGCCAACAACCCCTGAGTTAATTAATGTGGCGCTGAGTGATTCAGAATTAGCTCCCGAGATTGAAGTTAGCTACGTTCCGGGCTGGAACAGTGTCACCGCGCTGAACGATGGAAAGTTAGTTGAAAAGGATCACGGAGGTGTGTGGGGAACCTACGGTAATAGCCGCGCCCAGCACTACGCGCAGTACACCTGGGAGACCCCCGTTGTCATTTCTTCATCCACGGTGTGGTTTTGGAATGATGAACCAGAACCAGCAAACGTACGAGTGCCCGGATCTTGGAACCTGCAGTACTGGGATGATGTCGCAGAGGAATTTGTGGATATTGAAGGGGAGTACCCAATCGCGGAGGGAACCGGCGCTATCCGGGGTCCCAACGAAATTGCGTTTGACCCCATTGAAACCACAAAGCTGAGGTTCAATCTCAATAGTCAACCGAATAACTCCTCCTGGTACGCGGTTGCAGCATCCGAATGGGAAGTAGAGGGCTACTTCAACATTGCAGAACCTGAACCGGAGAACCCGAACGAGCCCATCGAGTGGGAAACCGTTGCTGTGCGGGTACTTCCCGGCCAGGCTCCTGCGTTGCCGGACAAAATCTGGGGAGTACCGCAAAATGGTCCGCTGAGCTACTACTCCGTGGATTGGGATGTTCCAGCAGATGCCAATACCTGGACCGGAACGCACACGATCAAGGGCTCTAGTACCGAATTTGGTACCCCCCTGATGGCTCAAGTCCACGTTGTTTCAGCGCTGGATTCCGCTGTCGACTACGTGGAATATTCAGCAACGATTACCACCCCGGGGGTGGCCCCGATTTGTCCGCTTACGGTGTTGGCTGCGTATGAGGATGGTTCCGCGGCGAGTAACTTGCCAGTGACGTGGCAAACGCCCGCGGCTGCTTCCTATGCGCAGGTGGAGCAGTTTGGTGACATAACCGGGACAGTAACTGGCGCCGCAGAAACTGCGATCTGCACGTTCTTTGTTGTTGATCCGGAAGAAGGCACAAACCTGCCGCCGATTGTCAGCGTCGAACTTGACTCCTCGCCGGACGGAACCGGGTGGTACCTCACGGCGCCGTCATTCACGGTAGTTGCGGAGGCGTTGTCCGGAGACTTGGCAACAATCGAATACTCGATTGATGCCGGCGAGACCTGGTTGCCTTACACCGAGGCAACAACGATTGCTGCGGAAGGTGAAGTAACGGTTAGCGCGCGAGCGACCGATGATGCCGGCCGGTCAACTGTTGCCGAAGAAACCATCCGGGTTGATACCAAGGCTCCGGTCACGGGAATCAAACATACGGTAGACGCGAAGCAGGGCACTGCGCAGTTCACACTTACCGCGACGGATGCTGAACCGGGCTCAGGACTACGCCGGGTGCTGTTCTCTTATGGAACGTCTGCTGATCCTACGGATCTTGGAAACAACGAGATGTGGGCAACCTATGAGGAACCGTTCTCGGTCTCGCTGCGGGACGTGCCGGTATTTGTACACATCCACTCCCAAGATGCAGCAGGTAACCAGGAGATAACGCAAACGATTGAGTTGGAACTCTTGGATGAAGGCCCTACGGAGCCTACGGATCCGCCTGTGGAACCAACGGATCCTCCGGTTGAACCAACGGATCCTCCTGTTGAGCCTACGGATCCTCCTGTTGAGCCTACGGATCCTCCTGTTGAGCCTACGGATCCTCCTGTTGAGCCTACGGATCCTCCTGTTGAGCCTACGGATCCACCGGTTGAGCCTACGGATCCACCGGTTGAGCCTACGGATCCACCGGTTGAGCCTACGGATCCGCCTGTGGAACCAACGGACCCTCCGGTTGAGCCTACGGATCCGCCTGTGGAACCAACGGACCCTCCGGTTGAGCCTACGGATCCGCCTGTGGAACCAACGGACCCTTCGGACAAGGACGCAGACCTAGCTGAGACCGGAGCAAACGTAACCGTTGCTCTGCTCGCAGCGGTAGGACTCCTAGGGCTTGGTCTTATCGCTCGGCGTGTTCGCCGCGCCTAGCAAGTAGCTGGGGTTGGCGGGCACGTCCGCCCGCCAACCCCAGCACCCATCATCGAATTCAAATGAAGGAATAACATGCTCCAGAATCTTCGTCCTATCGAAATCATTGCGTTGCTTGCGATCGTGGTCCTGCTCTTTGGCGCCAAGAAACTCCCAGAACTAGCCAAAGGAGTGGGGCAATCCCTCAAGATCTTCCGTAAGGAAGTAAAGGAAGGAGCGAGTCCTGAAGGCACCGTGGGGACCGCTGCTCAACCGGCTCAAGAAGCCTTGGCAGATGCTGTTGCCCAGGCCCCTGCTATCCACCCAACCCCTGGTTCCCCGGAGCTACCTGAAACCACGAACGCTGCTGCGGCAGTGAGCGGTTCTGAGGGCACCAGGCCGTGAGTTTGTTTGCCAACATCCTGGGCCGGGAATCGAGGTTGCGGGAAACTGATACGTCGGTGCCCAGCGGGCAAGACTCTGGGTTCTCTGGTCACCTCAAAGAGTTGCGCTCGCGGGCTGTCCTGGGTCTTTTGGGTGTCCTGGCCGGCACCATCGTGGGGTGGGCGCTTTATGATCCAATCTTCCAAGCCCTGCAACAGCCAATGCTTGCCGCGGGCGAAGGTAGTGAGCGGATCGTTGCTCTAAACTTTGCCGGTGTCGGGGCTGCGTTTAGTACCAAACTCAAAGTATCGGTTTTTGTTGGCGTTGTTCTTAGCTTTCCTTGGTGGATTTATCAGATTCTCGCCTTTGTCTGGCCTGGCCTTGTCCGCAGGGAGCAGCGCATAGTGCTGATTCTGGGGATCGCAACGGTTCCACTTTTTCTTACCGGGGTCTTCCTAGCTTGGTTCTTTGTGCCGCTTTCAATTGAGGTGTTGACCGGGTTTGCCCCAGACTTCACCGCGACGATGGTCAACGCAGAGGTGTACTTCGACTTTGTGTTGAAGATGCTGTTGGCCTTTGGGGTGGCTTTCTTACTGCCACTGGTGATGGTGGGCCTCATGGGAATGGGTATTGTCCCCGCACATGTGTGGTTGGGCCAGTGGCGCTGGGCGGTGCTGCTGAGCTTCCTATTCGCGGCCGTTGCCTCGCCAAGCGGAGATATTTTGACAATGTCCGGGCTGGGTTTGCCAATCGTCATGCTGTACTTTTCAGCTGTCGGTATTGGCTATCTTTGGGAGTTACATCAGTTACGGGCGTATTCTCGGCTCAATACGGATTCATGATCACCAAAATGTTGGCTGGAATGGGTGAAAATTGCTAAAAATAGAAACCGCTACCGAAAGCGTTTTCATGTAATTCTCATGATGTGGTCTATTCTGGACAGTACGGGTTTGTATAGCAAACTGGCAAGGCGTCAGAAAGCTAGTTCCCATCTTGTTTTGTGCTTCCCACTTGGGAAGGGACCGCTATGGAGAAACCGATCTATGTCTAAAATGGCTTCCACCACGCTTGCCGACGTAGCCAAGCTTGCTGGGGTTTCAATCGCGACCGCGTCGAAAGCCCTCAATGATAAACCGCAGGTAAAAGCGGAGACGCGAATCCGGGTGCAAGCAGCGGCTGAGCAGCTCGACTTTGTTCCCAATGTGTTGGCGCGCAGTTTGCACCAGCAGCGCACGGGCACGGTTGGGTTGATTACCTCAGACCTGGAGGGGCGTTTTTCTATTCCCATCTTGATGGGGGCGGAGGATGCCTTTGGTGCGGGCTCAGTTTCGGTCTTTCTTTGCGATGCCCGTGATGACGCTATCCGGGAGCGGCACCATCTGCGTGCGCTGCTTTCCCGTCGCGTGGATGGACTCATCGTGGTGGGCTCCCGCCCTGACCCGCGTGAATCGCTGGGCAGGGACCTTGGGGTCCCGGTTGTTTATGCTTACGCCCCTTCACGCAATGAAGAGGACGCCTCGATCGTGGTGGATAACTTCGGTGCCGGGCGAATGGCCATTGAGCATCTGATTGCGTGTGGTCGAACCAAAATTGCACACATCACCGGTGATCCTAGTTATGGTGCAACATCAGAGCGGGCCGAGGGGGCCAGATCTGCGTTGCGTGATCACGGACTAGATTTTGTCTCCGGTGCGCCTTTGGTGGGTAGTTGGAGCGAAGCTTGGGGGCGCGGTGCAACCCGAATGTTGTTGGGGCAGGGGCGCGAGATCGACGGGATCTTCTGCGGCAGCGACCAGATTGCTCGGGGCGCCCTAGATATCTTGCGCGAGTCCGGGCGAGCGGTTCCAGAAGATGTGGCCGTTGTGGGCTTTGACAACTGGGAAGTCTTTGCAAAACAATCCCGGCCGCAACTCACAAGCGTTGATATGCGCCTTGAAGAACTCGGAAGCCTCGCTGCAAAGACCCTATTCAACATCCTCGCTGGCGAGGAAGTCAGCGGTGTGCAAAGTATTGACTGCCGGCTGATGTTTAGAGAGTCCACGGCACCGCTAGCGTAACTGCGTAACGAAGTTCCCCGAGATCGGCGTGCGCCGGTCATCAATCGTGGCTGCGACCGTGGCTGCGTGGAACTAGCTGTGCCCAAAAGTAGTTGGCTCGGGAAGTCGTCAAAAGCGTTGAAGCGCGTAGATCCGAAAATCATGTTTCGGTTTTCCTGCAGGGTCAATCTGGGTGGACTACTTTGCGGTCAGCTATCGAAGGCGCCTCTGCATTGCCCCGAAAAATTTTGCCATTTAAGCAAGCTCTCGTCCGTGAACTGCGAAAACAATCACGATTAGTCTCTCGAATAAACAAATGCCTGTTCTGCTCATGACTCCCTGTCGGGAGATGGCTTGGGTGCCCGGAGGTGGTCTGGGGGCCACCAAGAGGTACCCATGGTCAACTTTTCCGAAAACCCCGAAAACGATTTACTTATTGTTTTCAAAATGGTTTACTAAACCTTGGACAGTGCGAATCGGCAAAGGAGACGACGTGAGTGGTTCAGAAATAAGAGCGCGGAGGCGCAGGTGGCAATCCACTATTGCAGCTGCAGCAGCTCTAGCGGTAGGAGTGACAGGGCTTCCGAGCGCGGCAATGGCAGCACCGGGAGCGGAAGTGCCCCAATCAAGCCTGGGGTATCCAGAATTCAAGGGTGTTGAGAACCCGGTTCCAGAAACAGGTGTAACGTATAGCCCCGAGTCCAGTTACCTTGGCAAAGTGTTTGCTAAAGATGTTGCTGATGGGGCTGGAGCGAGCGTTGAAAAGGACTTTTGGGTAGACAAGATGCTGGCCCGGACCGGACCCATGTTTGATGGGACCGAAAACCAGGTCGCGTTTACTCGTGGTCGTGCGGCGTTTATGAAGACCCACACGCCGGGCAAACTTGGTTGGGCCGGTGAGGTCGCCTACTGGGAGAACCTAGGTAAGGGTGATGGGTTCACCATCACTGTTGAGGTCGACGGCAAGCCGGTAACGCTCAAGGAAGACACCGCTCAGCGGAAGCAAACCCCAAGTTATTACCACTCGGTATTTACGGGTGATGGCTTGACGGTAGTTCAAGACAAGTTCATCACCGAGCAAAACGTCTTGGTGGCTAACCTCAGTGTTTCCGGAACCGCCGGTGAAGTACAACTGGTGGTTTCCTCCCCGCATGTCACCACGGCTGACGGTGCCGAGCTCACCGGGCGCGAGTCCGCGCTCAACAACGTCACCACCTTGTTCCCGCGCCTCTCCGGTGACGGCTTTGAGGTTGTTGACGGAAAGCTTGCCCGCACGCTTTCGGTGCCCGCAAGTGGCGCCGCAACCACCAAGGTGCAGCTTGGCCTGATTACCGAGGAAATCCCGGAATCAGCTATTGAGTATGAAGCTATCGCCGGTCAAACCCCGCAGGCGGCCTTTACCGGCCACGTCACCGCGTACAACAAGTGGTGGGCGGACAACCTGGTTTACCTGGATACCCCCGAGGACAACATTGATAAGACACTGTTTTATCGATGGTGGCTCATGCGGTATAACTTTTTGGACGCAAATGTTCCCGGTAACGACTTCCAGTTCCCAACCACCATGGAGGGAGTGCTCGGATATAACAACTCAATCGTGCTGACAGTTGGCATGTTTATTGATGACCTGAAGTACTTCCGCGATCCCATTTATTCTTACGGTTCCGCGCTCTCGGTGGGCGAATCTTCCAAGAGCACCCGTTTCATTGATAACCCGGGTAACCCCGCACACTGGTCAAACTCATACACCCAGTACGTCACTGAAGCAGCCTGGCGTGCCTATCAAATCCATGGTGGTCCGGGACAACTCGGTGCACCGTTGGCTAAGCACAGCGAGAACGACGTCAAGGGACTGCTCAAGGACTTTGACTTCAACAAGAATGGCCTCATTGAGTACTCTTGGGGCGCAATGACAGGTAACGACGCCGACGCGGTGTCATTCGACTGGGCCCGTGGCAACATGGACCGCACCGAAAATGCTTACCTGTATTCCAACTCCAAGGCGGCTGCAAACTTCTACGAAGCAGCGGGTGACACCGCCGGAGCCGAGCGTATGAATGACCAAGCGCAGAGTGTCCGTTCCGCCGTGCTGGAACACCTATGGGAGGACGAGCGCGAAACCGCTGATGAGGTTGGCCTCAAGGGCAACCTGCTGAAGCACAAGATGGCAAACGGCGACCTGAACCCATGGAAGGAGATCAACAACTACTACCCATTTAGCGTTGGCCTCATGCCTAAGGAAGGCGACGCGGACTACGACGCCAAGTATGTTGAAGCGCTGCGGTTGTTTGCTGATTCAGACCAATACCCGGTCTTCCCATTCTTCACCGCTAACCAAGTGGACAAGGCAGCAGCCGCTGAGAAGGGCTTTGTCGGCTCCAACAACTTCTCAATCATTAACTCGACCGTGTGGTTCCGCTTGCTCTCGAGCACCCTGCGGGATTACCAAACGGACTACATCACCCCGGAAATGTACAAGCAACTGCTGTACTGGAACGCCTACGCGCACTACCAAAATGGTGACAACCGGCTGCCAAACCAGAATGAGTTCTGGGCTGACGGAAGCGCCAAGGATGGTGGCAAGATTGGTTACCGCTCCTGGATTCACCACACCATCTTGGGCACCACCAACTTCACGATGATCGAAGACACGATGGGTCTGCGTCCACGGGAAGACAACCTCATTGAGCTCGACCCGATCGACATTGGGTGGAACTTCTTCACCGCTAACAACGTTCGGTACCACGGCTCCGACCTCAGCGTGGTGTGGGACAAGGATGGAACCGAGTACGGCGGACCGGCAGGCTACTCACTGTACGTGGATGGTGAGAAGGCATTTACCGTTGATCAGCTGACCAAAGTTGTTTACAACCCGGCGACCGGAGCAGTAGAACTTCCCGCAGGCTCGAGCGCCCAGGTAGTTACCTCGGAAACCGCAGGTTTTAAGGCTTCCAACGAGGTTGCCTTTGCTGATGATTCACGCGTGGTGGATATCTTTGCCAAGGCTGGCACCGATATCTCCCAGGCATCGGGAAGCGCAAAAAACCTTGCCCAAGGCAAGTCTGTAACTGCTTCTTTTGAAGCCAAGGACCGTCCGGCAGCAGCTGCCGTCAACGGCTCGACCGTGAACGAACCATTCTGGGGAACCGCAGGTTCACCAAACAGCGTGGACTCGTTCGAGGTAGATCTAGGTAGCGCGCAGGCGGTCGATGACGTGCGGGTGTTCTTCTACCGCACCTCATCGACAGCAACCGCGCAGGGCTACGCGGCCCCGCAGCTGTACACGATTGACTACTGGACCGGAACTGACTGGACCCCGGTTCCTCAGCAGGCGCGTACCCCCGTGTATGCAACCGCAAACCTGAACCAATCGCAGTTCCCGAAGGTAACGACCTCGAAGATCCGGGTCAACGTGAACCACGCGGCTGGCGCGGCTACTGGAATCAAGGAAGTTCAAGTGTTCAACACCGGGGTAACCGCACCGGTAGCGACCAACGCGGCCCCTAAGGTCACCCTCTCCCAGGACAAGACCATTACGTCACCAAACTCTGCCCGCCTAGTTGGCAGTGTGTCTGATGATGGTCTGCCTGCCGGAACGTTGACGACCAAGTGGACCGTGAAGTCCGCACCGCAGGGTGCCAACGTGGTGATCGCTGATGAAGACAAGCCCGTTACCACCGTGCGGTTCACCGCCGAGGGTAAGTACGTGCTGACACTGACCGCATCTGACGGGGAGCTTTCAACCTCGGCAGACTTCACGGTTGAGAACAAGCACGGTTCAGACGCTAAGCAGAACATCGCACTGCAAGCAACGGCATCGGCCTCGGCTGTGACCGGTTGGAACGTTGTCTCAGCCATGAACGATGGCAAGGCGCCGTACCCCGTTGGGGGAGAAGCGGATGCTTGGGCAACCTGGGGTCAGAAGCCGGATGCCAACAATGCATTCCAAGCGACACTGACTTGGGATGAGCCACAGCGTATTGAAGAGACCGCGATCCTGTTCCACAATGACAACGGTGGGGTGCGCCCACCTTCAGAGTGGTCCTTGGAATACCGTGACGCTGAGGGTGCCTGGCATCCGGTCACTAACCCTTCCGAATACGGCACCACGGTAGCGATCTTCAACACCACTTCGTTTGATGCGGTCAAGACCGATGCTCTGCGGGCCTCTTTGGTGAAGCGGGCAGACTCCTTCCCAGGCATTATTGAGTGGCGGGTATTCCCTGAAGAACCTGTTTCCGTAGCTCCAACCGCGGTACGCACCATGGTTGGTCAGGCCCCGGTTCTGCCAGACACCGTTGATGTGGTGTACAAGAACGGTGAAATGGTTGAGACTCCCGTGGTTTGGGAACTCATTGCGGAAGACAAGTACGCTGCAGAGTCCACGTTTGAGGTCACCGGGTTCATTGACGGGACCTCGCTGCTAGCGAAGGCTACCGTGAGTGTGCGCCTAGTTGATGCGGTTCAGATCAACACCTATGAGCCAATCGATGTCACCACCAAGGCCGGCAGCAAGCCGTTCCTACCGCGCAATGCGCTGGCTACCTACAACGATGGGTCAACCGCGACCGTGCCGGTTACCTGGGATGAAATTGACCCAGAAAGCTACGCGGCACCTGGGACCTTTGCAGTTGAGGGCACCGTTGCAGACACGGACAAGCGTCCGGTAGTAACCGTTACGGTGACCGCGGGCGATCTTGCCGCGCCAACGGTAACGCTGACAACGGGCCCGGTTATTACGCCTGATCAGTGGCTCAACGAGCCGGTAACTGTCACCGTGACCGCAGCGGATGCGGTCGATGATGCCCCGGCGATCGAGATTCAACTTGATGGCACCTGGGCACCGTACACGGCACCAGTGGTGATCGACGCTGAGGGTGAGTCAACCGTGCGAGCACGGGTTACCACCTCGGATGGGCGCAAGTCAGCCGTAGCGGCCCAGACCATTGCAATTGACCGGGTTGCTCCCCAAGTGACCGCCACGTTCGATGAGGACCGCCGGGTACTTTCCGTTACCGCGGTTGACTCTTCATCCGGTGTTGAAACCACCGAGTACCGCGTTGGCAGCGGTGACTGGACTGCATATGAGGGTGCGGTTGTGGTTGAGGTTGCCGGTGAGATTACCTACCGAGCAACGGACGCGGTGGGCAACGTTTCTGAAGAAGGCTCACTGAGCGTTGGAGAGCCAACCGATCAGTACCGGCCAAACATTGCGCCGGACGCTACCGCCACGGTTTCCAAGACCACCTCATGGAACAGTGCAAAGGGTCTCAACGACCGTGTTGACACTGTTCCGGTGACTGATGATTCCAAGGCGTGGGGAACGTGGGGCTTGACCGATAAGACCCAGTGGGCTCAGCTGACCTGGGATGAACCGGTAACGGTTGACCGTTCTGCGATTCGGTTCTTTGACGATGGTCAGGAAATGGCCGCGCCAGAATCATGGACCCTTGAGTACCTTGATGGCGCTGGGCAGTGGGTTACGGTTCCGGACCCATCAGGGTTCACCACCTCAACGGACGCCTATGACGTGATCACACACTCGGCCGTCACTACGACAGCTTTGCGTGCCACGCTCACCAAGCCGGCTTCCGGATTTGTGGGAATTGTGGAGTGGGAAGTCAACGCTGTTGAGGCTAAGGATGCGACCTTGAGCGTTCCAGCCGGGACGGTCTTGGCCGGTTCAGCATTTGCGGTAGGAATTTCCGATGCCGCAGCCGGGGACACGTTCACGGTCACCTTGGAGCCGGGCGCAGTTGCGCTAGGCACCATCACGGTTGGCAGCGATGGCTCGGGCTCAGCCCAAGTGACTGCGCCAGCGGGACTCGCGACCGGTGCGTATACGGTACGTGCGGCATCCGGTGACACCGTTCTGGAGGCGTTCCTCGAGGTCAAGGCAGTCACTGATCCGGGTACTGAAGAACCGGGTACTGAGGAACCGGGCGGCGAAAAGCCCGGCACAGATGAGCCGGGTACGGATGAGCCAGGTAGTGAAAAGCCTGGTTCACAGAAGCCGGGTGCAGGAAATACCGATGGTGCAGATGACACTGACACCACGACGGGTAAAGACACCAATGATGGGCTGCCGGTAACCGGTGCCTCTGTTATGGGGGCTCTGGTGCTCGCGATGCTACTAGCTGCGGGTGGTCTATTCGCAGTGCGCATGCGCAAGAAAAATTCACTGAGCTAGCCGGACCTGCAGTTCCGCGTCCTAGTAAGTGAGTAGGTGGGGCGGTGGTGCAAAGCACCACCGCCCCAACCGTATTCTCAAGTTTTTGATTTCCAAGTTCAGCTAACAAGTTTATTTGGCAGTCCGAAAGGAAAATCTCTATGGCCACCTGGCTACGTTCGACCGGAGTTCCGCGGAGGCGTTCGCGCCTCACCGCAGGCGCCGCACTCTTTGCTCTCGCGCTTTCAACGGCCCCTTTAGGGGCAACCATGGCGGCGGCAGATCCACTCGATGTCCCCGTTCCGACGCGGACCTTCCAAAGCGCCGGAAACCCAATTTTGGCTGATGGTAGCCGGTACACCGCGGACGCCGCAGTGCTGGTAGAGGGCGATGAACTCTTCATCTATACCGGCCACGACCAAGCCGCGCCCCGCGAGGGCGGCTTCAATATGCACGAATATGACGTATTTTCGACCGGCGATGTCGCCGGTGGGCAATGGGACCTGTATGAAGGTAACCTGCAGCCCTCTGATGTCTTTGCTTGGGCATCGGGAAATGCTGCGTATGCGGGCGGAGTAACTAAAGGTCCCGACGGAAAGTTCTACTGGTACGCGCCCGTTGAGACCACCGACCGTCAGTTTGCCAACCGCATGGCAATCGGCGTAGCCGTCAGTGATACCCCGGTTGGCCCGTGGACCGACGCTCTGGGTGAACCCCTTGTGGACTGGGGCGATGTCTTTGGTAATTCAAACAACGGCCAAGAGGTCATTGACCCGCATGTGCTGGTTGATGGCGACAAGGTGTACATGTACTGGGGCTCCTGGAACGTGGCCCGGGTTGTTGAACTAAAAACTGACATGATCACCCTGAATGGACCAATCTCGGTCATGCAGGGCCTAACCTCGTTCTATGAGGCGCCTTGGGTCACCAAGCGTGAAGGCACCTACCACATGCTTTACGACTGGAAGCGGGGCGGATCCGAATGTACTCCGTCCAACTACCAAGCGTGCATTGGATATGCCACCTCGGATTCCCCAACTGGGCCGTGGACCTATGAGGGCATTGTGCTCTCGGGAACCTCATCCACCACGGTGCACCCGGGGTTGATTGAGTTTCAAGATCAGTGGTACATCACTTACCACACCAAGGACGCTAAAGATGGTGGGCACTTCCGCCGTTCCGTAGCGATCGACAAGATCGAGTGGGACGGCAACCGGCTCAAGCCCGCCGTGCACACCCGTAGCGATGACCCCGCTTGGCGCGTAACGGATAACGTAGCCCCGGACGCGGTTCCAACAGCATCATTCACGGAGATGCCGCCCATGCGCGTGGGCGCGCTCAATGACGGCCGGGTAGCCACCGCGATGTTGCCGCCGGACCAGTGGGGTAACTACCGTGGGGACACCTCGACGGTCGCATCCGACTGGGTCATGTATCAGTGGGACGTGCCCGTGCGAGTCGATGGCATGGGCGTGGAGTTCCACCGTGATGGGGGCTGGATTCGCCAACCCTCGACCTGGGAACTGGAATACCGTGATGCAAACGGTGACTGGCACACGTTAGACACGTCTGGGAACCCAACCGCAGTAGACACTTGGCATGACGTCTCATTCCCTGCTGTTACAACGGATGCGCTGCGCATGCATGTGTCCGGATCACCCGCCGCTGGTGGAGCGGTCCACTCCGTATCTATCTCCGAGTGGGAAGTTTATGGAGATCCGATCACCACAATCGATGACGTCGTGGTCTATACCCCTGTAGGGACCGCACCGGTTCTGCCGGGAACCGTTGTAGCCAACTACGCGGGGAATCAAACTGCCCGTGCCGCCGTACGCTGGCGTGACGTTGCAGCGGCTGACTACGCCCAAGCGGGCGAGTTCACCGTGGTGGGCCGCGTAGTGGGTGGCTCCGAGCTAATAACCGCCAAGGTTGTTGTGGGCAATGATATTCCGCAACCACCAACCGACACCACCAAGCCAACGGTAGCCATTGCGCTGTCCGGAAGTGAAGGTGGGGAGGGCTGGTTCTCCTCAAACGTGACCGCACGGGTGCGGGGAACAGACAATCTTGATGACACACTTACCATCGCAACCAAGGTCAACGACGGACAGTGGAATACCGTTTCCGATGTCCGGTTCCTGGACGTGACGCTGAGCGTTGAGGGTGAATCGACGATTACCGGAACCGCCCAGGACCGCGCCGGCAATAGGGGTGAGGGATCGAGGAGTTTCAAGATCGATAAGACCAAGCCAGAGGCCTCCGCAACCCTTGCAGACCGTGCCGTAACCGTGACCGCAACGGATGCGTTATCCGGTGTGGGCACCGTACTTGGCGCCTTTGATGATGGCCCGGCCGTGGCCATTGAGTTGGGTAAGCCGGTAGCCGCACCAAGCCAGCAGCCACACACGTTTACCTACCGGGTCAGCGATGTTGCAGGGAACGTAACGGTTGGGCAGGTAGCCGTACCTATGGCTGAGGGCGCAGTCCTCACCGGAAATGTTGCCCCTTACGCCACACCATCAGCAACTAACACCGCTGGTTGGAACGCTAAGGAAGGGCTCAACGATGGAACCGGTGGTGTGCTAGAAGCTGATGCCAACAAGTTGGGCAAGGCGTGGGGCACTTGGCCAAACGTAGGGGAACAGACCGCGCAACTGGATTGGGACTTTGACGTAACCGTTGATACCACCGGTGTGTGGTGGGCGCGGGACTCCAACGATGCTGCCAACGCAGGTATGATCCCGCCATCGAGTTGGGTGCTTGAATACCTTTCCGGTGACGAGTGGATTGAAGTAGAAATCATTGAGGGCGAGTACGGGCGCACCAGCGATGGCTACGAGGTGCTCAAGTTTGCACCAATCACCACAACCTCCCTGCGCATCACCTCCCAGTCTTGGGGTGAAGCTGAGGGGCAAGGTTCAACCGGTATCCAAGAGTGGCAAGTCATCGCCGCAGAACAGGACGAGGTTGATCCCGAGCCTGGCCCGGTGGTGGATTTCGCTGCGCTCGCGGACATTGTTTCTCAAGCCAGTGATCTCGACGCATTGCTATACACCGCGGACTCATGGGCTCCGGTTGCAACCGCCCTTGCTGATGGACGTGTGGTTCTAGCGGATGCGGAGGCAACCCAAGACCAGGTGAATGCGGCAGTTAGTGCGCTGCAATCGGCGATCGAAGGCCTAGAGGACGCAGAGGTGGACCCTGTAGACCCGGTCGATCCAGTGGACCCTGTGGACCCGGTCGATCCAGTGGAACCGGTCGATCCAGTGGACCCTGTGGACCCTGTGGACCCAATCGATCCAGCAGACCCAACCGACAAGGAAGATCCAGCCGACAAAGACAAGCCGGCTGACAAGGAAAATCCAAAGGATCAGGGCAAGTCTGACAAGGATCTGGCTTCGACCGGCTTCACGGGTACCGTCGCTGCGATAGCGGTGATCGTACTGCTCGGCGCTGGTGCGCTGGTATTGTCACCGGGCCTGCGCAGGCATCGAAAACTGTAGTTGATGCTTTAACGGTTCATTGGTCTGCCGCCACATTGGCGGCAGACCAATGAAACCACAACGTGAGAAGGTCGGGCTGGGAACCAAATGGTTCCCAGCCCGACCTTCTTACGTACTGTGTAACTGCGTTGTGTTGCATGACCGCAGCTTCAGAAGACTCCTGCGATGCTTGAGTCGCCCGAGCCGCCTGAGTCGATCAGCCCATGTTGGGGTTGCTACGGATGTAGTTCTCTGCGACCCAGGGGTAACCCCATGTGAAGAGTGCGTAGACAGCACCGGCCAGCAGGGCGAGTACCCAGATAACGCGGAGCCAAGCTGGGCCGGGCAAGATTTTCCAAATGAGTCCGTACATTACTTCACCTCTGGATCTTCAAGAACCTGCTCTGGCATACCGTCTGCGCGGTCCATCCAGCCAATAAACTTGGAGTGGGTAACCCAGCGGTGGGAGTTGCCCCATTCGCCGGTTTGCGGGCTGTGACAGGTGGTCATGGTTAGGTAGCGGTCGACCGGGACTTCGTCCGGCTTCCCGGGGACGGGAGCGACCACTTCGATTGCGCTCGGCAGGACAATTTCATAGTCGGTGACCTCGTAGACCAGCCAAGTCGTGTCCGTTGAAACGATGATTTGGTCCCCGGCCTCGAGTTCGTTGATGAACCGGAACGAGTTACCGTGTGTTCTGCGGTGGCCAGCTACGGAGAAGTTGCCTACCTCGCCGGGCAGAGCCGTGTCCTTATAGTGCCCGGCAGCTGCGCGGTCCAAGACGTAAGGCGTGGTGCCTTCCTTGATGGGCATTTGGTTCATGGTCTTGTCGTACCACTTAGGCACGATCAAGATGCCCATGGTCTCGCCCTCGGCCGCCGGTTCCATCTCCGGTGGCGGACGGTCGGTAATCAGCTCAGCCTTTTGGCGGGGTGCGGCGACTAAAGTCTCTTTAAACTCCTCAACCGCTTCAACTGCAATCGCAGCCGAGGCGTTGGAATCCCACCACACGTCCCAGGCTAAATAGCCCGCAATGAGCAGCCCAGCGGTGATCATCAGCTCGCCGAGCAACCCAAGTATTCCCGTGACTACACGGCCGGCCCGTGATGCCATTACAAGTCTCCAACCGGTATGTGCCTAGTCAAATGCTTCCCTAAAGATAACCTGTTTTGCGGTAATGCCCTTGACCGTCTTGGCAATGTGCAAGAAATTCATACACTCTTTACGTAACCGCAAGCAGAACACAGTAACCATAAAGTTTGCTGGGAATGCACGGGTGAATACGGTATCCAGTTGGAAGCTACCTAGCCAGAAGCAGCGCTAGTTGGAAGCTGCCTAGCCAGAAGCCGCGCTAATTTGAGGCGGCGCTAGTTTGCGGTAGTTGCCCGCAGAGCAATCGCTACGTCATCGAGAATGTCTTGAGCGTCTTCTAGCCCAACACTCAAACGCACGGTGGACTCCCGCATGCCAACCTTTGCGCGGCCCTCAATACCAAGGCGGCGGTGCGTGGTGGTTGCCGGGTGGGTGACCAGCGACTTGGCGTCCCCAAGGTTATTGGAGATAGCTACAAGCTCGAGTCCGTTGAGGAACTTGAACGCCGCCTGCTTCTCCGCCTCGGGAGAGACTCCCTCGGGCAGGGCAAGGTCAAACGTGACCACGGTTCCGCCGCCGGTTTGCTGCGCTTTGGCAAGTTCGTACTGGCTGTGTGACTCCAAGAATGGGTAACGGACAGTGCCAATCCCGGGCAGTTGCTCGAGGGTTTGGGCAATGTGCAGGGCACTTGCGGTCTGAGCCGCCACCCGGATGGGCATGGTTTCCAAGCCCTTCAGCAGCACCCAGGCGTTGAATGGGCTGAGTGACGGGCCGGTGTTGCGAATAAACACCTGAACTGGGCCGTCAATGTAGTCCGCTGGACCCAAGATCGCGCCGCCGAGTACGCGGCCTTGACCATCAATGTGCTTGGTTGCGCTGTACACCACGATGTCGGCGCCAAGTTCGAGTGGGCGCTGACAAATTGGGGTCGCAAAGACGTTGTCGACCACTACGGTTGCGCCGGCCTGGTGGGCTAGGTTGCTGACCGCGCGGACGTCGATGATGTCTTGCATGGGGTTGGACGGGGTCTCAAAGAAGACAACGTCGGCAGGGGTTGACAGCGCCTCTTGCCAGTCGGAAAGGATGTGGCCGTCAACGTAATCGGTTTTGACACCCCATTTAGCAAAGATCTCATCGAAGATTACGAGCGATGAGCCAAATAGCGCGCGAGCGGCAACAATGCGCGAGCCTTGCTGGACCAGCGCGGCGAGTGCGGTAAATACGGCTGACATTCCGGTGGCTGTGGCAACGCAGGCCTCAGCGCCCTCGAGAATCTTGAGTTTCTCCTGGAATGTGTGCACGGTTGGGTTGCCGTACCGGGAGTAAATAAACCGGTCTACTTCCCCGTTAAATGTGGCCTCGGCTTGCTCCGCAGACTCGTAAATATAACTCTGCGTCAGGTAAATGGGCTCGGAAGTCTCCTGGAACTGGGAACGTTCGCGGCCGCCGTGGATGAGTTGGGTGGCCGGGCGCAGTGACCGAGCCTGTGCAGTTTGCTCTGCCACGGTTCTCAGGCCTCCGCTACGAAAGTTGAGCTTGGGAGTCCGGCAAGGCGCCAGCCGTTGATAGTGCGGCCGCCGAACTGGTCGGTGTCGCCTTCAAAGCCTTCCAGAATATTGTAGGACGGGCCAAATCCTGCTTGAGTAGCGGCGATTGCGGCACCAATTGACCGGTTGCCGGAACGGCACAGGAACAGGACTGGACGGTTGTCGCCGGACTTGAGGCCCGTTTCCTTGAGTTGGGTTAAGAACTCCGGGTTGGCCCCGAGAGCGGTGGCCCATTCAATGAAATGCACGTCCCGGTTGAGCTCGGTGAGTGTGGGAACCCCAATGGTTGCCCACTCGCCACGAGTGCGAACATCAACTAGGACAGCGTCTGGATTGCTTGCGAGTAAGTCCCAAGATTCTTGGGGAGTGAGGTCGCCTGCGTATGACATTTTCTTCCTCCATCGGTCATGGCTTTAGCACCCTCACCTGTGGTTTCTTAAAGATTTACTCAAAAACAGGGGGTTGCTGCGGCGTCACAGTGCCAAGTCACTCAGCCGCTCTGGATGGGTTTAACACTTACAATCTTCATCCATGAGACGGAAAATACCACTTTGCGTCCAAGTGTTGAGATGGCTGGGTGTTGCCGATTGACATGCAGGACTGTTCGCTCAATCCTTGTAGGTAGGTCACGAGTGCCAGCGCTAAACCCCGGTTTGCTGGCCGGCAACCCTCCACCTGCGGTGGGGTGCCCCGGGTGAGGACCAGGTTCCAGCCAAAAGGTATGGAACAAGCGCGGGATTTTCGCTCTACCGTCAAAGCTTCCCGATGCCCACTTGGGGCCCAGCTGGCCCTTGCGTGAAGCATCGCGAAATTTGGTACCCGGCCAAGGCCGGGCAGGCGCACTTCCCATGAGTTTTGGAGCCTGCCATGAGTAAGTTTGACACCCCATGCCTGCCGGTCGTTGGATCGGACACCCTTGTTCCTTTGGTGGATGGCACGTTTGTGCCGTATACCAACCTAGATTGCGCGGCTAGTGCGCCGGCGCTTGTCGCTGTAGCCGATCGAGTGAACCAAGTACTGCCGCTGTACGCCTCCGTGCACCGCGGCGCCGGGTACCTTTCCCAGGTCTCGACCGCCCTGTATGAGGCCTCACGCCGGACGATTGCGGATTTTGTTGGCGCCCGAGACACAGACGCAACGATCATTACGCGGAACACCACGGATTCGTTGAATCTCCTAGCAGGTTGCATACCTGCGGGGCGTGACGGACAACCGGGTCGGGTACTTGTTCTTGATGTTGAGCATCACGCCAATCTCTTGCCGTGGCAGCGCTCAGTCGGGGGAGCGACCGTCCTGCACGGTGGCTCTTCCGTTGCCGAAACCTTGGATATCTTGCGTGCGGAACTAGCGCGACGGGACTATGCACTGGTAGCACTCACGGGTGCATCCAACGTCACCGGTGAGGCCCTGCCGCTTGACGACGTCGTAGCTATTACGCACGCCGCTGGCGCCCGACTGGCCCTTGACGGCGCACAGCTCATACCGCACCGCCGGTTCTCCCTTGCGGAGACGGGGGTGGACTACGTGGCATTCTCAGGGCACAAAACCTATGCCCCTTACGGCAGCGGCGCACTTGTGGGTGCTCAAGATTGGCTGGATGCCGGCGAACCTTACCTCGCCGGTGGGGGAGCCGTACGCCAAGTTGCGATTGATGACGTGACCTGGACCAATGCACCAGCGCGCCATGAAGCCGGCTCGCCAAACGTGATTGGGGCGGTCGCGCTTGCGGCAGCATGTGACGCTCTGGCATCAGTTCCGGCACAAGAGCTCGCTGCTCACGAAGACTTCCTACGGAGCCGTTTGGTTACCGGACTCGAAGAGATCGATGAGGTCCGCGTGGTCAACGCCTGGGCAGACGCGGTGAACCCCGTGGGCGTGGTGACCTTTGTGGTCGACGGCTCAGACCCGGGTTTGGTGGCCGCGTACCTGTCCGCCGAGCACGGTATTGGCGTACGCGATGGCCGCTTCTGCGCCCACCCACTCTTGAACCGGTTGGGTTTTGATGGCGGGGCCATCCGCGCCTCGGTTGGCGTAGGAACCACTGCCTCCGAGGTAGACCGCCTGATCACAGCGCTCAAACTCTGGGTTGCCGAGGGTGTCCACACCAACTATGAGGTAGTCGACGGATGCTGGAGCGTCAAGAATGACCCGCGCCCAACCCCGCTGGGACTGGGCCTGGATGCGCTAATTGCTACGGCATCGGCAGATTTGGGTGCCGGAATCCTCGCCTGCGGCCCAGCACCACGCGTCGCTGTGGGCGTCTAGCGCGCCGTAGACTTGGCAACATGCAGTGTTCCCATTTTGATGCCGGCAGGTGCGGCTCATGCACCCTGATCAAGACCCCGTATGACCGCCAAGTTGCGGACAAGCACGCCCACGTTGCGGATTTGTTGGCGGGGCATGACCTGAGCTGGTTGCCTGCCGTGACGAGCGCGCAAACGGGCTTCCGTAACAAGGCAAAAATGGTGGTCTCGGGAACCCTAGAAGAGCCAATTCTAGGGCTTCTCGATCCCGGTTTGGGTGGCGTTGACCTGCGTGACTGCCCGCTTTACTCAACCGAGATGCAGAACCTGCTCACGCAGGTACGGGACTTTATTATCCGGGTCAAGATCATGCCGTATGACCTGCAAACTCGCGCGGGTGAACTGAAATATGTGCTTGTGACGGAATCCCCGGACGGGCAGTATATGGTCCGCTTGGTATCCCGGTCGCAAGAGCCGGTGACCCGGATCAAGAAGTACCTGCTGCAGTTCTTGGAGCAGAACCCTCAGGTGAGGGTGATGACAGTCAACGTGCAGCCGCACCACAAGGCAATCCTTGAGGGAGAGCTGGAGATTATCCTGACCGCTCAAGAGACGCTACCCATGGCCATGCCACTGCGGGCCGCCGAGCCGGGAGTGACGCTACACCTGCGCCCGCAGAGTTTCTTCCAGACCAATACCGCTGTTGCCACCCAGATGTACCGGCAGGCCCAGGACTGGGTCGCACAGAAATCGCCCGCAACCGTGTGGGACCTGTTTTGTGGGGTCGGTGGCTTTGCGCTCAGTGTGGCCCCGCACGCGGCAAATGTTACGGGGATTGAAATCAGTCCCAGCGCAATCGAAAGCGCCCAGTTCAGTGCATCCGAGTTAGGGTATGGCCACGTCAGCTTTGGGGCCGGTGACGCCACCGCATTTTCGGTTGGTGCGGGAGACAGTGGTCCGGGTGAGACGTCTCAAGGCCAGAGCCGGAACGGCGATCTTGATGCTGTCGCTCATCCGGACCTCATCATTGTGAACCCGCCGCGGCGCGGGATCGGCCCAGAACTGGCAACATGGCTGGAGCGGTCGGGGATTGACACGGTGATCTACTCCAGCTGCAACGCCAAGTCCTTGGCGCAAGATTTAGCTGCCATGCCTTCGTTGAGACCCGTGAGCGGGCGGTTGTTAGACATGTTTCCCAACACCGCGCACTACGAGGTCATGGTCCTGCTCGAGCGCGCCCAATAGTTGACCACAGAAAAACTGACCACAGAAAAACTGGCCATAGAAATGCCGATGCCCGTGGGACAAAGTCGCCACGGGCATCGGGAAATCTGTAACTAGTCGCGGGTCAAACGGTTTCTCTGAAGCGTCGGTTGGTGCGGCCGCTTCCTGGCGGCGCTGGGATCTAGCTCAGCGTTTAGTTGTAACTCAGCGCTTGGATGCAACTCAGCGCTTAGATCCGGCTAACGCTTGGCCCCGGTTTAGTACAGGCCGAGTGAGAATCCTCCGCCTGCGACCAGTTTGACGAGCAAGTGAACGATCGCAATCAGGCCCGCGGTCATCCCTACGTATGGCAGCAAGAACGGCTTGGAGAAGCTCACCCGGGCCGTTAGAGCCTTGAAAATCAGCAACTCGGCCAAAAGGGCGCAGAACACAAGCACAATGTTGTTGAGGAAGAGCGTGAAATCATTTGTCGTTGCGGAGTTGACAATCTGGAGTAGCGCGTAGGGAACGAATGCCACAAACCCAATGGCAACGATGTTAGCTGACTCTTGGAAACCAATTTGTTGCTGCCCCATGCCAAAGACAACCTTGACAATCATGGCCCGTGCGGAAAGTAGAGCTGCGACAACAACGACGGGGATAAGGATTGCGCGCAGCACACCCTCACCAAGCTCGTAGAACCCGGACAAGCGCGAGTTCAAGATCAACGCGCCCAAGAGCATTGTGAGCACAAAGGTGCCAGCGCTCATGATCGCCGCGACGATCCAGAATGGGTGCTCCCGGTTGCCCTTGGAATCGGTTGCAATGGTTTCAATGGCTTGGTCGGTCTTACCCGTGTAAATCTGGGTGAACGACTTGAACCACGTGCTAAATGCCGCACTAAAATCACCTGATGGTGCGACTGGAGCCTGAGCGTAACCGGCCTGCTGGAACTGGCCCGGCTGGCCCTGCTGCTGGTATCCGCCTTGTTGAGCCTGCGGCTGGTACCCACCCTGCTGGAACTGACCCGCCTGCGGCTGGTAGCCGGGCTGTGCAGCACCAGGCTGCTGGAACTGACCTGGTTGGCCCTGTGGCTGGTACCCACCTGCTTGAGGGGCTACTGGCTGCTGGAACTGGCTTGGCTGTCCAGCTACAGGTGGCTGCTGGCCCTGTGATTGGTAGGGCTGGCCCTGCTGCGGCTGGTAGCCACCTGGCTGTTGACCCTGAGATTGGTAAGGCTGTCCCTGCTGCGGCTGATAACCGGGCTGTTGGGGCTGACCAAAAGAATCAGGTTGCGGGCTATCTGGTTGTTCAGTCATGAAGAGTTCCGGCCTTAACAAGTAGTAGTAAAGAGGTTTGCTCTGAAGTCTTCCATGAAACAGTGGAATAACCACGGATTCCATGCCCAATCCCAAGAAATTGAACCATGGGGACTAGTACTTAAACACCGTAGTACAGGTATCTGACATTCCGATTGCAGACATGTAAACGGTGGGAATTCGCGCTACTTGAGATGGACACCCAAGATCGCTGCAAAGTCAGGCGCTAGATCAATGAATTGCGGTAGGGACATTGTGGTGCCCTTGAGCCCGGCAAAGTCGGTCACACCGCCAAGGTCAGCACCCCGAAGGTCAACCTGGGCGCAGGTGGCACGCGTCATGATGAGTTTGCCGATCGTGCAATTCTTAAAAACAACGTTCTTTAAGGTAGCCCCGGTAAGGTCAAGCTCGTTGATCGCGCAGTTCTCAAATTGCATTCGGGTGAGTTTGGAGTCTCGGAGGTTGAGGAATTCGATCTTGCTTTCGGCTATACGAGCGCGCTGCCAGTTTGTTGCGTAGGCTTGGATGCCGCCGAGTCTGGAATGGGTAATATCTATATCCTGCAGCCCGCTGTCATGTAGTTGCAGTTGGGGAGCGTTGACCGTGTCAAAGCTAACCTTTGACAAGTGTCCGTTGGAAAAGTCGGTGCCGGCAAAATCGCACTGCATAAACTGAGTGTCAAGGATTCGCAGTCCCGGCTCAACCATGGTCGAGAAGTCGACGTTTTCAATACGGTGGCCTTCTATGTATCCGCCAGATTCAATGAACTCATAGGGGGTGCGTTGCTCAGTCATGCCCCGATCATAGGTGGGAACGGCCGTGCCCACGAAAGCCGGTACATTGCAATCTCACCCGCGCAAATCCTTAATTTCTCGATGCCTGCCCGCTATCCAGCGGATGGATCGCTCCGAGGGTGGTGACTCTGCAAGCTCAGTGTGCTCTTTCCATCGTTATTCACCGTGGACTTCGGTAAATGGGCATCTGTGTGTACTTCAACAAAAGGGCATCTGTGCGGTTTTATTTCCGTCGGCTCCGGCTGAGGCATGACTAACGCTGCGGGACTGCTGGCGCTCTCCCTTTGTTCAGTCCTAGACAATCACTAAAACCGCAGGTGATGATGGGTGAGAATTGGCTACGGCGGCGATGTCAGACGGTCGTGGCATGCTTTAGGTATGTCGCAACGTCGTGATGTTTCCCTTGATTCCGGACTCTGGGAGTCCGCGATTCATGGTGCGCGCGGGCAGCGTTTAGTGACTTCCGTGGAATACGCCATTGGGATCGCAAGTGGCGGATTTTCAAAGCACTATCAACTGTTTTCCCCGATGTTGAGATCTTGGTTGATTTTTCTAATGGAAAAAAGACTATTTCTGGTGCCGAACTCCTAGCGAAGATGCGGGAACACATTGAGGAGGCAGTGCTCGCTGCTGAACTGGTAGAGCGCAAGCAATCGGTCGCGGTGGCCGTGGAACTCATGAAGTTGCGTGCACAAATTGATGGCGCCCTGGCAACGGTTTTTGCGCAGGTCGGTGATGCGATTGACGCTGAATACGCGCGCGACCCAGACATCACCGATTGGGACAGCGCAGGCTGTGAAGTAGCCGCTGAATTGGGCGCGGCGGTACGGATTCATGATCACCAAGTGCAGCGGCTCATGGGAAACGCCCAAACGCTCGTGCATAAGTTCCCCGCTACTTATCAAGCACTTTGTGCCGGTGAAATTCATGAGGATCACGTCAAGGCTATTACAGAGCACGGTGCGCACCTGACGGATCCTAGGGCTCGGGCCAGATATGAAGAGGTTGTCTTACCCCATGCCCGTTCTCAAACCCGGCGCAAGGTGGTGACGGTGGCTCGTAGAACTGCCGAGCAGCTGACTAGCCGGCCAATCGAAGAGCGGCATGCACAAGCGAATCAGGAACGCCATCTCAGGTTGGTTGACCTAGAAGACGGGATGGCACAGGTTAGCGTGGTGTTGCCGGCAGAACTGGCGTATGGCATCTACAACCGGGTCACCACGATGGCGCAGATCATCAAACGTGGTGACCGCAAAGAACTACGCCACCTTGCTGATTCCATGGGGCTTGATGCAAAGAGCCGTGCTGCATGGTTGGCGGATGCGTATTCGAATGCCCGCAAGATCGATAACCTGCGTGCGGACCTAGTGGCAGACATGCTCCTCACCGCGTCCCCAACTGCGCATGTTGGCGATGAGGCTTGTGGGCTTGGGTCGATTCAAGCCCAGGTTCAAATAACAATTCCGGTATTGCGGCTCTTGACCGACCAGCAATTGGGTGCCTTGCGGGCCCATAACCCAGCGTTGGCGCAGTTACCCGGGTTAGACGGTCCAACTATCTTGACCGGTTACGGACCAATCCCCGTGGAAACGGCAAAATCCCTGGCAGGTAACAGTCCAGGCTGGGGTCGAATTTTACTTGAGCCCGTCAAAGCAATCGTCTTGCATACAGATAGGTACCGACCGGGCAAGGAACTGACAAGGTACCTCGTTGCGCGTGACCTTCATTGCACATTTCCTACTTGTACGCAGCCAACCAGTCGCTGCGATATTGACCATGCGGTTGACTGGGCGCATGGAGGAAAAACAACCCCGGAGAATTTGGGCCACCTGTGCAAAACGCACCACATGTTGAAGCACAACACCAACTGGAAACTGACCAGGGGGCAGTTTGGGGAGGCCACCTGGACTTCACCCGAAAACCGGGTGTATGTCCAGCCTCCCCCAAGCCAATACCATTACCTACCCCCGCCGGGTCTACCTGATGATGCGGAAGATCAACAGCTTCCACCGAATTCAACTAGTCAGAACGCAACGGGATTTGATTCGGGCCCGGAAGATCTCCCTCCGTTCTAGCGAGGTCGCGTTCTAGAGCTCCGCCGGTCACTCCGCTGTATCTACTAGGGGGCTGTGCTTGATGCTGTGTCTTACCCAAATTGAAGGTATTTCCATTGCCTAGATTTGATCAATCTCAACGTCTAAATTTAGGTAACTTCGACAGATAGTCTTGTCATGCAATGTGAGCAGAAATCTCTCAAAGATTGGGCAGAGCCGACCAAGTCCTAGCGTCCAATTCTGAGTGTGCTCAACGCGACGGAAACTTCGAGGTTTTCTTCGCCATGTGGTCTAGGTATCCGAGGGGTAAACAGACAACAAAGTAGCTGCTTAAAGTGGCGGATTTTCAACAGATAATGGTCTTAGTCCAACTTTTGAAAGTGGTCCGGAATTCACTTCCAAAAGGGTGCGAGAAATGATTGTAAAAACTGGCCGTATTTGGGACTTGTTTTGTCCCTCGACCTCGTGGTTGGATATCGCTGTGCAACATGAAATTGTCCTAGCCGGATACGGGTTCCGCCTTGAGCCTCTATCCCAAGCGCACGTAGGTGCGCTTGCTAAAATTGTCGACCCCACTATGTGGGCCGGTATGGCTTCAGCCACCCCAGTTGGGGAGGTTGGAATGGCCAATTACATTGAAGATGCGCTGAGTTCACCAGATACATTTCCGTTCGCTGTCATTGACACCGTGAACGGCGAGGTTTGTGGAAGCACCGCGTTTTGCGGTGTGGATGAATCACAGGGGCGGCTTGAAATTGGCCGTACCTTCTACGATCGATCCCTCTGGGGACGCGTGGTCAACCCCGCATGTAAATTCCTGCTGCTGGAGTACGCGTTTGAGACTTGGGGAATGCACCGGGTTGCCATGCGCGCGGACTCCCGTAATCAGCGGTCCATCAATGCAATCACTCGGTTGGGCGCAACCTACGAGGGCACGCTGCGTGGATTCCGAGTTGCGCCGGATGGCTCCCGATGTGACTCCATGTCGTTTTCCATCCTGTTCCCAGACTGGCCAGTAGTCCGTGATGGCTTACTTAACCGCATCGATCCGCTGCGGACCATGAGTCAGATGAACTGGGGACCAGGCTTGGGAGACGTTAGCCGTCAAGCAGGAGCGAATGACTTGGTTAGCGATGGTGCGGGGGAGGACTAACCTCGGTCCCTTTTACTTGAGAAACGTCACCGATTACTCGAGCAGTGTCGCTGGTTGCTCGAGGAACCCTACGCGGTTGATTGACAAACAATACTCGAGCGAGTGGATGCAGAATCCTGGCGCCTGGTACTGGGGCCAAGCGACACGGTGAAGCCGTAACGGTTAGTTCGCGGTCAGGCCATCCCACAGGTACTCAATATGCTCGGCCATGTCGATCGAATTATCCAGCATCCACTGGGTTTGCAGACCATCTGAAGCTGCAGCCAACAGAGTTGCAATTTTGTCTGCATCCAAGTGCTCGGGTAATGCACCCGCTGACTGTTGTGAACGCACAAAATTGGATACAACGGCCCTGTAGCTGCTGTAACGAGCCTGGAAAAAGGACCGCGCTGAATGCTCAGGGGAGGTCGCTTCCGCAGAAAACTGGGTGTAAAGCTGGACTAAGCCGGGGACTTCAGCATTGTGGCGCAAAAGGTTAGCAAGGGCTTCAATGAACTGTTTGGGGGTTTCAATCTCATCGAGAGTGGGCCCGGGAACGTTCAATTTATCGCGCTTGTGAAGGATCTCTGCGTAGAGCTCCTCCTTCGAATCAAAGTAGTGCAGCAGTCCCGTCTGGCTGAGGCCCACAGCGGTAGCTAGTTCCCGGATTGATGCCTTCCGGTAGCCATTTTTTGCGATTACCACTAGAGCGGTGGTTAAGATCTCCTCGCGCTTTGCGATTCCCTTGGCGTAGGACCCGCGGGTGGTAGATGGATTTTTAGGGGTTGCCTGGCCTGACATGGCGCCAGTATATCGAGATGGGATTCTCTACCGCCAAGATCGTGGGAGTCATGAGGCTGAGGGATACAAAGCCAAAGCTGCATCTGACACGGTTGACCAATCCCACGAGCAGATTGGCCGTGGAACTGCGCGCCAACGCTTTAGGCAGTTGGTCGCCGGTGGGGTGTGGAATACAGACTCGGCGGGTTTGGTTAGGAATGATACGGCTGCAGATCAACCTCCAGCCCGGGGAAGGGTTCCGTGCTTCACAACGTATTGTCTAACAAATCAGCGCAAACGGGTATGCAGCAATTCAAAGTCATCATAATCGGCGCAGGCCAGGCCGGGTTAAGCGCTGCGTACAACCTGAAGCGGCGCGGGTTGATACCGTTTGTCGACTTCATAGTTCTCGATGCCAACCCCGGCCCAGGTGGCGCGTGGCGGCACCGCTGGCCATCACTGACACTGGGCAAGGCACACGGTATTCATGATCTACCCGGTTTGAAATTAGGCAAGCCCAGCCCGATTGAACCGGCTTCTGCGGTGGTGGCTCGCTACTACGGCACATACGAAGAAGAGTTCGAGCTTCCTATTGTACGCCCGGTAAAGACCACCGCTGTTCGCAGCCTTACCTCCGACCCAGATGCCCCGCTCATCGTTGAAGGAGTCATCAGCAGGGGAATCGTGGGGGACAGGGGCAAGGGAAACACCGGCCGAGGTCCCGCTACAGGGACCGAAGAATTTGTGTCCTATCAAACCCAAACAATTATTAATGCGACGGGAACCTGGGACCAACCCTTTGTTCCCTACTATCCCGGTATTGCAGACTTTGCTGGACGGCAGTTGCACACCAAGAACTATTGCAGCCCAGATGAATTCATTGGGCAAACTGTTGCTGTTGTTGGCGGTGGGGCTAGCGCCGTTCAGTTCCTCCTGCCACTCGCACATGCCGGAATCAATACGGTTTGGTCCACCAGAAGAGCCCCAGTCTTTCGAGACTTTGACGGTGACTGGGGGCTCAGCGTGGAAGAGTCGGTCCGGGAAAGAACACTTGCCGGACTGCCAACCCTGAGCGTGGTGGGCGCGACCGGACTCAACCTGACACCTGAGTATCAGGCCGGAATCGACGCAGGAATTTTGATTTCCAGGGGTCCCATACAGAACATTACGAAAACCGGGATTAACTTTTCCGGGGTCACCCAAGCACAAGTGGGAGACATCATGCCGCAGTGGGAAGGCGGTGAAGTCCCGGTGGACACCATCTTGTGGGCCACCGGTTTCAAGCCGGTGTTGCGGCACTTGGCACCGCTCAGGCTGCGATCATCGCGCGGAGGTATTGTGACCGACGGTGCCAAAGTGTTCGCAGATCAACGCGTGTTTCTTGCTGGTTACGGTGCTGGCGCATCGACAATTGGTGCCACCCGTACCGGTCGGCTAGCAGCGGTTGCCGCTGCCGACCGCGTACAAGGAGCTCGTGTTTGAGCGCATGCCAAGGATCACGCAAGCATAACTAAGTCCCAAACAGGTGAACCTACTGGTCGAGCGACTCGAAGGTGTACTCCCAGATCAACACATTGTCTGGAGCAAAGTACTGGTAGGTGATCGCAAGGTCACCCTCAAGGCCGAAGTCACGCATGAGTGGGAAAACCTCGTCATTAATTTGCGTGGTCATCTGGGGAAGTTGAGCATCAAAGCTTGCCTTCGATGCAGAGACGTCCATCTGCTCGGCGTAGGTGAACGTGAATGCGATTGCTCCGGCATCGCCAGTTTCCACTGCCATTTCCGAGTACAAGTCGGGGTACATTTCACGAACAGCATCAAACGATGCACGTTCGAGGTCGGCGTACTTCTCAAGAAGTTCCGCTTGTGCTTCTGCGTCGTAGTCGCCGGTGTCCGTGCTCTCGGGAGCCACGGTCTCTTCCGGAGCCGCGGTCTCAGTGGCTTCTGGTTCAGAACTTGCATCCGGGGTCTGGGACTCGGATGTGGAAGGCTTGGCTGTGATGTTTGGCTTGTTGTCGTCTGCTGAACAAGCTGCTAGACCCACGGTAAGGGCTGCGGCTGCAAGCGTCGCGATTAGGGCATTTTTTATGGTGTTGGACCGAAACCCAAGAGTGCTTTTTTGCATTTTGTGATCGTATCTCAGACGCAAGGCAAGCATCCATTTCATTCATGCTACGCACCTTTGTGAAGTATGATTTCACCATCAAAACGCGTACACGGTTCAACGTGGTTGACCTATTCCTGCAGGTTGAGCTGCAAAATACGAACAGAAGCGTGCGGCAGGTTAATCTAATGGGGTGACCTCCCTATCTATCAAATCTGAACAAATCAGCAATGAGTTTGCCCAAGACCTGCACCGCACCTTGACTACGTGGCAGCCAATCAACCCGCAGCAGGGCGCCCTCAAACAGGAATATGCGGAGTTTGTGCAGAGCCATGGTGGTGCCGCTATTGACCGTCATGCCGGACCGGAGCACGTGACGGCTTCATCGTTTGTATTCACCCCGGACCTGGGCCAGGTGCTCCTGTGTTTTCACCGAAAAGGTCAATTTTGGGTGCAACTGGGTGGCCACATCGACCCAGAGGACACTACGGCAGCGGTTGCTGCGACCCGGGAGGCCACTGAGGAAAGTGGGCTCACCGGCCTCGAACTGCTCAGTGAGGAGCCAATTGACCTGAACAGGCACGGCCTGGCCAATGCGTTTGGTGCCTGCAAGGTGCACTGGGACCTAGGTTACGGATTCTTGGCAAACCGGGAAGACAACATTGTGGTTAGCCCAGAAAGCGAAGACGTAGCGTGGTGGCCGGTGGACCAACTTCCCAAGCAGACCCCGCACGACTTTCCCGAGCGATTGGCCCTTGCCGTGGCAGAACTCAAACACCGGCTCACAAAGTAGCGACCGGGTGGCTTTTCCCGCGGCTGGCAGGCAGGGGTTCCCACGGTTGGCGGGGCAGAATCTCTTGTGGCTGGAGTGGGGTAGCCGGCGTAGAGTTTAGGCATGGTTACCAACGATCCAGTTGTCTCTAACCCGGACCTCTACAAGGTCCTGTGGGAAAACGAATCCGTACGTGTTCTTGAATAACAGGATCAGCCCGGTAGCAAAACCACGCTCCACAAACACCCCGATAGCGTGATGGTCACGCTCAGCGCATTCCAACGACGTCTGAGTGTTGGCAACCGCGTCATTGAAACCGCATTGCAGGCTGGCCAGGCGGTTTGGTTGCCCGCCCAAAGCCATGTGGGAGAAAACATTGGTGATTCAGAAACACACACCATCTTTGTGGAGCTGAAGAACCAGAAAGTGAACTCTGACGGCGCGGTGCCTGAACCTAATGCAGTGCCTGAACCTAACGTTGCGCCTGAACCTAATGCAGCGCTAGCTGGAAGTACTCATTAAAAGTGCCTACCAATTCGAAACATACGTAACAGGGCGGTACCGGATTCTTATCTGGTACCGCCCTGCGCAACGTAACCCGTCAAGGCAAGTTA
Source organism: Jonesiaceae bacterium BS-20 (assembly GCA_039995105.1). Taxonomy (GTDB): domain Bacteria; phylum Actinomycetota; class Actinomycetes; order Actinomycetales; family Cellulomonadaceae. Next base: position 3,352,160 of record CP146203.1, read on the forward strand.
GGTTGCAATTTCTTTGGTGCATCCGCGATCGCGGTGAGGAATTGGCATCTGCCAAATTTCCCTTACGCAACTACCGCGGAGGCACGCTGGGGTTCGTCAATGCGAACCGTCATGGAGCCTCCTTTCGGTCGAACTGCGGCCCCACGCTCAGCGTGATTGGCCCTGACAAAATTAGCGTACTGCGATCAAACGCTGCCGTCTAGCGATTTTTTGACCTGCACGAACTGGTTCGCTCAGCGCAAGATTGTGGGGAACTGAGCGGACTGCACTAGCCGCTGATGTTCCCTTTCTTCTGCCAAACGCTGCAGACGGTTCACCTCAGCTAAATGCGTTCGCTGGTCCGCAGGCGTTTTTGAGCGCCTTGGAAAAAGTGACATGAGAATTACCAATCAAGTGTTGTAAATACGGAGAATTGAGCGTCGCAACGCGGTTCGCGGCGCGACAATGAGGCCTACCGATGCGTAGGACTTTGGAGAAAAAGGGGCAAGAACGAGCAAGACTTCCCGATGCTTGCCCAGGCGGGCATCGCAAAGCGCGTCCCAGCGTGACCAGAAAGAACGCTTCTTGCAGCGTTACCTGCGCGAAGGTTACTCACGGCTTCACCTGCACAGGGCCACCCAGTGGGCAACCCGCGGGAAGGCCTACCGTTGGGTGAGTCGCTGGGGTTCGAAAACGGGGCTATGCGGCTCCGGGGAGCATCGTCGTAAACGAGATGCTCGGGCGCTGAGCGCCCAACTTCGGTGTGGTGTCCATGGTCAGCGTCCTTTCAAATCTGGGCTTACGGAACAGTGGCTTACAGAACAGTAGTGTCGCAAGCCAGCGAGCATTTGTGGCCGCAACAGTTCAAGCCTATGGAACAGGTAAAGCTCGCGTCCAGTTATTTATTCTCAGAAACTCGCTTAGTAGTGAGAAAGTGCGTACGATCGTACACATGACCATAGCCTCCTCAAAATCATCCCGGGTAGTTCCTAGTGCCCAAGTCAGGTCAGCGCGTTTAGCCGTGGCTCTTTTCTTCTTTACCAACGGGGCGCTGTTCTCCAGTTTGGTGCCGCACTTCCCGGGCATCAAAGCGGACCTTGGCCTAGGCAACGCAATGTACGGGGTGGCGATCGGTGCGTTTCCTGCCGGTGCAATCGTGCTTGGGCTTCTGGCCGGACTGCTGATCAGAAAGTGGACGTCCGCAAAGGTTGCGCTAATTTTTACCGTTGCTACTGCGCTCTGCATTGTTTTGGTGGGGGTTTCTGGAAACTTCTACCTGCTCGTTGCACTGCTGTTCCTCGGTGGGGGCGGCGACGCGCTCACGGATGTTGGTCAAAATGCGCACGGGCTACGGGTCCAAAAGGCATATGGCCGCTCAATCAACAATGGTTTTCACGCAATTTGGTCGATTGGGGCCGTCACGGGAGGGTCAATCGGGGCCCTCATGATCACGCTTGGTGTGCCACGGACGGCGCACCTCGTTGCCATTGCGGTGTTGACCACCGGTATTGCTTTGTTTGCGTATGCGCGTAGGTTGCCGGGCGCAGACAATGAAGCTGACGTGCTGGACCTTGACACTCAGACGGTGGTAAATAAGCAAAGCCAACGGTTGACGGTGCGAACCATCGCCATTCTAGGGGCTCTTTCCCTAATCTCAATCGCCGGTGCCCTGGTTGAAGATGCCGGGAGCACGTGGGCCGCCATCTACCTTGGAGAACATCTGGGGGCCGCTGCGGGACTTGCCACAACCGGATATATCGCGCTAGTGGGGAGCCAATTTATTGGCCGGATGATTGGGGATTCACTCGTTGATCGGTTTGGTCAACGGCTGGTTGCCTATGCAGGTGGTTTCTTGATCTTTGCGGGTATGGGCGCCGCGCTGGTGTTCCCCTCCATTCCTGCAACCATTGTTGGCTTTGGGTTGGCTGGATTTGGGTCCGCTACGCTCATCCCTGCGGCGTACCAGGCCGCCGATGGGCTACCGGGGCTCAAGCCGGGTACGGGCCTGACGGTCGTGTCTTGGCTGCTGCGTTTGGGATTCCTATTCTCCCCGCCGATTGTTGGTTTGGTTGCGGACGCAACCTCCTTGCGGCTTGGATTGTTGGTGTTGCCAATCGCTGGAGTGGTCATTCTCCTGACCGCTAGCGTGCTGGAAAACCGAGTGCAGCCCATCGCGGTTGATGCCGTGGAAAACGCTTCTTCTCAAGATTCGTGATGAATAGTGGGCGTCCGTACGGCCCTAATGCAAGACCTTCCGGACGCCTGCCAACTACAGGCTGGCTACCTGACCGCTGAAGAATAATTTGCCCGTTTTGGCGTTCCACGCGGTGTAGAGCGCTCCCGACCGGTTATCCACAGTTGTATGGGTCACAGGGGCTGGCGCCGCGGTGAGGGCCAGTGACACTTTGCCGGGTAGGAGTACCGGGCGGCCAAATTCTACGGTCCAAATAAAACGCTCGGGACGCAGGGGACGAGCCTCGGCAAGTGCACGGGCCGCCGTATACATTCCGTGCGCTATTGGCTTGGCAAACCCAAACGCCTTTGCCCCCAATAAAGAGGTGTGAATTGGGTTGCGGTCGCCAGAGATTGCCGCATATTGCTTGGCTGTCCGGGGTGTCAACTGCCACTGGGCCGTGGGCACGGGGGCGTGGAACTCGGTGCGTTCTACCTGCTCACCGCGACCCTTGAGGTATTTGCCCTTAGCTAGATAGGTAGATTCTCCGCGCCACACGGGAACGCCCTGGCTGCGCACCTCAACAACAAGATCCACCGAGGTGCCCTTGGGATGCCCGGCCTGATTTTGAGCCCACGCAAACACCTCGAGCTCTTCGGTGTAGTGAATGGGCCGTGCCATGAGTACACGGTTAGATAGGTGAATCATGCCGGCCACGGGCAGCGGAAAACCGGGCCGCACCATGATTGCCATCGCGGCTGGGAACGCGAGTACGTGCACAAAACCGGCCGGCAAAAACTCATCCACAGGCTCCCCAACGAGCTGTTGATAACTTTCCAAATGGGCCAAATCAGCACGTATTCCCGAGACTTGGTAACTCACATTCTCCAAGGCGAATTCAAGGGCATTTACCGTCGGCTGGGCATTGCCGGGAAGTTTATGGGTCAACCGGGTTAAGGCCGCTTTGGGGTCCGGGACAATCGCCTTCGCATACAGCGAACCCAAACCTGGCATCCGGTCTAGTACTAGGAGATTGCTGGGCCGGGCGGCCGGCGTGAGCGCGGTTCCATTGAACTGGTCCGCGTATTCAGATTGAGCGGCCATCATGCACCTACCATGTTCTGCCCGCATACCCGCAGCGTGGTTCCGTTGATTCCGCCGGCAGCGGGTGAGGCGAAGAACGCGACTGCCTCGGCAACATCGATGGGCTGGCCACCTTGGGACAGCGAGTTCAGCCGGCGGGCCACCTCGCGGGTGGCAAATGGGATCTTTGCCGTCATCTTCGTTTCGATGAACCCCGGCGCGACCGCGTTAGCAGTACCCGCCATGTCAGCCAGCAGTGCTCCCGTCGACTGAACCATGGCAATGACCCCGGCCTTGGATGCGCCATAGTTGGTTTGGCCGCGGTTGCCTGCAATGCCACTTGTCGATGCCAGTGAGACTATTCGAGGAGCCTTGCGGAACTGCGTGGAGGCTAAGAATGCTTCATTCATGCGCAATTGAGCTGCGATGTTTACGGCAATGACCGAGTCCCACCGGGCTTCGTCCATGTTGGCAAGTAACTTATCCCGGGTTATCCCCGCGTTGTGGATAACAATATCGAGTCCGCCGTGCCTAGTGACAGCGTGATCAATAATCATTTGGCCGGCGTTGTCGGCGGTGATGTCGAGTTGCAGTGCGGTGCCACTTATTTCATTGGCAACCTTGACTAGCCCCTCACCAGCGGCGGGAATGTCAACAACCACGACCGCGGCGCCGTCGCGGGCGAGGGTCTTTGCAATGGCCGCGCCAATTCCCTGGGCGGCGCCGGTGACAACGGCGACCTTGCCCGCAAGCGGGAGGGCCCAATCAGCTGGTTCAACGCCCTGTGTGGATGACACCGTCAAGACCTGGCCGTCCACAAAAGCGGACTTGCCGCTCAGTAGGAACCGCAGTGCCGCCACGGTGCTGGGGCTGTTGGCCGTAGCATCACCGGATAGTGCGATGGTGTTTGCCGTGGCGCCGTTACGTAGCTCCTTGGCCAAAGAACGCATAGCCCCGGTTCCGGCGGCCCGGGCTGCCGCGATAGCTGGCTCGTCACCAGCCTCCGGAGCGCGCGTTACAAAGATGACTCGCCCGCAGTAGGCAAGTGAACGTAGCTGGGCGCCAAGAGCCAACATGGGAACGCTTAGATCCTCGGGTGTACTGGCCTGTGACAGCACAACAATGATTGCCGCCCACTTCACGCCGTCTGCGGGCTCGCGCCGGACATTGATAATGTCTTTTCCGCTGGCGTCTCCTAGCCCGTGTGACACCATGCTGGCAATGATGTTGGCGTCGTGGCCGGCCCCATGGAGTCCGGTGTGCGGCTGCTCAGTATCGAGCACCAATACCGGCCCAGAAACTGTTGGTGTGCCGGGGTTGAACCGCTTGAGGGTAACCGGCTGAGGCAGCCCCAACTTCTTAGCTAGTGTCTTGCCAAAACCGTCGCTCACAAAAGCGGTGTACTTATCGGACATGTTGAAACTCCTTGTGGGTTCTGGATTGCAAGAATCAGACGGACTCGATGATGGCTACGGCGCCTAGGCCGCCGGCTGCACACACCGACAACAATGCGCGGGCGGGCTTGCCAGTATCCGTGGCCTTCTCCTGAACCAGTTTTGCGGCGGTTGCAATAATGCGTGCCCCGGTCGCAGCAAAGGGGTGCCCGGCCGCGAGCGATGAACCGGCAACGTTTAACTTTGCCCGGTCGATTGATCCGAACGCGCCATCCAAGCCAAGCTCGGTCTTGCAGTATTCCTCGTCCTCCCACGCGGCAAGTGTGGATAGTACGGTGGCGGCAAAAGCCTCATGAATCTCGTAGAAATCGAAGTCCGCAAGGGTTAACCCGTTCCGTTTGAGCAGGACGGGGACGGCATGGGCCGGTGCCATGAGCAGGCCCTCGTGCCCGTGGACAAAGTCAACGGCCGCGGTTTGGGCGTCCACAAAGCGGGCCAAGACCGGCAGATTCCGTTCCGCCGCCCACTGTGGGCTCGCTACTAATACAGCCGATGCCCCATCGCTCAGGGGTGTGGAATTGGCCGCCGTCATGGTCGCGACCGCACCGAGGGTTTTGCCAAACACCGGGCTGAGTTGCCCAAGTTTTTCGAGTGTGGATTCCGGGCGCAGATTCTGGTCCCGAGTCAGGCCCCGGTACGGGGTGACGAGGTCATCAAAGAAACTGCGGTCGTAGGCTGCGCTCAAGTTTTGGTGGGAGTCGTACGCGAGCTGGTCCTGATCCTCACGGGTGATCTTCCAGCGCGCGGTTGTAATTGCTTGGTGCTCGCCCATGGAAAGGCCCGTGCGGGGCTCCTCGGTGCGCGGGGTCGCTGGGGCAAAATCTGCCGGCCGCAGCGCGGTGAAAGCGGAGATGCGCTGGCCAAGGGACTTGGCATGTGAAGCCTTGAGGAGAGCGGCACGTAGGCCATCGGAGACCGCAATTGGGGCATCGGAAACTGTGTCGGTGCCGCAGGCAATGGCGGAGTCGATCTGCCCCAACGCAATCTTGTTCGAAACCGTGATGAACGCTTCCAAACCGGTTGCGCACGCCTGCTGCAAGTCAAAGGCGGGCGTAGCGGGGGACAGTGCGGAACCGAGCACGCACTCGCGCACCAGGTTGAAATCCCGTGCGTGCTTGAGTACGGAACCTCCCACTACCTCGCCCAGCTGTTCGTTCTGCAACCCAAACCGGGCTACCAAGCCGTCGAGCACCGCGGCCAACATGTCCTGGTTGGAAGCCGATGCGTACTTGCCGCCGGCCTTAGCAAATGGAATACGGTTACCGCCAATGATGACGGCGTGACTTGGGCTTGCCCCAGGAGTGCTTTGGGCGGTTGCGTCGGTGGAATTGACCACGAGATTCTCCTAGCTACGGTGCTTGGTGACGGGCAGGTAAGTGCTGCGTGCCCTAGAAACAAAGAAGCAGATGTGTGTAGAACTCAGAGTACCTGATACTCTGAGTTCGTGAGTCCTATCACGATGAAAACCACAGATGACGGCCGTTCCACCCGGTGGGAAAACCACCGCACCGAACGCCGCCTTGAGCTTGCCCGCGCCGCCCGTAAAGCTGTCCACCAGCATGGACCGGAAATTTCCATGGACGAAATTGCCACCTACGCGGGCACCTCCAAGTCTATTGTCTACCGCTACTTTGTGGATAAACCTGGACTGCAAACCGCTGTGGGTGAGGCGGTTGTCAAGCAAATCCAAGAGGAGATTGCGGCCGCAGCTCAAGCGGCAACCAGCCCCAAAGATGCGCTCTGGTCCATGGTTGAGGTGTATCTATCCATGATTGAGCACTCTCCAAACGTGTACTACTTTGTCACCCACAATACGACCGTGCCATTTCTAGAGTCGCTTGCAGACACCGTGGCCAAGCCGTTCGCTCAAACGATGGCTGCAAGCCAGATTGATGCTGCGGCGTGGGGGACCGGTGCGGTGGGATTCATCCGAAGCACGAGTGAGTGGTGGCTGACCAACATCGATTCCCCGGGCATGCCAACCAAAGAAGAACTGACCGACCGGATTGCCCGTTGGCTCTGGTCTGGTATCCGTACGGCCAATGTAACCAACGAACCAACCGTTCAAAGCTAAGCACCAAGATGCTCAGGCGCACACAAAGGAGTGAGCAATGTCTACCGCAACCCAACCCAACGCTGACGAGATCACCGTAACTATTACCCCACGCGTTGATATCCCGTACTTAGAAGAAACCCTTCTTGGTAGGTGGGCGGATCTGCGCAGATTTGCACGTGACATGGCGCGTGATCCTCGCATTGTGCGGGATGAGTCCCTGCCCATGGAAGCTCACCGTGAGCGGGTGCTTGAGCAGATCAAAATACTGGCCGCAGAGGCTCAGGTGCTACGCGCCTTCCCAACCAGGCTTGGGGGGAAGGACGATGCCGGTGGCGGTATTGCTGGATTTGAAGAACTCATAGCGGCAGACCCGTCGCTGCAGATTAAGGCCGGGGTGCAATGGGGGCTGTTCTGTGCGGCCATTCACCACCTAGGAACCGAGGAGCAGCAGGATAGGTTGCTGCCGGATGCCATGCATGTGCGGGTACCCGGAGCCTTTGCGATGACCGAGATTGGGCACGGCTCGGATGTGGCCTCGATTGCGACCACTGCAACGTTTGATAAGGAAACCCAAGAGTTTATTATCAACACTCCCTTTAGGGCGGCGTGGAAAGACTTCTTGGGTAATGCCGCGAAGCATGGCACCGCAGCGGTGGTGTTTGCCCAGCTCATCACCAACGGCATCAACCACGGGGTGCACGCGTTTTACGTGCCGATTAGAGAGACTCTCGAAGATGGTTCCGCGGGGCCCTGCCTTCCCGGCATCAGTAGTGAAGACGACGGGCTTAAGGGCGGGCTCAACGGTATTGATAATGGGCGCCTTGCCTTTGACCGCGTCCGCGTTCCGCGTACCAACCTCTTGGCGCGGTACGGATACGTTGAAGAGGACGGGACTTACTCTTCATCCATAGCCTCACCCGGGCGCAGGTTCTTCACGATGCTTGGCTCGCTTGTCCAAGGGCGCGTATCCCTCGATGGTGCGGCCGGTGTGGCCAGCAAGATGGCGTTGACCGCAGCGGTGACCTACGGCAACCAGCGCCGCCAGTTCACCGGGGCCAGCGACACCGAAGAGACCGTGCTCATGGATTACGGCACCCACCAGCGCAGGCTCATCCCGCTCATTGCGGAAACCTACGCGGGGCACTTTGCCCATGATCGGTTGTTGGACCTCTTCCATGCGGTCTTCTCTGAGGAGGGCATGGATACCCCCGAGTCCCGTGAGGACCTGGAGACCATGGCGGCAGCGCTCAAACCAACGTCGACCTGGCGGGCCCTGAACGTGATTCAAGAGTCCCGTGAGGCCTGCGGCGGCGCGGGGTTCATGGCCGAGAACCGGATGACCGGTCTGCGTGCGGACATGGACGTGTACGTAACCTTCGAGGGGGACAACACGGTTCTACTCCAACTCGTTGGTAAGCGGCTGCTGACGGATTATGCCCGGCAGTTTAAAGGGGTCGACGGCGTGGGTATGGCGCGGTTCCTTGTTGAACGGGCCGCAGACACGGTCTTGTACAAGACACCGTTGAACCGCGCGGTCCAAAGCATCTTGGACTCCGGCTCTAAACGCCGCTCTGCCGGCCAGCTGCAGACCGAAGAGACCCAACGTGAACTGCTGACCGACCGTGTTGAGACCATGGTGGAGAAATTGGCGGCTGCACTACGGCCAGCCAGTAAACTCCCACAAGCCGAGGCTGCCGCCCTGTTTAATGCGCACCAGGTGGAACTCATTGAAACCGCCAAGGCGCACGCCGACCTGTTGCAATGGGAGGCGTTCACCAAGGCGCTCGCAGAGATCACCGACCCTGGAACCAAGGGTGTGCTGACCTGGGTGCGCGACTTGTTTGGGCTGCACACCATTGAAAAGAATCTTGCTTGGTACCTCATCAATGGCAGGCTCAGCGCGCAGCGGGCGCAAACCGTGACGTCTTACATTGACCGACTCCTCGTTCGTCTGCGTCCCCACGCCCAGAGCTTGGTTGACGCTTTTGGGTTCGATGACAAACTCCTGCGAGCAACCGTCTCCACCGGAATCGAACACGAGCGTCAAGAAGAGGCCCGGGAGTACTTCCGCAAACAGCGCGAGAGTGGTGAGGCGCCTATCTCGGAGAAGTCCATCAAGGCCAAGAGTTAGGTTAAGCACCGTAGCCGGACTTAGGTTCTGGGCCCATTGCCACAGAGTCTAGGCCCGCCACTCCACGAGAACGTTGATTCGGGGCTGCCACAGAGGGTAGCCCCGAATCAACGCTCTCGCTGCTTGTGCCGGGGCGATTTGTCTCTGTGACAGTTCTCGACCAGTAGACACTTAGTGTATACCTTTGGTGTATAGTCGTCCGCATGACAGTCCCAATGGCAATTCTTGCTTTCCTAGATCAGGGTCCCGCCCATGGCTTCGCGTTGAAGCGGCGCTATGACGAGGTATTGGCCAACGGTAAAGAACTCAGAACGGGTCAGGTGTACTCCACGCTCGCTCGTTTGGAACGTGACGGCCTAGCACACGGAGTTGAAGTAGAAAAAGGTGATGGCCCCGACCGGCAAATGTACGCAATCACCCCTCAAGGAGTAACCGAGTTTGAGCACTGGTTAGGCACCCCACAACTGCCGGGCAACAGGCCAACTGAGTTGTTCACAAAGGTAATCCTTGCGCTCGTTTCAGGGCGCTCCCCTCAAGAGATTCTGCACGCGCAGCAAGCGGTGTACTTATCTCGTATGCGGGACGTAACTGCGGCTCGTAAGAGGGGTGATGTGGTGGACAGGTTAGCCGGCGACTACGAGATCGCTCACCTGGAAGCAGACCTGAAATGGATTGAGCTAGCGGGAGTGCGGCTAGGTCAACTAGAGAACTCGGAACTGCAAGCCAGCAAGGGGTCGGAGCAGTGACCGCGATATTAACCGGAAAAGACCTCCGCCTTGATTTTGGTGCCACCAAGGTTCTGCGTGGAGTAGATGTGGATATTGCTCCCGGTGAAATAGTTGCCGTAATGGGAGCCTCCGGATCAGGGAAGTCAACCCTGCTCCATGTCCTCGCAGGGCTATTGCAGCCACACAGTGGCGTAGTAGAGCTTAACGGTGAGCGTATTGACAACCAGTCTGAGAAACACCGATCAGCAATCCGACTGCGGGAGTTAGGATTTGTCTTCCAAACGGGAGACCTTGTTCCGGAACTATCGGTGGTGGAGAATGTTGAACTTCCACTGCGGCTCACAGGAATACCTGCGCGGCAGGCACGCTCGAACGCCCTTGAGATGCTTGAGCAACTTGGGATTGCCGAAATTGCTGATCGCAGGATCAATGAAGTCTCCGGAGGGCAAGCCCAACGTGCTGCCGTGGCTCGAGCCTTGGTGCACGGGCCAAGTGTCGTGCTGGCCGATGAGCCTACGGGTGCTTTGGACTCGGTTGCCGGTGAGCTGGTGCTGGAGTCCTTTGTGGAGGCGGCCCAACGAAGTGGGACCGCGGTACTGCTGGTAACCCATGATCTTAAAGTTGCATCCTATGCGCAGCGGGACTTCCAACTCAGGGACGGGCAAGTCATGGCGCCGGTTGGGGCTCATGGTGCATATGGGGATAGCCAAGGAACCTTCGCATGAAGGGTACTTTGAGGCAGTTACCGGCACTCGTAAGTCTGGGTTTGAGGTTGATCCGTGCGGGTGGCGTGGCCCGCTGGCTCACTATTTTCATTGGGTCCACTTTGGTCAGCACACTGCTCCTAACCGCCTATGCTGTTCCAGGGGCGCTCCAAGATCCAGATTTGGTGATACCGCGTAGCGAGCGCTTGAAGCATCTGCAACTCGTTATTTTGTTTGCCATTCCGGTCCTCGCGTTGCTTTTCACAGTGCTACGACTCTCCTCTGGTACCCGCGACAGACGCCTAGCGAGTTTGCGCTTGATTGGCCTTGGACCGGCTCAGACCAAAGTGGTCGCGGTGGTGGAGGGGACCGCTTTGGTGCTGCTAGGTGCACTGCTTGGCGGTGGCATCTTTGCACTGGTTGCCAAGATTGCCGATGCCTGGGGTTGGGGATCCCAGTGGCTCCGGCAACCACTCGCGGTCAGTTGGAAATCAATTACAGCGGTTGTGTTCCTCGTTGTGGTGATTGCCGTCATCGTTGCTGTGTCCTCAATCCGTGTGCTCTTGAAAGACCCGCGTGGTTCTCGCAGCGAGGCAGCTAAAGCTAACCTCAGTTGGTGGCGGATACTCCCACTCTTTACGGGAATAGGGGTATTGGTTTGGTTGCTCCTACAAGACCATCAAAAGGTGTTCAATGAGTATGGGGTGCTACCAGATTGGTGGACTCTGGTCATGTTTGGCGGCTGGGTCGTGGTAGGCCTATCGATTCCCCTGGTTGTTCCCCTGTTTTCAAGTTGGATCGCGCGATGGCTAGGTGACCAAGATGGGTGGTTGGCAGGAAGGCTAGCAGGCCGGCGTCTAACGGTTGAACCCGCAAGTGCGACAAGGTCAGTCGCTGGCCTAGCGCTAGCAACCTACTCCTCAATTATCGTCCTGTTGTTCATTGCCATGGTTACTCAAGGATCCGGGAGATTTGTTCTTGAACAGTCATATCTAGAACAGGGACCACAACCCATCTCACTCAAAGTTTTCAATGCAGAGCAGGCGGCTGAGATTAGCCAAGCAGACATAGCGGCTCTTGAAGGCGTGAAACATGTGTTCCCGAGGTTCAAGGTCACGAGTGAACACGAGACAAGGCTCAATGCCAGTCCTGCCTATCTGGAAGACTTGACCGAAGGTGGATTGAACCCGGTTGAAGGTGCGCTCTGCGGAAGCGAAACAGGTAGTGTTCCATGTTTAGAAGTAGTCATTGGCTCGTGTGCGGATTACGCCCAATTTAGGGTGATCACCGACTGCCAAGAGGGAACCGTACAAATCGCCTCGAACGCTTGGCAGAAGAGCGAAGGTAGTTACCTGAGTCCCAGTGAAGTAACACTCACGGGCCAGCGCGGACAGATCACGCTTCCACTATCAGAAACTGAAATCTTGGTCGACCTTGAAGCTACTCAAGCAAGATTTTTGAAGGGTGTGACTGAGGATGAGCACATAGTTATCCCACCAGCCTATCCGGGGGTGAGCGAGATACTTGGCCCACCTCGGTCGTTTGCAATTACGGCGGATGGAGGCCGGGATGTACAAGTGAGCTTGACGCAGTTTGCGGAACAAAACGGGTTTGAAGTAGTTCTGCCACCGAGCCAGACGTACGAGAAGACAATGCTTGGACGGGCGGCTCTGCTGACTCTCATCGCATCAATAATTGGGATTGGTCTGCTCACCGTTGCCGTTGGATTACTAGACAGAACCGTTGAAAGGCGCCGTGCAGTTGGCAGCCTCGTGGTGATTGGGGTGCCGGTGACAACGTTGCGGGCCAGTCAAGTGGTCCAGGTTCTCATCCCAATGGTGTTGTCTGTCGCGCTCGCAGTCCTAACCGGTTCGCTCTCTGCGCAAGTATTTTCTGTGTTGCTTAGGTTTGAGGGACTTGGAGTTGGGGATCCCATTAACTTCACCGCAGACATCATATGGGTTGCGATCCCGTTAGTGATTGCCTGCATTGGAGTAGCGCTCGCAACTTTGCCGGGTCTTGGTGCACGTCTTCGACCGGAAGTCCTACGCAGAGATTAAAGACTGTTGATTTCCGGCAATTGATGGTGGAAATCAACAGCCTCACGGAGAGGAATCGTGATCGGTGAGCAGGGTTAGAGATCGCAGACTAAGCCTCACGCTTTGTGCTCGAGCGATTCACCTTGGAAGAAGAATTCGGTGGTAGGTGAGTCCTGGAGCGCCGCATCAATCCGGGCTCGTAGGTGATCTGGCATTTGGGGTAAGTCATCAAGGTCAAACCACTGGGCGAGCAGATTCTCTCCATCGGCCGGGTAGGGGATGCCACTGACCCAGCGGAACCGGAACACGAAGTCCAGGTACTGGGCCTGGTCTCCGTTGGCATGCACCATCGGTGCGGTTGCTTGGACCTTTACCAACTGTTCTGGAACCGCGACAATGTCCGCTTCTTCAAGGACCTCGCGTGCTGCGGCGTCGGCGGGCTCTTCGCCCGGATCAATAATGCCGGTTACGGGAGACCAGATTTCGTTGTCAGCGCGCTGCACCAACAGGACTTGCTGATCCTTTAGCACGACGGCGGTAACTCCCATGAGCCAAAGTGGTTCCTGGCCTATTTTCTCGCGCAAGGTGAGGATGAACTCCGGTGTTGACATGGGGCAAGTATATGGACGTCTCAAGGAGAATAGGTCCGTCAATCCGTTCGTTTCGATTGTTTTGTGGGTGGAAACGACAGATTCACGATGCCTAGGCTCGGGCAACCAAGTTATCAACAAGTTCCAATGGTGAATTGTTGCACGTGGATAGCGCTCAAGGTAGGAGCCTCGGTCAATGGAAAATGTGATGATACATCTATGAGCGCACCTGATCTGACCTCGGAAATTATGGATAGGTTTCGAAGTGCTGGTGTTGAATCACATAGTACGATCTTGCTGGGAGCCGGTGCCTCGGTCACTTCAGGGCTGCCAAACTGGGATACTTTTGCAATTCGTTTGCTCCTGCAAAGTGGTTCAACCGTAGATTCTCAGACTTCCCAACTACTTTTGAATCATCAGGATCCCACGATAGTTGTTGAAGCAGCCAAAGTAGCGTTTGGGGACAGATGGGAAAAGGCACTACGTAAAGCGCTGTACCAGGAAGTACCCACACTTGAACCGTCACCGTTACACCTAGCTGCCTTGAATCACTACCTCATGGGTGACGGACCGGACACCACTCTAGTGACCCTTAACTTTGACACTCTGATTGAGCAGGCATACCAAGAAGAGACTAACCAAGAATTGCTGTCCCACTCTGATGGTTCAGCGACTGACGAGAACGAAGCAGTTCATCACTTGCATGGAGTGATTTCACCAACCTCTAGCCACGACGTAGTGCTTACTCTGACTGATTTCTACAGTCTCATGACGGAAAAGGACACCTGGCAGTTACGTTTACTGCAACAGGCTGTGAGTCGCGGAGCGCTCTTGATTGCTGGAACTTCCTATCGAGACCCAGACTTGCGGCAGTGGCTCCATATCGCGCTGCGGGAGAAGCCAGCGCATCATACGGCATTAGTCATGCTCGCCAGAGAGTCGTTCTTACTCTCGAGGAGAGAGTTTGACCAAGTGCAGCAGGCACTCCGAGATCAATGGGTAGCAATTGGTCTTGAACCGATTCTCTTGCAAGACCACGCGGATGCTGCCCAGATCATCAGGGAACTGCGCTATCTTCACCGAACAGATTATCTATCGCCGCAAGAGAGAACTATGAGTATTTGGGAGGCTCATACGAACTCCTTTGATCGATTGCAGCGTGAGTATTCAGACCAACTTCGGCTAGATGCTTCATTGCTAAAAGGTGTGCTTATGGCAGACAGGTTAAATCTTTCCTTGTGGCTGTCAAATGCCCAGAGCGGTTTGGTGCGGTGGGCCTCGCAGGACCGAATTTATCGTGATGTTTCACAGTTGCGTGAGATCGAAACAGGGCATGATAGCTCTTGGATTGCGGGTGAGGCATTGGGTGCAGAAGAGATACTTTTCAAAGACTTGGGTGATGGACACCACGGACAGTGGCAGTCAGTACTAGCTCTCCCAATTCTTGCCTCACATCCAATATTTCCAGTGCATGTGACGGCGGTCCTCACCGTAGGGTTGCCAAAAGTACGAACTGAGTTTGAATCTCTGCAACTGCTTTGGGATCAGGCTGCGAGGCAGGTAGCTGATGCTTGGGGTACACGATTGTCCTCTGTCGCTTTTGGTGATTTGAAGACCTAGACTGAATGACAAGCAAACTGAGGTGAAAAACAATGGTGACTAAGAAACCGCAAAGTATTCTCCAGAGCCGCAGTACAGGCAGCTACAGGGTTGTAGGGGCAGGTAAACGGAGCGCGTTGACCGGGCGCTATATTGTCGAGCAAAAAGTCGCTGCTGATTCGACATTCAAAGTTAATGGGAACTCTGAAGGTGGGAAAATCGCCACCAAAGACTCCCAGTAGATTCTCAATTTTGGTGTTAGGGGTTGCAACGGGCGGCCATGAATTTCAGCAGGCCAACGTCCGGGCGCCATGGCTCCAAATTCCATGTCTGTTTGTTGGAAGCACCAATGACATGGCACTGGAACTGATGCTCCATCGAATCGGAAGTGGCTTTGGCTGCAGAATCGCCAACCATGGCAAGCACACTGGGCCAGCCATACTTCTGAACGGTTAACCCGCCGGTGCGCCCCCAGGTGCTGGGAACGATTTGGAGTGACTCCTCGCCCTCGCGGGTGATCCACCGGGTAGAAATAGCGGTAGCGAAGCCAACATCGAGGGTAACCGTGGCTGGTTCCGCGTCAGGGGTGAGCGCCACCGCATAAGTGAGCCCTGAGTTGGCGGACTCTGAATCGACCCCTTGAGCGTTGGTAGGGGAGACCGACCACACCAGGTCGGAGGTTGCTGAGCCAGGGCGTTCCAAACCTTCGGAGTCGACTAAGTTGGGTGCCCCAATACCAAATGCGAAGGAATCCGAAATCAAGATGGCTACCGAACTATCGATTTGTGGTTCTGCGGCGGTAGGTTCTGTAGCTCTTAGAGACAGCGCAAAGGTCTGCCCGGGTTGCAACGAAACAGTGAACTGACCACCCCTTTGCAGATCGCCGCTGAAATTCACCGGAGTAGTGCTTTCCGGATCTGGGCTGACTAGAACGGGGGTGTCTGAAGACAGATCGATCGTGGTTTGAGCGACCACGTTATCCAGACCATCCGCGCCCGGAGTCTCTGGGGACGGGTCAACCGGGCCGGAAGGGCTCGGTGACGGTGCCGTCGATAGGTCCGAGGGGGTGGTTGAATCAGCAGGTGAAGGGGGCATACTGCAACTGGCCAATAGGAACGCGGCTCCTACGAACAAGGCTGTGGCACGGCGTAACGGAAGCATAGAAACAAGCCTGCCACAGGCATCGGGAAATCTGTTCCACACAAATGTGACCGAATGCTAGGTGAGACGTGGACTTAGGTGGTCAAGAAACCGGCTAGAATCTACATATCTTGCCCAGTAGCGTTGTCACGCTGCGAACACCACTCATGAGGGAACTGATGACTGCCTCCAGCAAGCCCAGCCTGGACACCGTTGAATACGCCGCAACCACTCCTGACGAGGAGCAGCCGTACGCGGCGCTAGGGTTAAAGCCAGACGAGTACCAGCTAATTCGAGACATTCTAAAGCGCCGCCCAACCGCGGCAGAGCTAGCAATGTACTCCGTAATGTGGTCTGAGCACTGCTCATACAAGTCTTCTAAGGTTCACCTGAAGAAGTTTGGCGACCGTACCAACGAGGAAATGAACAAGCACATGCTTGTTGGCATCGGCGAAAACGCCGGTGTTGTAGATGTTGGTGACGGCTGGGCCGTGACCTTCAAGGTGGAATCCCACAACAGCCCCTCCTATGTAGAGCCTTACCAAGGCGCTGCAACCGGAATCGGTGGCATTGTGCGTGACATCATCTCCATGGGTGCCCGCCCGGTAGCCGTTATGGACCAGCTGCGCTTCGGTGCCGTTGACCACCACGACACCGCGCGCGTTGTCCACGGTGCAGTTGCCGGCCTCGGTGGCTACGGTAACTCCCTTGGTGTACCAAACATCGGTGGCGAGCTCGTCTTTGACAGCGCCTACCAGACCAACCCGCTTGTCAACGCACTAGCCGTTGGCGTCATGCGCCACGAGGACATTCACCTCGCAAGCGCATCCGGCATTGGCAACAAGGTGATCTTGTTCGGTGCCCGCACCGGAGGCGACGGCATTGGTGGCGCGTCCATCCTGGCATCGGAAAGCTTTGAAGATGGCGCCCCAGCGCACCGTCCATCCGTGCAGGTAGGTGACCCCTTCATGGAGAAGCTCCTGATCGAGGCCTGCCTCGAACTGTACGCAGCCAACGTAGTTGAAGGTATCCAGGACCTCGGCGCAGCCGGTATCTCCTGTGCCACCTCCGAACTTGCCTCAAACGGCGACGGCGGCATGCACGTCTGGCTCGACGACGTCCCACTGCGCGACCCATCCCTGAACGCCGGCGAGATCCTCATGTCGGAATCCCAGGAACGCATGATGGCCGTTGTGAGCCCAGAGAAGCTCGACACGTTCATGGAAATCACCAAGAAGTGGGACATTGAGTCCGCGGTCATTGGTGAAGTAAACGACTCCGGCCGCCTCACCATTGACCACCACGGTCAGCGGATTGTGGACGTAGACCCACGCACCGTTGCGCACGACGGCCCAGTTTATGACCGCCCATACGCGCGTCCAAACTGGCAAGACGAGCTCAACAAGAACACGACTCTTGCCGCAAACCTTGCACGCCCAACAACGGGTGCTGAGCTCAAGGAAACCGCGCTGAAGATCATCGGTTCCCCAAACCACGCATCAAAGGCTTGGGTCACCAGCCAGTTTGACCGCTTCGTGCAGGGCAACACCGCACTGTCCCAGCCGGACAGTGCGGGTGTTATCCGCATTGACGAGTCCACCAACTTGGGTATTGCGGTTGCAACGGATGCATCAGGCCGTTACACCAAACTGGACCCACGCACCGGATCCCAGTTGGCGTTGGCTGAGGCCTACCGCAACGTGGCAGTCTCGGGCGCACGCCCAATGGCCGTCACCGACTGTCTGAACTTTGGTTCCCCAGAGAACCCGGACTCCATGTGGCAGCTAGTTGAGGCAATCGAAGGTCTGGCTGACGCCTGCCTCGAGCTCTCAGTCCCAGTTACCGGTGGAAACGTCTCCCTGTACAACGGCACCGACGAAGTTGGTAACCCGGATGCAGCGATTCACCCAACCCCGGTAGTCGGTGTGCTCGGCATTATCGATGACGTTCGCAAGGCGACCGGATCCGGATGGCGCAACGAGGGCGACAGCATCTTCCTGCTGGGCGTTACCCGTGACGAGCTCGATGGCTCAGCTTGGGCTGACGTTGTGCACAACCACCTCGGTGGCGTGCCACCAATCGTTGACCTCGGTGCTGAGAAGGCCCTGGCCGACGTACTGATCAACGGCTCACGAGACTCCCTGATCTCCGCTGCACAGGACCTGTCCGAGGGTGGCCTGATCCAGGCAATCATCGAGACCAGCGTTCGGTACGGCCTTGGAGCCAAGGTTGACCTGGCCGAGCTGATCGCACGTGACGGTGTAACCGAGTTTGCAGCGCTCTTCTCCGAGTCCACCGCGCGTGCCATTGTGGCCGTTCCGGCGGGCGAAGAAGTTCGCTTCATCGATTCCATGGTTGCCCGTTCCGTACCGTTCTTGAAGATCGGTGAGGTTGGCCACGAGGTTGACGGCGAGCAGACCATTGAGGTTGCCGGCCAGTTCAGCGTTGCTGTCCAAGAGGCTAAGGACGTCTTCGAAGGCGTTCTGCCCGCCATCTTTGGCTGAGCAGTAACAACCTAGTTTAAGTAGTGCAAGATGGGTGCTTCCCTTTTGGGAGGCACCCATCTTGTTATATCTGAGTGGCCTGAGGGGTCTAGGGCCCTGCGGTCCTGAAACACGGGTTTAAGTAATTTAGGCCCCAAGAATCCTCAAGCCCAAGAAAGTGGAGATACGCGTGCAGCACGTTGACGTTGTGGTAATTGGTGGCGGGGCGATGGGCTCAGCAGCGGCTTGGCAGTTGGCTAGACGGGGCAAGTCCGTGGTGCTGCTCGAGCAATACGGCCCGGGGCACCAAAAAGGCTCCTCCCACGGTGGATCACGCATTTACCGTGCCACCTACGCCCAGTCCGCGTACCTGGACCTCATGGCCCAGTCCCTGCCCCTGTGGGATGACCTGGAAGCGGAGACCAACACCCAATTGCTGACCCGGGTAGGGGTGGTCTCACACGGTTTTCCACCACGGGACTTTGAGGCGCCCATGCGTGCGCACGGCATCAACCTCGAGGTCATGAGCCCGCAGGAGGCGCAGGAGCGGTGGCCGGCCATGCGGTTCGAGGGCAAGGTGCTCTTTGAGAGGGACACCGCCGGGCGCGTCAACGCGGATCTCACCATCGAGGTGCTGCAACGCCGAGCGACTGAGCTTGGCGCAACAATCTTGCACAACAGCCCGGTCCTGGGCACCCGCCATGAGGCTTCAGGCGTTGTGGTGCAGACCGCGGATGCCGAGTATTTGGCCGACCGCGTGGTGCTGGCCACCGGCGGCTGGATGAACAACCTTGCAACCGATTTGCTGGGGCTTGAGCGCCCGCTGCCGCTTCAGGTGGTTGAGGTTGCTCCCGTGCACTTCCAGATCTCAGCTGCAACCGCCGCGGGCATGACCGAGGCCGAGTGGCCCAGCTTCACCCACGATCACGCCCCGGTCGATCCGGTGACGGGCAATCCAACGCGCTGGCCCGGGATTGTGTACGGCCTGGCCACAACGGGCGAGGGAATCAAGGTGGGCTTCAATGCCTACGGACAAACACTTTCTGCCGATGCCCGAACCTGGCAACCGCGTCCCGGTGACGTCGAGTTGCACCAAGAGTATGCCCGCCAGTGGATTCCGGGGTTAGATCCGGACGCGGTTACGGAAATCAGTTGCACCTACACGCGGACACCTACGGACGACTTCATCATGGACCGACGCGGCCGCGTTGTGGTGGCTTCTTGCTGCTCCGGTCACGGATTCAAGTTCACGCCCATGATCGGGAAGATGCTAGCGGACCTGGCTGAGCAGCCGCTTGAGCAAGCCCCCGCGCAATCAGCCGAGCTATTTTCGCTGCGGTACCACCTGGCATCGTCAACGGGGCAGTGAAGGCAATGACCACACTCGCTCTTGAGATTGCTGTCCAGGATGCCGCCGGGGCCCGCATAGCCGCCGAGTTTGGGGCGGACAGAATTGAAGCCTGCGGTGCGCTCGGGCTCACGGGCGGGCTGACGCCCTCTGCGGCCGCACTGGAACAGATGCTGGGCGTAGATATTGGTGCGCACGCGCTGATCCGTCCGCGTTCAGGCGGGTTTGTGTATAGCCCCGAGGAAGTCGATCTGATGGAACGCGAGGTCGATCTCTGTGTCCGTGCGGGCGTTGCCGGGGTAGTGATTGGTGCGCTTAACCGGGACAAAACCGTGGATGAAGCCGCGACGGGTCGTCTTGTTGCCAGAGCACGCCAGACCGCCGCAGAACTGGGCGTTGAGCGCGACGTTACCTTTCATCGGGCCCTGGACGTCACCCCAGATCCAGTTGCCGCCCTGAGAACGCTTGCGGCCCTCGGCGTGGACAGGGTTCTGACCTCGGGCGGGGCTGCCCGCAGCATCGACGGCCTAGAGGTTCTACGAACCATGTGTGCCGCCGGCACCGGCGTTCAGGTGATGGCCGGTGGGGGAGTGCGAGTATCAGATGTTCCCGCGCTGGCGGCGGCCGGTGTGAGTGCCGTGCACCTCTCCGGTAAGGCGCTGGTGGCAGATCCCGGTCCGGTTGGTCCGGGCGGAGGGGCACCGGGGGAGTTGGAGGTCACGAGTGCCCAGATTGTGGCTCAGGCGTACCAACAGGTGCAGAGTGTGAACGCAATACATCACTAGAAACAACCGCGGCAGAAACTGAATGACCACGGGTTTGGATTACAGGAAAGTGCCCATTATTGTTTCGTGACGGTAAAATCTGGCTGATGTGGCGGAATAACGGTCATTGGACCCGCACTTTTGCTTTTTCACATACCGTTGGGCCTGTAGGCTCAACGAGGGAAAAAATAATAGATGACCGCGATCCCCCGCCTGCAGTACGTAAGATCCGCGGCGCGGTCACATTCAAGACGTTAAGGAGAACTCCCTTATGGAAGGACAGCTCGCACCCATTTTTGACCAGGTGCTGCGCCGCAACCCCGGGGAGGCAGAATTCCACCAAGCGGTGCGTGAGGTCTTTGAGTCCTTAGCACCCGTGTTGGCTAAGAAGCCCGAATATACCGATGCCGCTGTTCTGCAGCGTATTTGTGAGCCAGAGCGCCAGATCATTTTCCGTGTCCCTTGGGTGGATGACTCTAACCAGGTGCAGATCAACCGTGGTTTCCGCGTTGAGTTCAACTCCGCGCTTGGCCCATACAAGGGCGGGCTGCGCTTTCACCCTTCTGTCTACTTGGGAATTATCAAGTTCCTTGGCTTTGAGCAGATCTTTAAGAACTCATTGACGGGTATGCCAATTGGCGGCGGTAAGGGTGGATCCGACTTTGACCCACGCGGTCGCTCTGACGCTGAGGTAATGCGATTCTGCCAGTCGTTCATGACCGAGCTGTACCGCCACATTGGTGAGTACACGGACGTTCCAGCCGGTGACATCGGCGTGGGTGGCCGCGAGATCGGTTACCTGTTCGGTCAGTACAAGCGGATCACCAACCGCTATGAGTCCGGTGTGCTTACCGGCAAGGGCCTGTCTTGGGGCGGTTCACTGGTTCGCACCGAGGCCACGGGTTACGGCACGGTGTTCTTTGCCAATGAAATGCTGAAGACCAAGAACTCCTCGCTTCAGTCCAAGCGAGTCACCGTTTCTGGTTCCGGAAACGTCGCCACATACGCGGTGCAAAAGGCGCAGCAGTTGGGCGCTGACGTGCAGGCCATGTCTGACTCTTCGGGTTACGTTCTGGACCCGCAGGGGATCGACGTTGAGCTGATGCGCCAGATCAAGGAGCAGGAGCGCGGCCGAGTTTCGGATTACGCCAAGCGCCGTCCGGGGGCCACCTTCGTTGCGCAGGGCAACATCTGGGAGGTCCCAACTGACATTGCGCTTCCGTGCGCGACCCAAAATGAGTTGAACCTCGACTCCGCTAAGCTGCTGTTGGCTAACGGTGTACGAGTGGTTGCGGAGGGCGCAAACATGCCCACCACGCCCGATGCCATGGCTGCTTTCCAGGAAGCAGGCGTACTGTTTGCCCCGGGTAAGGCCGCAAACGCCGGTGGCGTTGCCACGTCCGCGCTTGAGATGCAGCAGAACGCATCCCGCGCGGCTTGGGACTTTGACTCAACCGAGGAGCGCCTGCGCGCAATTATGATTTCGATCCACAACAACTGCGCTACCACGGCCGAGGAGTACGGCAAGCCTGGTAACTACGTTGCGGGAGCGAACATTGCTGGGTTCACCAAGGTTGCCGATGCCATTCTTGCGCTCGGTGTTATCTAGCGTTTAGCTGTGGCTTAGCCATAAAAAATGCGTCAATCAGCACCGTTTGGGTGTTGATTGACGCATTTTTTGTTGCCTGTCAGGACAGTCGGACAGTGCTTGTGTTTGTCTGGACTGCGGAGTCCTGTGTGCTTGAGTTTGTTGGGCTTGGCTCAGGCGCCGGAGGTGGAGCCAGAATGCTGAGCAGGGTGAGGATCAGCGCGCCCGCCGCAACTGTGATGACCGCCCACAGGACCGGCGGAATGGAACGTTTTGGCTTCTGGGTCATTGGTCTCTTCCAGTGGGCAGGGGTTACTTACAAATTAATGTGCAGAAATAGATTAACAGGTGGATCTGGCAGGCTTGCCAGCCAGCCGGTCTTGGGTCCACTGAACTAGTTGAGGTGTCAAAGGAGAGTCTGAGTCAACCAAGGGCATGTGGTCTAGGCCAGGGTACGTACGGTACTCCAAGCCCTGCTCGGCCGCGCACATTTTGGTAACCCAGCCATCTTGCATGGACGCGAGAACCAAAGAATCGGCTTCACCCTGAGCGATCAATACGGGGACATCAATGGGGCCTGAAGTCTGTGGTGACACCGAGTTTTCACGGAGTTTGGCGGCCACTGGCCCTGCTGGATCAAATGCGTCGTCTGCAAACACCGCACCGGACATCTGGCTGGTGCGGGTGATGGAAGCTAGCGAATCTAAACCGCTAAAGCAGTTCTGCGCGACCTGATCGATGGTGTGTTGGTAGTCGCGGCGCAGGTAATCTTCAACCCCGAGTTCCGGGTATACCTCTTGCCAAGCGCCGGCAATGTAGGCGGACACAATCTTGCCTGGAGCAGAGTCTTTGACGTTGATTGCCAACTCGAAAAGATCGGTCGCTGGCGCCAGAGCGGCCACCCCAAGCACATTGAGGCTAGGCGCATATCTGCTAGCTAGACCGGCACTCCACAGTGCGCCGTGGCCGCCCTGGGAATGTCCCCAAAGGACGGTGTCATCGCTGAGGTCCAAGCCGGGCAGTTGCTGGGCCGCAAGTGCGGCATCGAGAACGTTGTATGCAGCGGGCGGGCCCACCAAGTAGGGGTGTGGTCCGGGCGTGCCCAAGCCTACGTAGTCCGAGGTGACCGCAGCCCAGCCCAGGTCGGCCATCTGTTCGGTTGCTGCCGTGGCGCCGCCATCAAGAGGCTTGGGAGCAAGCGAGGGGGCGCAAGCGGGGACAATGCCCGTGGTGCCGTGGGCAATGGCCAAGATGGGTTGCCCCTGCACAGCCTCTTCCGGGTTGACCACAACCGTGCCGCTGGCAACGGTGATCTCACCCCGGTCAGACGTGGTGGTGTACAGGATTCGCCACCCGGTTAGCCCCTCAGCAAGCCCACTGCCACCTGCCCGGTCAGCCAGGGGCTCATACTTGATGAGTTGCCCTGCAGTTGCCGGTAGGGAGCCTGAAACTTGATAGAAATCGTCGGGCTCGGTCTTGGTATCGCCGGACAACAGGATCCCGGTGACCAGCACTAATGCGGCGCCGCTGAGAATGCCAAAGCTACCCCACAGGACAGCGCCGGAACCTGAATTGTGTCCCGCCACGGGCCTGAGCTCCGCAGCCAGGGAGAGCTTTTGTGCGCGGTAGCACCGGCGCGCAAAAATAAGCGAACGCACCGCCTGAACAAGGAACCACAGTCCAAAAATAAGCTCAACTAGGCCAACAAAAAGAAGGGGCCAAACGTAAACCAGGACCGCGAACAAAAGCGAGGTGAATCCCAAAAATAAGCCACCGGCGCGACCCAACTTGCCCGGCAACGGCTGATCAAACTTGGCTCGTACAACGGGTACTATCCGGGAAATCCCATTGAATACCAGCGACGCCAACATGAAAATGGCCGCCCATATTGAAGCTTGGGTGGGGAACATCCACAGCGCGAGTCCGTATGAGCCAAGAAAGACGGAGATGGTGGCTAGCAAATAGGAAGGCTGTTGGACCACCACTTTGGCAGTGGTTAGAAGACTAACTAGCACCAGCCCCGCGCCGGCCAAAGCAATAAACCAACCTTGGTGCAGGAACGGGTGGAACGCCAAGTAGGTGCCAAGGGCACCCAACACTGGGGCAGAGGCAAGGGCAAACCAGAACCGCACGGCGGTGGGTGTTTGAGGCATCGATCAAACAATATCAGTGGGCTTTGCAATTCACCCGGCATTGCGAGATGTGCCCCACAGCGTAGACACGAGACACTGATAACCTAGAAACCTTCCGCATGGGCTGGCGTAAGTGTTATCTTTGAGCGCAATGCCGCTTACGGGACGCTTTAGCGCGAGAACCTGTCAAT
This sequence comes from Jonesiaceae bacterium BS-20, assembly GCA_039995105.1. Classification (GTDB taxonomy): domain Bacteria; phylum Actinomycetota; class Actinomycetes; order Actinomycetales; family Cellulomonadaceae. The sequence continues at coordinate 3,376,342 of CP146203.1, forward strand.
ACTCTGTAAGCGTGTACTTGGAACGAGTGTTGAGCGCTTCATAGGGGAATGGTGTGTTTTTAAACGTCGGGGGGCGCTGTGAGTGATGTCCTAAGGGAGCAGACAAGTCTCCAGCAGCAGTGGAAACAAGACATTGCTCAAGAAGTAGCGGAACACATGGCGTGGCTCATGGGCGCAGCCCGTAATATTGCCAGCCAGAGCATTGAAGCTGAAGATCTGCTGAGCGATGCAATTACAAAACTGTTTGCTTTGGCGGAGCCCAAGCCGCCGCAGATCAGTAATGTGCGCTCCTACCTCACCACGATCATGCGTAACGCCGCGATCGATTGGTCTCGCTCTCCCCGCTCCCGGGTCGAGGCGCAAGAGACCGAGTACTTTGTGGAGTTGGCCCACGATGATGAGTTTGAGCAGGCGCAGCTGCGCTCCGCAGACCTGCATAAAGAGTTCGCGGTGGTGCGCCAGGCGTTTGCCGAGCTGCAGGAGGAAGACCGCGACCTGCTTGAGCAGGTCCTGATCCAGGGACGCAAGGCGTCCGATGCCGGTAAGGACCGGGGGTTGACCGCCGCGGCCGCGTCGGTTCGCGTGTTCCGGGCCAAGGTTGCGCTCAAGCGTCAGGTGCTGGTGCAGTTTCTGTGCCGGGGGGACCGTGAATGCGCGGAGAACGCCACCAAGATCACCGGCGAAGTGCAAGAAGAGCTTGCTGAGCAGGGTGACAAGGGCCGCGGCATGCGGCACGTGCATAGTTGTGAGCTGTGCAAGAAGAACTGGAAGCGTTTTGCGTACCTGTCCCGTGCCCTTGGTATTACCTCGGCGCTAACGGTTACGCTGCATGCCCCCAATTTCTTGGCCGCACCTGCCTCAGCCGCACCTGCCTCAGCTGCGGGGACCCCGGATTCGGATTCTAATGGTTCCGCCCCGCAAGCGAGTTCCAATGCGCTTGGGGCGGGAGCTGGGCCGTCAGGATCTGCTGGAGCCGCGACCGGTGGTGGCCAGCTAGCGGGCGGACTCGCTGCGGCCCAGGGTGCTGCGCGGTTGACCAAGTTCTTGCAGTCCAAGGCTTCACTTGTGATTGGTGTTGCCGCGCTTGTTCTGGCGGGCATTGCCGTGATTTTGCATAACGTCCTTGGGGGTGGTTCTGGCCTGACACAGACCCAGCAACAGCGCGTGCTTAGCCCCAGCGAGCAGGTGAATGCCGTGATGGAGGCGCAAGTCAGCGCGGCCGGCGGCGTTGCTGATCTGGAGGTCACGTTCAATATTTCCGATGCCTCCTGGTGGACCCTAGAGCACCTCACCTTGGTACTGCCACAGGGCGCTCAGGTGCTCAGTGTTCCCCAGGACCTAGAGTGTGCGTGGGCTGGGCAGGTGGGAACCTGCGTTACCGAGACTCCAAACTGGTCTGTGAGTCACTTCACCTTTGAGGTTCCGGCAGATTGGGCTGATGGCTCGCAATCCGCTGAAACTCAACAGTTTGCGGTGGATATCAAGGTCGCAACGGAGCGCAATATCGAGGTTGTGGGCCAGATGAAACGCTCGTTATAGAAGTTTCTTTCCTAAACGTGAAATGGATTTGAGGCTGTCTCGTCCTAGTTGTTGAGGCACAAAACGATGGTGCTTCAACCACTATTTTCTTTCTAGGGAAGGGGCACACGTGAGTCTTGGCTCATCAGTTCTGCCTGCGTCACATAGCAGTGGCGCTTTAACCTCCGGTAACCGGGGAGGGTCCTTGTTCCGCAAGGCCATGTCATCTTTTGCCATTGCAAGCTTGGCAATCGGCACCTCGCTCCTCGGAGCCTCCGCAGCCCAGGCCGCGGACATCAACATTCCAGATCCTGTCCTCCTTGAGGCAATCAACAAGGCAATCGACCCGACTCGTGCGGCTAATACCCCTGTCACTCAGGATGAGGCCGATGGTGTGAACGATTTACAACTTGCTCAAAACGTGATGATCTCGGACCTCACCGGCTTGGAAGCGTTTGGAAACCTGACTCAGGTAGGGCTTAATGGTACTTTCAGTGATCTGGCGCCACTGAGCGGCCAGGAAAACTTGGTTTCTCTATTTGCTACTAGCCCTAATGTCGAGGCGTTTCCCGCCCGCGACTTTCCATCTTTGGTCAACGTACTCTTGCAAGACACAAAGATATCTGATCTGCAAAATGTTGCGGACTCATCCGTTGATTCCATGCTCGCTTTGGTGTTTCCAAATGCCCCAGTTGCATCGTTACAGCCGTTGAGCGGCAAGGAATTGATTAGCATTCTACAGTTTGGCGGATGGACGACGGGAAGCGGCGGATGGACGACGGGAGACCCTAACGACTACACAATGGTGACGCAGGGTATAGAACGTTCTCCTATTAGCGACCTAAGTCCGTTAGAGACGCAGAAGAATGCGCTGTTGGTGTTTACCAATAGCAGTATTAGCGACCTAAGTCCGCTGGCTGCGAATGATACGTTAGGGGTCATTCTAGGGGACATGAACTTCATTAGTGATCTCTCAGTTCTCCCGGATAATGTGCAGTATTGGAACTTTGCTGATCAAGAGGTTGATCTAGGGTCAGCTGCAGTTGGTGCCTCTATTGCCAACCCGCTGCGTGACATCGAGGGTGGAGTTGTTACAATCAACCCCGCAAATGCTCCTGAAGGCTTTGTGGATAACGGTGACGGTACCTGGTCCTTCACCAACGTTGGTGAAAAGGTCATTCCGTTCCACTGGCAGGGGGAAGAAGGAGAGGTCACTGATTTGAACTACGATTTCGACAGTGTCTTCTCCGGTACGGTCACCGTTAACGTGACCGAGGGTGCCATTACTGCTGGAGATGTTGCCATTGATGGTGTTGCTGGTATTGGCCAGGAACTGACCGCGCAGACTTCCGGTTGGGAACCTGCAGATGTTGAGCTTGGTTACCAGTGGTTTGTTGATGGTGAGCCTGTGGCAGGTGCGACTGATTCCACCTTTGTTCCATCCGGTGAGCACGCTGGTAAGGACGTAACCGTTGAGGTTACGGCTACTAAGCCTGGTTACACACCTGAGAGCGTTGAGTCTGACCCGGTAACCGTTGCTGTTCCATCCGTAGTGGTTGGTCCAGATACGGTTAAGCCCGGTGAGAACGTGATCGTTGAGGGTGAAGGATTTGCCCCCGGCGAAGAGGTTGAGATTACGGTAACCCCTGGTGGACCAACCGTGACCGTTGAAGCCGATGAAGACGGTAATATCACCGCAACTGTTCCTGTTCCTGAAGATGCAGCAGACGGTGACTACACCGTAGGTGCTGAGGGTAAGGACAGTGGAGTAACCGCTGAGGATGACTTCACCGTTGCCGGCGAATCTGTCACCGCGGGTGTCATCACTGCTGGCAAGGTCTCCATTGAGGGCGTTGCTGGTATTGGTAAGGAACTGACCGCGCAGACTTCCGGTTGGGAACCTGCAGATGTTGAACTTGGTTACCAGTGGTTTGTTGATGGTGAGCCTGTTGCCGGTGCTACCGGTGAGACGTTCGTTCCATCCGGTGAGCACGCTGGTAAGAACGTGACCGTTGTGGTTACCGCCACCAAGCCCGGTTACGGATCGCAGACTGCTACCTCCGACCCGGTCAAGGTTGCTACGCCTGCCATCACGGTTGCTCCATCTCCAGCCAAGCCTGGCGATGACCTCACCATCAAGGGCGAGAACTTTGCACCCGGTGAAGAGGTCACCGTAACCGTTGGCCCAGACGGTGCGACTGTAACCGTTAAGGCAGACGAGAACGGCTCCTTTACCGCAACGGTCAAGGTTCCTAACGATGCCAAGGCAGGGGACTACACGGTAACCGCCAAGGGTGCCAAGAGTGGTTTTGTTGCTGAGAGCGATTTCAGTGTTGCAGCTCTGGTCGTAGACAAGACTGACGACGAGCAGACTGTAACCGATGGCAAGAAGCCCGCAGACGACTCAACCAACCTGGCACAGACCGGACTGGCTGAAACTGCGCCAATCTACTTGATCGCAGCTGTTCTACTGGCACTGCTTGGAGCTGGACTGTTGACCGCACGTACGGTTGCACGTCAACGGAACTAACTCGAACCAAATAAGCAGTCTGCCTTGGGGGAGGCACCTCGAAGTGAATAAGCCCCTTGATCCGGGTACCACCACTAACTGGTGCAGGATCAAGCATTACACCTATGGAACCCCCTAGATTGCCGCAGGTGTAACAATAAAGAACCGGTTTGCTTGAGCACGTTATGTGCCCGGGCAAACCGGTTCTCTTGTCCCCAGAACATCAGCAGCGGTGATCTGACTCAGTGGCAGCGACCCAGCGCTAAAGGGGCTGCTTGGTTTAGTGGAATCAATATCGAGCGGTGTGTACGTGGGGAACGAATCATGACTAGCGGTCTGTCTGCAAGATGCTGAGTACCTTGTGGAACTGGGTCACCAAGAAGCCAAGTTCCTCGGGCGTCATGTTGAGCGGTGGGGCAAGACGTAACGTCGCTCCGTGGGTCTCCTTGGCAAGTACTCCGTGGCGGGCCAACAGCTCGCAGACCTCACGCCCGGTGCCCAGACTTGGGTCAACATCCACTCCGGCCCACAGACCAACCGTGCGTACCGCAGTGACACCGTGCCCTATTAGGGCGGACAAGTCTTGGCTGAGACGGACGCCGAGCTCACGTGCATTCGCCAGTATCTCTCCCTGTTCCAGAAGATCGAGAACGGCGAGCCCAATGGCGGCGGCTAGCGGATTACCGCCAAAGGTCGAGCCGTGTTCACCAGGGCGCAACACCTCCATGACCTCGCGGCGCCCTACGACGGCGCTCAGCGGCATGATCCCGCCGCCCAGGGCCTTACCCAGCAGCATCAGGTCCGGGGTGACACCCAACCGGGCGCACTCGGTAATTGCTCCGGTACGCCCCAACCCAGACTGAATCTCATCAACGATGAGTAGTACCCCGTGTTCCTCGGTGATCTGACGGACCTCGCCTAAGTATCCGTCCGGAGGAACGATCACCCCGGCCTCACCCTGGACCGGTTCAAGCAGGACAGCAACGGTGTTTTGATTTATGGCTTGGTTAATAGCGTTGGCATCCACATAATCCACAACGGTGAAACCCGGCGTATACGGTCCAAAGTCAGCGCGTGCCTGCGGATCATCTGAGAAGCTAACGATCGAAATTGTGCGGCCATGAAAATTATTGCCAGCCACCACAATATTGGCTTGGTCCGCAGGGACCCCACGGACCCGGTAACCCCACGCCCGCACAATCTTGAGGGCAGACTCAACCGCCTCCGCCCCCGTATTCATGGGCAGCACCATATCGAGCCCAACAAGCGCCGCCAACCGGGCCGCAAACGGCCCCAAAAGGTTGTGGTGAAAGGCGCGGCTAGTCAGGGTCAACCGGCCCAACTGATCGGTTGCGGCAGCAATCAGTGCGGGGGGCCGGTGCCCAAAGTTCAACGCCGAGTAAGCGGCTAGGCAATCCAGATACCGGTTGCCGTCAATATCTGTCACCCACGAGCCTTGACCCTGGGCGAGCACAACTCCAAGCGGTGCATAGTTATGTGCCAAAACCTGGTCCTCAAGGTCTATAGCAGCAACTGACTTAGGGCTTTGTACGGTCATGACCTCAACTCCAACGTGCAGCATTTGATCGAACCGCCACCACGGCGAAGTTCGCTTAACTCAACCAAGACCGGCTCAAACCCTGCCGCTCGTAGTAGCAGGTGAAAATCAGTGGCCCCGGGCGAGGTAACTACGTGCAGCCCATCGCTAAAAGCATTGAGCCCAAACTCGTGGGCGCTCGCAGCACTGACCTTGAGCGCCTGAGGGAAATGAGTTTTCAAAAGGTTCAAGGACGCTTGGTCAAAGGCACTTGGCAGGTACGCAATCTGTGGTCCGGATGCACCCGGAGTGGGATCCAAGACGGTCAGGGCCGTGTCTAGGTGGTAAAACAATGGGTCAATCAAACGCAGGGGCAGGACCGGGCGGTCAAATACATCTGCCAGCTCCGCGTGACTTTGGGGATCGCTGCGGAACCCGTATCCGGCCAATAGGCGGCCGCCAACCAGCAAGATGTCGCCCTCACCCTCAGAGTTGAAGGATGGCGCAACGGGTCGTAGCCCGTTATTGGCAAACCACGCCAAAAATAGGTCTTGCTCCGCCTCACGCTGCGGGTAGGCAAACCTGGCTCCATACGCAATGCCGCCGGCCACAAACCCGCCATTGGCCGTGTACACCATGTCCGGTAGACCCGGGGCGGGATCAATGAGCCGAACGGTGAACCCAAGGTCAAGGTAGGTTCGCCGCAGCGCCTCCCATTGCTTGACCGCGAGAGCGGTATCCGGCGGTTGTGCGGGGTCCATCCACGGGTTGATTGCGTAGCTGACGGTGAAGAACTCGGGGCGGCACATCAAAACGGTGCGTGGCTGGGCCGAGCGTATTGGCGTTGGATTCATGAGCCCTCAACCGTCCTTGGGTGGTCCTTTAACGCTAACCCCACCTCGCACCATTGACCATAGGTAGCCAAAACAGGGGCTAACGTTCAACGGCGGTTTGCGGTGAGTTCACGTATTTTATGGGCTTGTCGGGGTAGGTTTTTGCTATGGCAAAGCGCTATCTCCACTTAGACCTGCCCCACCCCAACACGGCCGAGCTCATCCGGCACGCGTTCGAACTCCTGCGCCAAGAGATGCAGATCCCGGCACAGTTCCCTCCGCAGGTCATGGGGGAGGTGGCACAGGTTCTGGGACGTGAAGATACTTGGCCAGACCACAACCAGCAGTATCTGGACCTTGAGTTCATCACGATCGACCCGCAGGACTCCATGGACTTGGACCAGGCCGTCCACATAGCCCAGACTCCCACGGGGTACACGGTTCACTATGCGATTGCGGATGTTGCCGCGTTTGTCTCCCCGGGTGGTGCGATCGACGCCGAGGCAAATGCACGTGTAACTACCTTCTATGCGCCCGAGGGACGCACACCTTTGCACCCGCCCGAACTCTCCGAGGGGGCCGCAAGTTTGCTTCCCGGTCAGACCCGCCCCGCAGCGGTCTGGCACATCGACCTCGATGAACACGGCGTGGTCACCCGGGCCCACGTGGAGCGCGGACTGGTGCGCTCCCGGAACCGGCTCAGCTACGTTGCCGGACAACAATTTCTCGATGCCTTAGGCAAGGCGGGAACTGATACTGCGGCGGCCTTAGCGGAAGCCGGAATAGAGCCGGACTTTTGCGAGCAAGGCATCAACACGGTCATCCTGTTAGCCCAGGTTGGACCGTTGCGAGAACGTATTGAGCATGACCGCGGTGGCGTTTCCTTGAACGTTCCCGAGCAAGAAGTCCGGTTAGACCCGGACGGATCCTTTGAACTCGAGTTTCGCTCGGTATCCCCAATCGAGGACTGGAACGCGCAGATCTCCCTGCTCACCGGGGTGGTCGCAGCAGACATGATGATTAAAGCCGGGGTGGGTTTTGTTCGGACACTTCCGCAAGCAGATGAACGCGACTTGGCCCGACTGCGCCGCACAGCAGACGCCCTTGAACTCGGCTGGGACAAAGACACCGATTACGCCACGTTTATTAAGGGAATCTCCGGTACCACCCCGCGTTATGCGGCCTTCTTATACGAGGCAACCTCCCTGTTTAGGGGAGCCGGCTATTTGGCATTTGACGTCAAAACCATGGGACCGGTTCCGGGCGAAGACAAAACTAAACACCACGCAATCGGAGCCAACTACGCGCACGTGACCGCGCCCCTGCGCCGCCTCGCTGACCGGTACGCCACGGAGATCTGCCTATCCCTGTGCTCAGGGGTAGCAATTCCGCCTTGGGTTTACGCCGCGCTTGGGGAACTCCCGAGCACGATGGCCGCGGGCTCACGCAGGGCCAGCGCGTTCACCCGAGCGGGAGTGGAAATAGTCGAAGCCGCCTTGCTAGCTTCTATGGTGGGCCAAGAGTTCCCCGCAGCCGTGGTAGACCTAGACGCAAAGAACCCCAGCCGCGGCGAGATCATGATTGCCCAGCCCGCCGTGCGCGCCCAAGTGCGGGCCTCGAGCAAACTTCCGCTCGGCCGCCGGATCACGGCTAGGCTTACGGAAGCAGATTTGGACAAACGTCGAATCCGTTTTGAGTGGGCCGGTCCTACGGGGTCCAACTCTGGCATCGAGAAGTCGCAGTAACAATGAACTGGGAGTAGCACGGCATGGCAGTACGCAGAAAAACCGACCCCGCAATTGGCCGGGCAGCGGTGGCAAACTGGCTGACCGAGCAAGAGCCGCAAGCGGCGCAACGCCCGCTCACTCCCGCGGATAGGCAGACCCTGGCAAGCGCGGTGCGCTTCACTTTGGAAGAGCTTGCCGATGTTGCCCCGGGGCACGCGGTTGAGGTGCGGGTGGCCCCATTTGGCGCGGTTCAATGCATTGACGGACCCAAGCACACCCGTGGCACCCCGCCAAACGTAGTTGAAACTGACGCCCAAACTTGGCTTGCCCTGGTGACCGGAATCCTTGGTTGGGAAGCGGCCATGGCGCAAGGCAAGATCAATGCGTCGGGGGAGCGGGCTGATCTGTCCATGTGGCTCCCCCTGCAAGCCACAAAGCGCCGGTAGACTAGCCGGGTGACTAGCGAACAGCCAGAAATCCCAGCCCCACTCGAGCCAGAAGCAACGGCAGCGCCGGAAACTTCACCTGCGGCAGCGGCACCCGAGGCCCCGGCAGCGCAAGCAGCCACTGAAAACTCAGACGAGCCCAGCCCTATTCGGGTGGTGCAAAACCTTTCGGAGTTAAGCGCGGACGAGGCTGACTCAATCGTGGCTAAAGCGACCGAGACTCGGATCCGCCATGCACCTAAGCTTGGCGCGTTCTTCTTTGTTGGCGCGGTTGTGGGAATCATCCTTGGATTGCTTCTGGGCTTTTGGTTGTCTGACCCAAACATGGTCAAGCGCGGAATCTACATCACTGTCTCCGTGGTTTTCGTCACCACAATTGTTGAACTATTTGTGGGCGCACTCGTGGTTTACCTCGATAAGCGCAGCCAAAAGGCCGAATCTAAGTGATTTTGGGGTACCTGAACGCTACCCTCTACGTCCGCAGACTGACCCCATGGACGTAGCACTTTTACGGGTGTGGAATACTTAACCCTGTGGCGACCCGTGGAGATGGACTCTTAAACCATGACCTATTACCCGGCGAGAAAGGCCCTCAGGACGCTTGTGGCGTTTTTGGGGTCTGGGCTCCTGGCGAGGAGGTTGCAAAACTTGCATACTTTGGCTTGTATGCGTTGCAACACCGAGGCCAGGAATCCGCCGGCATAGCAACCAGTAACGGTGAGCAGATACTGGTGTACAAAGATATGGGACTTGTTTCCCAGGTCTTTAATGAAACAGCGCTCAATGCACTGACCGGACACATCGCTGTCGGCCACTGCCGTTACTCAACAGCGGGCGGACTGAGCTGGGAAAATGCCCAACCAACCCTCGGTGCTACGGCATCGGGAACCGTGGCCCTTGGCCACAACGGCAACCTAGTCAACCCATCCGAACTGCTTAACCTCGTAACCGAGCGCTACGGCGACCAAAACCGAGGCGAACTTGCTCGCGGGAACACCACGGACACCGCCCTGGTGACCGCGCTGTTACAGGGCGACGAGGACCACAGCCTCGAAGACACTGTCGTAGAGGTGCTCCCGCACCTCAAGGGTGCGTTCAGCCTCGTCTTCATGGACGAGACCACCTTGTACGCGGCACGTGACCCGCAAGGCGTTCGACCGCTCGTACTTGGCCGCCTTGAGCGTGGCTGGGTTGTGGCATCGGAAATGCCCGCACTAGACATCGTTGGTGCCTCGTTCGTACGGGAAATTGAACCCGGCGAGCTCGTCATGATCAACGAGGACGGCCTACGTTCCCGGCGTTTTGCGGAAACCAAACGCGCCGGCTGCGTCTTTGAGTACGTCTACTTGGCCCGCCCAGACACCACCATTTCTGGCCGCTCCGTGCACGCAGCGCGCGTGCAAATGGGACGCATCTTGGCCCAAGAACACCCCGCCGATGCCGACCTCGTTATCCCGGTCCCGGAATCTGGTACGCCTGCCGCGGTTGGGTACGCCCAAGAATCCGGCATTCCATTTGGCCAAGGCCTGACCAAGAACGCTTACGTTGGGCGTACGTTCATTCAGCCCTCGGACACCCTGCGTCAGCTAGGTATCCGCCTCAAACTTAACCCGCTGCGGGACGTCATCCGTGGCAAGCGCCTAGTCGTTGTGGACGACTCGATTGTGCGCGGCAACACCCAGCGTGCGCTCATTCGCATGCTGCGTGAGGCCGGCGCCGCCGAGATCCACGTCCGTATTTCCGCGCCGCCAGTCAAATGGCCGTGCTTCTACGGAATCGACTTTGCCTCCCGGTCAGAACTCATTGCTAATGGGCTCAGCCCCGAGGAAGTGGGCCAATCCCTAGGCGCCGACTCCCTGGGGTATATCTCCGAAGAAGGCATGATCGCGGCAACTGAGCAGAATAAATCTCAGCTCTGCACGGCCTGCTTCGATGGCTCATACCCCATTGCACTGACCGAAGACCTGTCCGCAGGCAACGAACTTCCAAAGCGCAACCGCGCTATTGGTGCCCCGCAAGACGGACTAACCAACCTGTCCGTAGCGCAGGGCGGCAACACCGCATTGGAACATCCCTAACACCTTGGAGCCATCTCATGTCTGAAGGCATTACCTATGCTGCAGCCGGAGTCGACACCGCCGCGGGCGACAAAGCAGTAGAACTGATGAAGGCCGCTGTAACGCGTACCCACGGACCCAACGTAGTTGGTGGCGTCGGTGGCTTTGCCGGTCTGTTTGACGTATCCGAACTCAAGAATTATCGCCGTCCCCTGCTGGCATCCTCAACCGATGGTGTTGGCACCAAGGTTGCAATCGCGCAGGCCATGGACATCCACGACACCATTGGTTTTGACCTCGTGGCCATGGTTGTTGATGACATTGTGGTGTGCGGTGCCAAGCCTTTGGTCATGACCGACTACATCGCTACCGGCAAGGTTGTTCCGGAGCGTATTGCGGACATTGTCCGCGGTATCGCTCAGGCCTGTGAGGTGGCGCAGACCGCCCTAGTAGGTGGCGAGACCGCTGAGCACCCGGGCTTGCTAGCTCCGGACGAGTATGACGTTGCCGGCGCGGCAGTTGGTGTAGTTGAAGCCGATGACCTGCTAGGCCCACAGCTGGTAAAGTCCGGTGACGTGGTTATTGCCATGGCATCATCGGGTATTCACTCCAACGGTTACTCCCTGGTGCGTGCCGTGATCAAGCACGCAGGTTGGGAACTGGACCGTGACGTGCCTGAATTTGGCCGTACCCTGGGCGCAGAGCTCCTTGAGCCAACCCGCGTATACGCTTCCGACTGCCTAGCCCTAGCCGCTGATAAGGCGGCCCAGGTCCGGGCGTTCTCACACGTCACCGGTGGCGGACTGGGGCAGAACCTAGCCCGCGTTATTCCAGCCGGTCTCAAAGCCACACTTGATCGTGGTGCGTGGGAAGTCCCAGCGGTCTTCAAGGTTATGCAGGAGCTGGGTAACGTCCCATGGGCGGACATTGAGCACACGCTCAACCTTGGGGTGGGAATGGTTGCGATTGTTGGTGCTGATGGTGCCGACGCAGCGCTTGCCCGTCTGAAGTCTCTCGGTGTCCCAGCCTGGGTGCTCGGAACGGTATCAGAAGACTCCGGCGAGGCTGTTGGCGTGGACGTAGTCCGCGGTGCCAAGGGCGTTGTAGGCGGGGCCGTTATGTTACACGGTGAATACCGCTAGGTAAAGCATGGGGAGCCCTGCCCATCTTCACATACGGTGTGATTCGGTGGAGGTTCCGCAAAGTTTTTGATCAGCTTAAAGGTGGATATCTCGCATGAGATATCCACCTTTTGCTTATGGAATGATTCATCTATTTTGGGGACACAAAATCTCGGACTGTGAATAACAAGTCCGAGGAATTTTGTGAATGAAAACTACTGCAATCCCGATGGTTTACGTAAGGACTACGTAAACCACTGAGGCTTAGGCGCCGCTAATTACGGTCAGCCCAATCTGCGTAGGGATCTGAATCATCGATGTCATCAGAGCCGCTCCGGTTGTCAGCGGGCATATCGTTTTCGCGTGCCCCTAACTCCCGCTCGAGCGCCTTAAGGTTAGTGTCCGGGCTGAAATACTTCAGCTCGCGAGCTACCTTGGCTTGTTTTGCCTTCTGACGGCCGCGGCCCATGGCTCCGACCCCCTCAACTAAGAAGCGGGGCGGCTACGATGACGTGCGGCCCCGAAGTAATTTTTATCTGTTCGTGCCATAACCGTACATGGAAAGGCCCCTTAGGTTCCAGTTGGGCGCGCAATTTTTCTAGACGCGAAATCCAAACGGGGTGAAAATGGGGAGATTAATCCACATAAAACGTGCTGTGAGTTTGTTCACTACGTGCCCTAGCCGCTCTAATCGTGCATACTGGAATAATTAAGAGAATTGCAGGGGTCTGATCGCGCACCTTCTTATCCCAAGGAGACGGGCCGTTGCATAGAAAGGTACAAAATGTCACTGAACCGAGGCGAATCAGAAGTTCTACTTACGCCAGCGGAGGTTGCAAGCGTATTTCGTGTCGACCCAAAGACGGTTACCCGTTGGGCCAAGGCAGGCAAGCTGTCATCGATCCGTACGCTTGGAGGGCACCGTCGCTACCGTGAGTCTGAAGTTGCGAAGCTTCTTGAAAACTCAGGAATGATCGTAGCTGAAGAAGATCTCCCGTTCTACGACGAAGCCAAGAACCGGGCAACTGACAACTAGTATTGAGTTGCAGCCCTGGAGTTCTAACTCCGCACACGTACTAATAGAACTGCCGGCCAAGATAACTTGGCCGGCAGTTCTGTGTTTCAAGGCAAGTATTGAAGGGCGGCGTTTTGCCCAGCAGTGGTGCTGATCCAAACGCTACGAGGTGCGGACCTAGTTGCGCCGTCTGCTTAACAGGCTTAGCGCAATAACAGTAATGAGTCCGGCTGCAGCCCCTATTGCGATCTTGGCGTTCCGGGCTCGGTTACCCTCGCTCGGATTGGGCAGGCCCGCTCCGGAAACAAAGGCGGCGGCATCGACGGTCGCCTGCTTAGCGGTGTGGGCAGCTTCAGAGGCAACATTCTTAGGGTTGATCCGATTGGCTAACTCATCGATCGAAGCAGCTAACTCCGCCCGGATGGCCGCAATGTCTTCTGGCTGTTCGGGGGTCGTGGTCACTTGAGGCCCTCCTTGAAAGTTGCAATATCTTCTTTAACACTGGCGATGGTCTGGGTGGGCGCGGCCGGTGATCCCTTGGCTAGGAGCTTCTTGCCTACTAGGCCAAGGACCGCGGCAAGCGCCAAAATTCCCACCGCAACAATGAGCGTAGCCAGCCACAGGGGCAGGGCCAAAGCGATTGCGCTCACGGCAGCCCAAAACAAGAAGCCAAGACCGTACAGTGCTAACACTCCGGCGGCAACAAACAGACCAACGCCCGCACCTGACATAGTCAGTTTGGTCTTCATCTCCGACTTAAACGCAGCGATCTCGGCGCGGACCAGACGGGAGGATAGGTCTGTGATTGACCCGATCAGAGCGCCAATGCTGGGCCGTTCTCGCGGGTCAGTGCCTGTGGGCCCACTCGTCTGAGAGGGTTGGGGGCCGGTGTCCGTCATTTTGCTGCTCCTAGGGTTGAAACCACTTCCGTTCTAACTCAACCCTGCTAATGGGAGTAGCGCAAGCGCGCCGGGCCGCCGGGGCCTGGTTCACCCTGCGGAAATTGTTCAGATGGTCGGTTTTGCGCAGGTAGCAAGGACAAAAGTAATGGGAAATTCAAATGTCCCGCTGCTCAGCCGTGGTGCCGCGTGAGAGTCTGTAGGGAATGGCGCTATTCTCAATGTCGATGCCGGAGTACCGCTGGTGTTACAAGGCCGGCTGGAACTACTGAGTGATACCTGAGAAACACTAAGGAGTGTGGGGGACGTGGCTGTCAAAAGGGGGTTGACGGCGACCATTGTGCTGCTTGCAATGGTCTTTTTGGGAGGTTGCGCTCAAGCACCATCCCAAAGTGAGCTTCATCTGGTCAGAGTGCCGCAGGACGCCACACTTGCTGAAGCAGGTTCACTCGTAGCCGATGGCGGCATTATTCTCATCGGCCCGGGGACCTACCAGGAAAGTCTCGAGGTCACGGGCGACGACATTACCGTGCGAGGACAGGACCGCAACGAGGTCATCTTGGACGGTGAATTGACTCGCAGCAACGGTGTGATCGCAACCGGTGCCCGGGTCACGGTTGAGAACCTCACCGTTCGTAATTTTTTGCAAAGCGGGGTCCTCATCACTGGGACCTCGGGGGTTGACGGGACAGGAATTGCCCGCGGCCCCGACGGGTATTTGCCTGAAAACACGCCCCCGCCGGTGCCCGGCTACCTAGTGCAAGCCGTGACGGCATCGAATAACGGGTTGTACGGCATTTATTCGTTCAACCGCACTGGCGGGATCATCCGGGACAACATAGCTACGGGAGGGTCCGACTCCGGAATTTATGTGGGCCAATGTGTTGACTGCAACGCGGTAGTTACGGACAACATCTTGATGGACAACGCCGTTGGATTGGAATTTGCAAATGCTTCTTCGGTCGCCGTGCATGGAAACCGAATTGTGGACAACCGCGTAGGTATCTCAGTGTTGAGCAATTACCTTGAGGCGCACGGTCCCACCAAATCTGTCGTAATCGCCGGCAACCTCATTGCGGATAACAACGAGACTCAGACACCGGTGCAGGCGGACGGAGGGTTTGGGATTGGAATTGGCCTAGGGGGAACCGTCGATGCCTTGGTGCGTGCTAACACCATCTCCAGCAATAGCGGGGTAGGTATTTGGATTACTTCTTCTGAAGACTTTTCCCCAGTTGGTAACCACGTTGTGGATAACAATTTTTCAGACAACGCACTTGATCTGGCGTATACGCCCACAACGCCTCTGGGGCATCAGGGCAACTGTTTTGAGCTGTCCCCACACGCAACTACGCAACCGGACAACTTAGTACAAGCGGGGTGCCAAGATCCGCTTCCGGTAGGCACCTACGTGTCCCCACCAGCCCCCAATGGCATCATGTTTTCGCAGGTGCCGTTGCCAAATCCCAGGGCTGGTCTGGCCACTGTGGATGATCAGCCGCGTGTGCTACCGGACCGTATTGAATTGCCTGATCTAAGCACTGTTACCCCACCCGGTCGAGATTTACTCATCAAAGAGAGGCCAATCGGATGACAAAGTTGCCCAGAGTTGCGCACGGGTTGCTGGTGGCCGCAGTGCTGATGGGTTCGCTTGCTAGCTGCTCTTCCGAATTACCAGCGGTGGGAGAGAGCCTCACCATAGAACAAGCAGAGACCCTTGCGCAGGCTCGGTTTCGGCTAGCCGCCCAGGGGCCCTTCACGGTAGAAGTCTCGGTGGGCGGTCAAGACGATGTCAACCACCTAGAGGCAGAACTGACTGTGGACCACCAAAACCTTCAGGCGTGGGGCACGGTTGAGCGTGGCCCGCAGGGGTTAGCAATCACCGAGCAGGTTGTACTGACGGACCAGATCTACGCGGTCAACGTTGATGGTGTCTGGCAAACCGGAGAACTGCCCACTGCGGCTCTGCTGGTGCCGTTTTCCATGGGAGCGGACCGCCCAGAGAACGCCCAAATCTTGGCCCAGTCAGACGCCCAGTTCCTTGGTAGCAGCAAACTCGATGAGCAAGAAGTTGCGGTATTCCGCAATGTAAGTGAGAGCGGACAGGACTCAACAACACGGCTGTGGGTAGATGAAGAGGGCCGCCTGCAACGCCTTGACTCAGGTGCTGATGAAACGTTCAGCGCAACCGTATTGGATCAGAGTCCAACTCCCAAACCGGAAGATCTAGTGGCGTTCATTGACAGTTTAGGAACTCCTCGGTGATCAACAAGCGTCATCCCAATAACCTGCCAGCACGAGGACCAGAGTCTGCTAGTACAATGGACCCTGCCGATCCGATAAGCTCAATTGCTCCAGGTCCAGCAGCAGTATCTCCACCGGGGTCACGCTCGGATAGTCAGGGGTTCTCGCGTCGACAGATTTTAACTATTGCTGGATCCGCGTTAGCAGCCGGTGCTGCCGGCTGGGCCGTACGCGGTCAAATTGCAGAACCGCACACGGCGGGGGCCGCCTCCGGTGTCCAGGAGCCCGGACCTTCGCAAGAGCCAACCGGCGGACAGCCGATGGACCAGATTAGTGGGGCATCGGACGGGGAAAATGCGCTAGCAAAGCCGCTGCCAGAAACAGAACAGCGGCCGGGAATCACCTTTCCATCGGTGCCGCAACGGCACGCATGGTTTGGGGCACTCGCACTGCCGGGAATGAGCGCCGCAAACATCCTGGAACTTGCGCAAGCAGCGCAAAATAGCCCCGGCACCAATTTTCCAGATGCTGGAACCGTCACGGTCACGATCGGTTTTGGACCCGCAGTGGCCCACGAACTATGGCCGCAACGGGCGGCAAAGGCAGCGGAACTTCCGGCCTTCAAGCGGGAGACCGAGGACCTCGTGGCTGGCGGGGAAGTGGGACTGCAGATTTGTGCCGAGACTAAAATTGCCGTCCAGCACATGGTTGCTACTGTCTTGGCGGCTTTTGGTGACCCGTATGTCTTGTGGAGCCAACACGGATACCGGGATGCGCCAACAGCAAATGGCACAACCAGAACCTCAAGCGGTTTTGTCGATGGTGTTGCAAACCCTCGCACAGCAGAGCTGTTGGCTGCCGGGGTCTGGTCGAATCTGATGCACCGGGATGCCCATTTGGTGCTGCGCCGGATGCAAATTCTTCCGCAGTTTGCGCAACTGTCAACCACAAACCAGGAACAGGCAATTGGGCGGCGTCAGGACACGGGAGCACCGCTGTCCGGAGGAGCCCCGCATGACAACGTGGACCTGTTTGCGAAGACTCCGGACGGTCATCTTTTGACGCCGTCGAACAGCCATGTGCGCAGGGCGCATCCGGCAAATATGGGACTGCCACTCATGCTGCGTAGGAGCTATAGTTTCGATCCCGAAGTGGGCACTGGGCTGGTGTTTGTGGCGTTTGTGGGTGACCCACAAACCTTTGTCCAAACCCAACAGCGCATGGACCAAGCCGATGACCTGATTAAATATACGGTCACTGATTCCTCAGGCTGTTTCTTTGTCCCCGGCGACCTGATACCGGACAACTAGCTTTGAATACCTTCCACTAGGTCTCTAATGTTGTCATATTGTTGCAGGTCATGTTCTGTGTCTGCTTTGGCGTCTAGGGGATATGAACTTGGCGTGAATAGATGGTCCAACTGCTGGCTTGTTGCCATAAGAGGGCTGGTTTAACCACTCTCCTCTGATATGTTATGAGATGTAGAACATATAAATACAGATGTTTTTCACTTGTATCAGGGGTGCGCGTTAAAGATGACGCGTTAACAGTGAGGAAGATATGAAAAGGTTCTTAGCAACCGCCGCGGCATTTTCCATGCTTGGAGCCGTGGGCGTGGTTGGGGCACAAACTGCATATGCAGGCCCCGGGGACGGAACAATCACCGTCCATGTAGTCGAAGATAAAGATGGTGACAAGGTCCGTACGAACGCGGACTCTAATCTACAAGGTGTCACCGTAACGCTTACGAATGCTGCTGGAGAAGAACACACCGGTGTGACCGGAACGAACGGGCAACTGCGAATGACCGCAGCCCAGAACCCGCTCACAGGCGGGGTGTACCGAGTAGAAGTTACTAATCCTGATCCTGATCGATTCACCGAGGCGCAGGTAGGAAGCAACTACGTAGATCCACAGCTTGCGCCAGCCGTTTCATTTATTGATGTGACCGCTGGTAAAGCTGCAAACATCTCGGTTGGGTTTGTCGATCTAGCCGGGCCGATTGATCTTAATCCAACGTTGTTCTCAGCCATCCACCCAGACAATATCTGGGCGGTAACCGAGGACGAACCAGAGATTTACAAGATCAGTGCGAATCTTCAGGAAAGTAAACCAACTCAGGTAACCGCACGTGGAACCGTGGGAACGGTTTACGGCATGGGGGTAGACCCGGTTACCCGTGACCTCTTTGCCGGCGCGTTTGCTAAACGTGGTTCAGACTATGGCCCGGGCGGTCCCGGAGCTGTCTACCGGGTGAACCCAGACACTGGCGCTTCATCCGTGTATGTCACGGTTCCCGATGTGGGGACCACCGCTCACAACTTTGCGGATAAGCAGGACTTTGCCTTCCGCACGGCTGTAGGCCGCGAGTCCTTGGGTGATGTGGATGTTAGCCCGGATGGCAAGTGGCTCAGTGTTATGAACCTGAAGACCGACTCAATCGTGGTCTATCCGGTTCAAAGTGCACCTAACCCTGCACCAATCCAAACCTTGGCGATCACACCGCAGGATTGCTCAACAGACTGGGCGCCATTTGCGATTGAGCAGTCAGGTGACACCGTTTACGTCGGTGCCACCTGCGGTGAAACTATTAAGGCGTACGTTCTGGAATACGAGCGTGCCGTGGATGGCACCCTGACGTTTATCGATGTGGTCATGGAAAGTGACCTCACCACAATTCCAGGGCGCAACTTGCAACAAGTGTTTTCTGGATCGCTCACCTGCTTCACTGCCAAGTGGAATGCCTGGAGCGACGACATTCCGCAAGACTGTATAGACGGAGCGACCCCTTACCCTTTGGGCCCGCCAAATCCTAAGAGCTTCGACACCTTTGCTTGGCAGTTTGCCTTTGCTCAGCCACAACTCGCGGACATTGAGGTCATGAATGACGGAAAGCTAGCCGTGAGTTTCCGTGACCGTAGTGGCGATCAGTACAGTTCCATCTTGTATGTGGGTGAGCGTTCCACTGGCGGCGACGCATACCACACCAACATTCCTGCGGGAGACCTCCTATTTGCTTGCGGTGATGGGGCAAACGGATTTGTCTTGAATTGCGGTGCTACCACCGAGAATGTCAAAGAAGACGTGGTTTTATTCCACTTAGAAGCAGCATTTGGCGGCATCGCTTACATGCCCGCAACAGACCACATCATTACGAACCAAATTGATCCCGATGGTACTGTGAACCGCATTGGTCTACGTGGGTACCAAAGCAACGGAGTCGTATACAACGATGCTTCCGATTGGGGAGACGGAGTTATTCTGACGTCCGGCTTCAAGAAGGCAGCCGGCCTAGCTGACATTGAAGTACTGCTTAAAGCTCTAACCCAACAGGTGGGTAACCGAGTTTGGATTGATACCGACAAGGACGGAATCCAAGGCCCCGATGAGCCAGCGGTTCCAGGAGTTCAAGTATCTCTGTATAACGAGGAAGGGGTAGTCATTGCGACAACCGAAACCGATGCCAACGGCGAGTACTACTTTGATACGGATGACGGTCTAGCGCCGGAAACCAATTACGAGATTCGCTTGGACAGGCCAGCTGACTTTGAAGCAGGGGGACCGCTTGAGGGAATGTCGGTCACTCAGACGAGCGCTGCTGGTAGTGAGGCCATTGACAACAACGGAGTGCTTAGTTCCGGCGTGGTTGTAGCCGCCTTTACCAGTCCAGTTCAAGGTACCAATGATCACTCAATTGACTTTGGTTTCATTGAGACCACACTGGTTTCTGTTGGTGATTACGTTTGGATTGATGCCAACGATAATGGTGTTCAGGATGCGGGTGAGGTTCCGGTTGCTGGTGTGACTGTGAACTTGTTGTCGGCTGATGGTGAGACTGTTGTTGCGACGACGACTACTGATGCTGATGGTTATTACGTCTTTACTGATCTGCCGGTTGATACCGATTATGTTGTTGAGTTTCCAACGACGGTGACGGTTGATGGTGTTGAGTATGTGTTGACTGAGCCGAACCGTGGTGGCGATGATGCAGCAGATTCTGATGCCGATGTTTCAACCGGTCGTGTTTCCATCACTACACCTTCTTCGGGTGAGAACTTGGATGGGCCGGGTGAGGCTGATGATCCAACGATTGATGCCGGTTACGTTCCAGTTCCACCGGTGCTGGTTTCTGTTGGTGATTACGTTTGGATTGATGCCAACGATGATGGTGTTCAGGATGCTGGTGAGGTTCCGGTTGCTGGTGTGACTGTGAACTTGTTGTCGGCTGATGGTGAGACTGTTGTTGCGACAACGACTACTGACGCCGATGGTTATTACGTCTTTACTGATCTGCCGGTTGATACCGATTATGTTGTTGAGTTTCCAACGACGGTGACGGTTGATGGGGATGAGTATGTG
This sequence comes from Jonesiaceae bacterium BS-20, assembly GCA_039995105.1. Lineage (GTDB taxonomy): Bacteria > Actinomycetota > Actinomycetes > Actinomycetales > Cellulomonadaceae. The sequence goes on from CP146203.1 coordinate 3,396,607, forward strand.
TTGACCGGACCGAACCGTGGTGGCGATGATGCAGCAGATTCTAATGCCGATGTTTCAACCGGTCGTGTTTCCATCACTACACCTTCTTCGGGTGAGAACTTGGATGGACCGGGTGAGGCTGATGATCCAACGATCGACGCTGGTTATGTTCCCGTAGTGGTCCCTCCAGTTCTAGTGTCGATTGGTGACCTGGTTTGGATCGATGAAGATGGTAATGGGATCCAAGACGAGGGTGAGCCGGGTGTTCCTGGGGTAACCGTGATTTTGGAAACTCCTGATGGTCAGGAAGTTGCTACAACGGAAACAGATGAGGACGGGTTCTATGTGTTCCCTGACCTGGATCCGGAAACCGAGTATGTAGTGAAGTTCCCGCCTACGGTGACCGTGGATGGCGTTGAGTATGAGCTGACGCCACCGAGCCAAGGTGACGACGTTGCTAAGGACTCTAACCCAGACCCAGAAACAGGCAAAACTCCTGTGGTTACGACGCCTTCTTCGGGTGAGAACTCCGATGGGCCGGGTGAGGCTGATGATCCAACGATTGATGCCGGTTACGTTCCAGTTCCACCGGTGCTGGTTTCTGTTGGTGATTACGTTTGGATTGATGCCAACGATGATGGTGTTCAGGATGCTGGTGAGGTTCCGGTTGCTGGTGTGACTGTGAACTTGTTGTCGGCTGATGGTGAGACTGTTGTTGCGACAACGACTACTGACGCCGATGGTTACTACGTTTTCACTGATCTGCCGGTTGATACCGATTATGTTGTTGAGTTTCCAACGACGGTGACGGTTGATGGGGATGAGTACGTGCTGACCGGACCGAACCGTGGTGGCAACGATTCGAATGACTCGGATGCGGATGTTGCTACTGGACAGGTTGCTGTCATGACCCCAACCGGTCATCGCGATGGAACTCCGGGCAACTCTGGTCTACCGGGACAAGCAGATGACCCAACCATCGACGCAGGTTACGTTCCAGTTCCAGTTCCACCGGTTCTAGTGTCGATTGGTGACTACGTTTGGATTGATGCCAACGATAACGGTATTCAGGACGAAGGTGAGGCTCCGGTTGCTGACGTAACTGTCAGACTGTTGGACGCGGATGGTCAGACCATCCGTACAACAACCACCGATCCGAACGGCTTCTATTCGTTCACGGATCTTGATCTAGATACCGACTACGTGGTGGTCTTCCCGCCAAGTGTCTCGGTAGAAGGACAAGAGTACCTACTCACGCAACCTGGTCAGGGTGGAAATAGTGCGAACGACTCCAACCCAAACACCATCTCTGGGCAAGCCCCGGTAACTACACCTACCTCCGGTAACAACTCGGGTGCGCCCGGTGAAACTGATGATCCAACGATCGACGCAGGTTACGTTCCAGTTCCGGCTCCACCGGTGCTGGTTTCTGTTGGTGATTACGTTTGGATTGATGCCAACGACAACGGTATTCAGGATGAAGGTGAGGCTCCGGTCGCTGGTGCAACGGTGACGTTGTATGCGGCAGACGGTGAAACCGTCATCGCCGTTACTCAAACCGACGCTGATGGTTATTACGCCTTCACAGATCTTCCTGTGGAGACAGAGTTCATCATTGAATTCCCCGTCACGGTTACTGTTGAAGGCAAGGTCTACCCACTAACCGAGCCAAACCGTGGTGGAGATGACGCTGGGGATTCGGATGCCAATGTTTCAACCGGTCGTGTATCTATCACCACGCCTTCATCCGGTAACAACTCGGGTGCGCCTGGTGAGGCTGATGATCCAACGATCGACGCCGGTTATGTTCCGGTGTTGGTGTCGATTGGTGACTTGGTTTGGATTGATGAAGATGGTAATGGGATCCAAGACGAGGGTGAGCCGGGTGTTCCTGGGGTAACCGTGATTTTGGAAACTCCTGATGGTCAGGAAGTTGCTACAACGGAAACGGATGAGGACGGGTTTTATGTGTTCCCTGACCTGGATCCGGAAACCGAGTATGTAGTGAAGTTCCCGCCTACGGTGACCGTGGACGACGTTGAGTATGAGCTGACGCCACCGAGCCAAGGTGACGACAGAACTAAGGACTCTAACCCAGACCCGGATACCGGGAAGACTCCGCTGATCACCACACCATCGGAGGGTAACAACAGCACCGAACCTGGTACGGCTGATCTCCCAACGATTGATGCCGGTTACAAGCCAGTCCCTGTGCCAGAGCCAGTAGTGGTTTCTATCGGTGACTACGTTTGGGTGGATAAGGACGGCGACGGTAAGCAAGATCCGAACGAACCAGGCATTCCTGGGGTAACCGTAAAACTTCTTACGCCTGAGGGTAAGGAAATTAAGCGTACGGTTACGGATAAGGATGGGTTCTACTCATTCACGGATCTGACTCCAGGTACGGACTTCATTATTGAGTTCCCAACTACAGTGATGATCCAAGACGTTGAGTACGTACTCACTACGCCTGATCAGGGCAATGATGATGGTAAGGATTCGGATGCCGACACCAAGACGGGCCGAGTCTCAGTAACCACGCCTGAGGATGGCCTCAACTTGAGTGAGCCTGGCAAGACTGACAATCCAACGTTTGATGCTGGATTCGTTCCGGTTGAGGAAGCGCCTACACTCGTTTCGGTAGGTGACTTCGTCTGGGTGGATAAGGACGGCGATGGCAAGCAAAATCCGAATGAACCAGGCATTCCTGGCGTAACGGTCCGTCTCCTCAGTCCTGAAGGTAAGGAAATCAAGACCGCGGTCACGGATAAGGATGGGTTCTACTCATTCACGGATCTGACACCAGATACCGAGTACATTATCGAGTTCCCAACGACAGTGACCGTAGATGGTAAACAGCACAAGCTGACCGTTTCAGGAAAGGGCGGTAACCCTGCCCTCGATTCCGATGCTGATTCCAAGTCTGGCCGCGTCTTGATCAAGACGCCAAAGACCGGAACAAACTCCGGAGCGCCAGGGGAAGCTGATGACCCAACCATCGATGCCGGCTTTGTGATTGTTTCTTCCGGGGACCTGCCAACTACCGGTGGAGAGTCACCGTGGCCGGTCCTGATCGGTGCGATGCTCATTGTTGGAGCTGGTGCGCTATTGATGAGGGCGCGGAGCCGCAAAACGCTATGACCAATGAGAACGGTCACTGGTAACTGAGGAAACTTAGTAACCTTTGGCATGACTCACTGGAAGATCCTCTTGGGCAGGCGCATCCAGCGCCTTGGCCAAGGGGATCTTCTCTTTTTTGGGGCGACAATATGGCGAGACTCCAGTTCATATAGTGAGATGTGACCCAGGTCGCTTTAGTTCATCGGCTGAACAATCTCGAATGCATAGTCACAGGTCAGAGGGGCAGGGCGGAGCGGGTTGGACGGGAGAGTGGTCAACCGGACGTTGAAGGCTTCAACGCTTTGTTGACCTAAACACTCGAAATTGCTACTTTCGCTTTCAACAGACCGTTGAATTTTGCAGGACGATTAGGGCGGAACATGACTGGCAATGGCGCTTCCACGCACCCCGTACCACCACAAGACCCGGTTAACTATGCCGTCTTAGCGGAAAACCAGTTGATTATTGCCGCCCTTAAACAACTTGTTGAACCAATGGCATTGTCGCTGCTCAATACCGAAGTAGTCGTTCACGACCTTTCCCTCCTACCAAACTCAATCGTTGCCATCCACGGAGACCTCACGGGGCGCCAAGTTGGCAGCCCAGCAACCGACCTCCTGCTGCAGCAAGCTGCCCAGCGTAACTTCCACAGCCTCGTTGGTTATCAGTCGGTCTTGCCCGATGGGCGAGAGACCAGGTGCACCACGATTGTGGTCAAGAACAGCCACGGAGATTCAGTCGCCGCGTTATGCACAAACTCGGACGTTGGCGTGTGGCATGAGCTTTCCCAGATTCTCTCGGTCATGACTGACAACGGCCGGCCCTCGACAGAGGCGTTCGTGCAAGACGTTGACGAACTGACCGACCTCCTGTTGGAGCGAGCTATTACCGCGCAACAGGTTCCCGTTGAGCTCATGCGCAAGGAACACAAGCTTGAGGTTGTGCGCCAGGTGCGTGAAGGCGGCATGTTCTTGCTTCGCGATGCCGCAGAAACGGTGGCCGGAGCGCTGCAAGTTTCCCGGTTCACCATTTACAACTACATCAACGAGATTGAAGAAGCCGAGAAGCTTGTTCTTGACGTGGAAGCAGAAGGAACCAAGTGGCTTTGATTGACCAAGCAACGCTCTTACGCCCGATCGCACGCGAGACCCAGCGTGCGGCGCGTAGTATCCGTTGGACCGAGGCGCTAGCCGCAGCCGGCGATGACGCGATCGCACTTTCAGTTGCAGACATGGACTTTGCGGCCCCACAAGTTGTCATCGATGCGGTGGCACGCCGGGCACAGACCGGAAACTTCAGCTACACCTACCTGAGTCCCGAGTTCTACCAATCCGTGTGCCAGTGGTTCTCTGCGCGCCATGGTTGGGACATTACCGCCGAGCAGATCGTATCCGTGGGCCGAGTGGTCGAGGCTCTGCCGGCTCTCCTGCGACGGTTAACCACCCCTAGCGCAAAGATTGTTGTGCCCTACCCGGCCTACGGCCCCATCCCCACAGCGGTAGCAGCCAGTGGCCGTGAAGTCGTTGCGTGGCAGCTGTCATTCGATGGGCAATACCGGTTTGATCTTGAGGCCCTTGAAACCCTCCTTGCACAGGGTGCGGAAGCAATAATATTGACCAATCCGCACAACCCAACCGGGCGAGTATGGACTGGGAGCGAACTGTCCAAGGTGGCTAAGCTTGCCGCCGCACACAATGCTTTGGTGATCTCGGATGAGGTGCATGCAGACCTGCTGCGGACCGGCCAAACGTTCACACCGTATCTGACCCTTGTGGATGCAGAGGCCAGCGCAATTGCGCTGACCTCACCCGGCAAAAGCTTCAACCTCGCCGGATTGGAAATCGCCAACATGGTGGTGCCAAACCCAGACCTGCGAGCAGAAGTAACCGCAGCCGTCCAGGCCGCCGGATCGCACAACCCAAGATTCTTTGCCGAGGTAGCGACCATTGCTGCCTACAGCGAAGGGGGCCCGTGGCTGGATGAGCTGCTTGCGCTCATGGATCACCACGTTGGCCTCGTTACCCAAGAACTGGCCACCAGATTGCCGCAGGTAACCGTGATCCCAGCAGAAGGCACCTACCTGCTATGGCTCGATTGCCGAACCTTGGGGCTAAGCACCGAGAAACTCAACCAAAAACTTCTCGGCTCGGGACTCGTGCTGACTCCCGGAACCGCCTTTGGATTGGGAGGCGAAGAGTTCATGCGAATGAACCTTGCAGTCCCCACCCAAATGCTCGAAACCGCGATAGACCGGTTTGTCACCGCACTGCAATAGTCCCGGACTGCTGTCAACGTAAATCAACCAACAACTTAGCCGGCCCAAACCACCTAAACTTGGGCAGGCATCGTCAAGCAAACACCGGAAATCACCGGTAACCAAACTCTTACAAAGAAATGGGGCGCGAAGATGCGTGAGAAGGGCTTACCCTCACTAACATTGGCGCTAACGCCAATCATCGCAATGTTCGTATTCATGGGCGTGGGTGCAATCTGGATTGGATTGCCCGCCGAGCCCATGCTGATCTTGTCTGCGATCATCGCCGGTGTTATTGCCAAGTTCCTGGGCTATAACTACACGCAGATGATCACGATGATCTCTGAAAAGATTGCCAAGGTCATGCCAGCGCTGCTCATCTTGGTGACCGTAGGATTCTTGATCGGTGCCTGGATGGTCGGTGGCACCATCCCGATGCTTATCTACTACGGGTTAGAAATTGTTTCTCCCGCGTACATCTACATCACCGCGCTCGTTGTGACCTCGATCGTTGCGGTATGTACCGGAACTTCATGGGGATCCGCCGGAACCATCGGTGTTGCGTTCATGGGTGTGGCCCTCGGAATGGAAGGCGTCAACCTCGCAATCGTGGCCGGTGCCATTCTGTGTGGTGCCTACTTTGGTGACAAGTTCTCCCCACTCTCCGACTCGACAAACCTGGCCGCAGCAGTAACCCGGGTTGACCTGTTTGTGCACATCCGCCACCTGCTTTACACCACGGTTCCATCTTGGATTGTGGCCGCGATCGTCATGATCATCGCTGGCTTCACCGTTGATACCGCTGGCGGCTCCGGCTCCGAGAAGGTCGCCGCGATTAACGGCACCCTCGAAAGTGCATTTAGTTGGAACCTCTTCCTGCTGCTGCCCGTAGTAATCATCCTCTACGGCTCCATGCGCAAACTACCAACCATCCCCGTGATGCTGGTGTCATCCGCAATTGCCATGATCAATGCTCTGGTCTTCCAGGGCTTCTCCCTGATCGACACCTTCAACTCGATCGTTTCTGGGTTTAGCACCGACATGTTCGGTGAGGGCTTTGACCTGGGTGCCGCCGGGGACGACATCATGAAGCTGCTCAACCGCGGTGGTATGTCATCGATGATGAACACCCTGCTCATCGCGTTCTGTGCCCTCGCGTTCGCCGGAATCTTGTCGGTGACCCGCTCACTCGACAAGATCGTTGACTCCCTGCTCAACGTAGTTAACAGCACCGGGTCACTCATCCTGGCGACCATCGCAACCGCGATGCTCACCATTGCAACCACCTGCAACGGACAGGTCTCCGTTCTCATGCCGGGTGAGCTTCTGCGGCCCGCATACATCCGCCGCGGATTGCACCCTAAGAACCTGGGACGCACCGTTGAGGACGCCGGAACCATGATTGAGCCACTGCTGCCGTGGACTGCAGCTGGTGCCTACATGGCCGGAACCTTGGGAGTGGCGACCATTGAATACGTACCATGGGCGACCTTTCTATGGACCGGAATTATCTTTGCGGCGATCTGGGGATACACCGGCTTTGGCATTGCCAAGCTGACCCCGCAAGAACAAGAGCAGATGATCAAGGAACTTGATGAAGAGGCCGCAGCGGCAGCTAACGTCTGATAATTCCCGGTGTTTGACTGTTGCCGCTGAGCCTCTGGCTCCTTCCGTGGCACAACGCATTGACCGAACTCCTTGACTGCTGGTTTAAAAACTGGCGGCCGGGGAGTTCGGTTTTTTTGTGCTGCAGGTGCCGGGTGACTGGCGACGCTTAGGGCACACGGGCAGGGTCTAGGCAAACAGCTTTGGTGCGTGGATGAGGTGTTTATTTTCGACTCTCAAGGCCCTGTGAACGTGCGGTTTGCTACATCAAATTTAAGTAGGCTATTTGTGCGTTGCTTCATTTCATGAGGGCGTTTTTGATTCGGTGGAGCCGGGGGTGGGAGGATATTTGGCCTGACCGACAGTAGCTGGCCTTGCAAAATTGTCTACCTCCGGATCCACGGATACGGAATAACTCAGTTAGGGTTGTATGCCCACCCGGGACGATCCAAGGGGTGGGTATGCTGCTCGTGCCAACTAATAAAGTTGACCTCAAGCAACCCCAGGAGCAGGGAGACATCCTTGGATTGAAGTAGCTTTCTCGGGTTCGGGGCCAATAAGTGGCGTCTCAACTGCTCTGTTACGTGGCTTCGAGGTCCAGTGGTTGAGATTTTGGGAGCGAAAGCCGCTCTCGATTTATTAGGGAAAGCCGCTCGGAAGTAGGTAATGCAAAGTCCGCGGTCCGCAGGGTCACGGACTTTGTTATGCCCTTAACGACCGCAGCAAATCACCCTTAGTGGGCAAACGTGGCGCAGAAGAGTTGCTCTTCAAGGACAAAACTTTGTCGATCAGCGTTCAAAGTCAATGAATGAACAAATTAATTCGCCGGTCTTCGTTGGGTCAACTATCAACTTTTGCATTGACATCAACATAAGTCCTTCCTACTATTAAAAATCACAGGCGACTTCAATTTGACATTAATTAAAGTTCGCCTGGGGTTTTCGAGGACGAGAACTCAAATCACTCCGGAGAAGTTCTGAATGTAGCGATGACGCTGCGCACGTATGAGGGGTCAATCGCGGTATTCGAAACTCCGCGCTCCGGAAACATCAAGGAGGAACTGTGGTTCGAAAGACAGGGGTCAGCCAATGGCTGGGCCGAGGTGCGGCCGCAATACTTGCAGCCGCGCTCGTAGTGCCGTTATCGATGGTTGGCGCTCAAGCCAACCCAGTGGTCACGGAAACTACGACTAACGAAACAGAGCCCGCTCTCAACTGGGCCAACTACGACAGAGTCAAGATCACCGGTGAGACCGGTGAACCAATCGGGATGGCGATTCTCCCGGATGAGCGTGTTATTCACACCGCACGCGATGGTGTATTCCGTTTGACGGATCCAAGTACCGGGGTAACCAAGCAGATTGGTCAATTAGACGTCTACCGGAACTCGGAAGACGGACTCCAAGCCGTTGCAATTGACCCAGACTTTAAAACCAACAACTGGGTTTACGCGGTATATGCGCCAACCAACATGAGCGGTACTTCTCCTGAGGGCCGGAACTACCCACAGACTACTCCAAGTGGGTCAGCCCCAAAGACACTGCCTGACGGCGAAGATGAAAGTTATTGGGACACTTGGCTTGGGTATAACGTGCTCTCAAGGTTTAAGTTCGATCCCGCTACGAGCACGCTGGACCTAGCCTCAGAGCAGGAGATTCTCAAAGTTTCCGCCCAACGTGGTCAATGCTGCCACGTGGGAGCGGATATCGATTTTGATATCGACGGAAATCTCTTTGTTTCTACCGGGGACAATACTGCGGCCGATACACCGGGATCTAACGGTTACGCGCCAAATAACAATACTCCGGGCATGAGCCCGGGACTGGATGCTCGCCGTGGCGCTGGAAGTACCAATGACCTGCGCGGAGCGATCTTGCGGATCAAGGTTAAGGACACTATCCCAGCGGGAACTGAGCCCGGGGCAGGAGCCACCTATGATATTCCGGCAGGGAACCTCTTTGACTCACTTAATGACCCGGTAGCTTACCCTGCTGACAAGGTCCGTGATGAAATTTACGTTATGGGAGTGCGTAACCCCTTCCGTATGTCATATGACCCGGTTGCCAAAGCGCTATCCTGGGCAGACTATGGTCCGGATGCCTCAGGCCCAAGTGCGGAGCGCGGCCCCATGGGATTCGTTGAATGGCAGCTAACGGATAAGCCAATTGCGGCCGGATGGCCTTACTGCCACGGACCCAATGACGGCGGAGCTTACAACGAGTGGGACTTTGCCACCGGAACCGCGGGTGAGTTCTTTGATTGTGCTGCTCCGGTCAACAATTCCACTTGGAACACCGGAGTGAAAAACCTACCACCCACAACCCAACCACAAATTTGGTATGGTGACCGCCCCGGTGACCAGCCTGAAGAGTTTGATGGGTTGGTTAATTTTTCCCCAACGGGTGGACAGGGCCCCATGGGAGGGCCAACCTACCGCTTTGATGCCGACAATGACTCGGTAACCAAATTCCCGAAGTTCTGGGATGGCAAGGCGTTCATGGGCGAATTCTCGCAGGACTACATTGCCGCTTTTGAGCTCGATGAGCTAACAACTGACGGTAAGGTCACCAAGATCCACAACTTCCTGCCAAACAGTGCCCTGTATGACCAGGGGGCGCCAGACTGGTCAGGAATCATTGATATGGAGTTTGGTCCTAACGGAAGCCTCTACGTGCTGGAATACGGAAAGGGCTTCTTCCGGCAAAACCCGGAGGCTGGCCTGTACCGCATTGACTACTCAGAAACCGGTGTCAAGACTCCGCGTGCAGAGATTTCAACCGATGTTATTGCCGGGCGTACCGCGCCACTTGAGGTCAACTTTGACGCCTCAGGCTCCAAAAATCAGGGTCGCACCGACATTACTTACACCTGGGACTTTGACAACGACGGCGACATTGACGCAACCGGTGTGGAGGCAACTTATACTTACACCGAAACAGGTCAATACAACGCGGTGCTGTATGCCACCGACGCTGATGGGCGTGTGGGACGTGCCGTACAAGAAATTACCGTAGGTAATACCGCGCCTGAACTAACTATCAATATCGCAGATGGATCTGTGTTCCAGTGGGGTGACCCGGTTGACTTCAAGGTGACGGTCAAGGACGCTGAAGACGGCGACGTGCCAGACTGTTCCCGCATGAACTGGACCTTTGGGTTGGGCCATGACGAGCACGCGCACCCACTTGTGACCGGCAAAAGCTGTGAATTCACCATCACCACTCCGGAAGATGCAGTGAACCACGGTGAGGGGTCCAAGATCTTTGGCACCCTTGTGGTGCAGTACACCGACCTGCCACAGGGAGATGTCCCTTCAGTGACGGGTGAAGCAGTGCTTACACTCAAGCCAGAAGTTCAAGAAGCTGAGTGGTTGGATGCCGGAACCCGCATTACCGAGGTTCTGGATGAAACCGCAAGCGCTGGCCGGTACGTGGGCGACTTCGACGCCGGAGACTATCTGGAGTTCGGTCCGATTGCTCTGACCCACGCTCCAACGGGAGAAACCATTGATCGCGTGGATGTTCGCGCACGCGGCAACGGAACTGTAAGCCTGAAGTGGAAGGAAACGGATGCGGTCTTTGCTACGGCGAAGTTTGACTCTGAATCCGAATGGCAAACGGTTAGCGCCGACATTGCCAACACACCGCAGGGTAGCGGAAGCATTGTGATCACCTCAAGCGGGCCCGTTGACCTGGACTCGTTTGAATACATTGCTAGCTCACAGCTCCCTATGGTTTGCGATGAAAACGCCAAGATCTCCGCTAATGATGAGTTCTCCGGCGACCAACTAAACACCTGCCGCTGGAATGTTGTGAACCCAAACCCAGCTCTGGGTACGGTTGCTGATGGTTCTTTCCAGATCACCACCACAAACGCGGACATCAATGGAGCGGTAAATGACACCGTGCCTAACATTTTGCAGTCCAAAATTGTTACTGGGAAGAACTGGACCGTTGAAACGAAGTTCAACACCAAGTTCACTAGCCAGTGGCACCAGGGTGGAATCATGGTCTATGCGGATGCAGATAACTATGTGAAGATTGATCCACTCTTTGCTGGTACTGAACCCAATGCTGCAAAACCACTACGTTTGGAGATCCGTTCTGAGGTAAATGGGCAGCTTAAGCAGCCCTCTCAGGCAGATATTTCTGACCTTGCACTCTCAGCTACTGGAGACTACTGGGTGCGCCTGACTCGTTCCGGTGATACGTTTACCGGTGCGATTTCATTTGACGGCAAACAGTGGACGCAAATCCCCGGATCTGTAACAAATGCGAACCTAGGTGACGCTGGACCCGGTCTGTTTGCACTAGGTAAGAGCCAGAGCGCACCAGCCGTAGTGAAGTTTGATCACTTCCGTGTAGTGAACCCTGATCCAACAGCGCTGGTAGACATCCCTGCTGAAAATGTGGGAGTGCAGATGTACTCCCTCAACCCATGGGTTGACACTGAAGGGCTGGACAAGGTACTCAAGTCACTGTCAGAAATCGGGTTCAAGAACATTGAACCGTTTGGTGGTAACTTCGATGGGCTTACTGCTGAAGAGTTCCGCGCCATGACTGACGGTTATGGTTTGCATGTTCCTTCGTCGCACTACAACGTGGGTGAAGCGGACTTTGATAAGACGCTTGCATACGTGAAGACGTTGGGCCAAGAGTTTGTTGGTTCGGGTGGCTTTGCTGCGCCGGGTGTTGGAACGTATGAAAAGACGTTGGAAACAGCCAAAACGATGAACCGTCTTGGACAAAGGTCTGTTGACGCAGGTGTGGGCAAGTTCTTTGGCCACAACCACGATTCGGAGCTGAAGACGGTTTACAACCACAATGGCAAGGACATGATGGCGTGGGAGATTCTCATTGCTGAAACCGACCCTGACCTGGTGACGTTCGAACTTGACGTAGCTTGGGCTGCACACGCTAACGCGGACAGTGTTGAACTACTTGAAAAGTACGGTGACCGCATCTCGATGCTGCACATCAAGGATGGTACAAACCTTGGTGGTGCAGGACGTCCAACCTTTACCAACCTTGGTAAGGGCGAAAACGACCTCCAGCCAATCTTGGCAGCAGCCAAGGAGCTGGGCGTCAAGTACTTCATCATGGAATACGACAACGCAGCCGACGGCCTGAGCTTTGTAACCGAAGGCTACGAGTACCTGACGGGCCTCAAGGCTGGCACGGTATCCGGTAACGAACCTACACAGGTTGTTGCCAAAGCACCTGCCTTTACGGACCAGCCAGGTTCCAAGGATGACAAGTACACCATCCCAACTGTTGAGGGCGTTGAATACCTCATCAAGGATGTGGTGGTTGCTCCGGGTGAATACCTCGGTTGGGGTGCGGTAACCATTACCGCACGCGCAATCGAAGGCTACGCACTGACCGAACACACGGACACGAACTGGACGCACACGTTCGATCGTGCCGGTGAAAACCCAGCCGACCGGGCTAAGGTGCCCGCGGACCGTGTCGGTGTGCAAATGTACTCGCTTGGCCCATGGGTCAATGCCGATGGTCTTGAAAACGTCATTGCGGCTCTGGCCGACATTGGTATCAAGAACATTGAGCCATACGGCGGTAACTTCAGCGGACGTACTGCTGAAGAGTTCCGCGCCATGACCGATGCTGTTGGTCTGCATATTCCTTCGTCGCACTACAACGTAGGTGAAGCCGACTTTGATGAGACGCTTGCGTACGTCAAGACGCTGGGCCAGGAGTTTGTTGGTTCTGGCGGGTTTGCCGCACCGGGTGTTGGCACCTACGAAAAGACGTTGGAAACGGCTAAGACGATGAACCGTCTTGGACAAAGGTCCGTTGACGCAGGTGTGGGCAAGTTCTTTGGCCACAACCACGACTCAGAGCTCAAGACCGTATACAACCACAATGGTAAGGACATGATGGCGTGGGAGATCCTCATCGCTGAAACCGACCCTGACCTGGTGACGTTCGAGCTCGACGTAGCCTGGGCCGCACACGCCAACGCGGACAGCGTTGCGTTGCTCGAGAAGTACGGTGACCGCATCTCGATGCTGCACATCAAGGACGCCACCAACCTGGGTAACCAGGACTGGCCTACCTTCACCAACCTTGGTAAGGGTGAGAACAACCTGCAGCCAATCCTGGCTAAGGGACTCGAAATCGGCATCGACTACTTCCTCATGGAGTACGACATGGCGGCTGACGGCCAGAGCTTTGTAACCGAAGGGTATGAATACCTGACGGGCCTCAAGGCAGGCGACGTTACCGGGCCAAAGGAACCGACCGAGGTGACCGCGCAAGCGCCAACCTTTGTTGACAAGCCAGGCACCAAGGATGACAAGTTCACCATCCCAGCAGTTGAGGGTGTTGAATACCTCGTCAAGGATGCGGTTATCGCTGCCGGTGAGCACGCGGGTGCGGGTGTTGTTACCATCACCGCTCAAGCAGTGAAGGGATACGTTCTTGCTGATGACACAGTCTCGTCATGGACGCACACCTTTACTCGTACGGGTACCGCTCCAACGGACCAAGTCAAGGTTCCAGCCGAACGCGTAGGTGTTCAAATGTTCTCCCTTGGCCCATGGGTTAGGGCTGAAGGTCTTGACAGTGTTCTGTCGGCGCTGTCTGACATTGGTATCAAGAACATTGAACCGTTTGGTGGTAACTTCAGTGGACTTACTGCTGAAGAGTTCCGCGCCATGACTGACGGTTATGGTTTGCATGTTCCTTCGTCGCACTACAACGTGGGTGAAGCGGACTTTGATAAGACGCTTGCATACGTGAAGACGTTGGGCCAAGAGTTTGTTGGTTCGGGTGGCTTTGCTGCGCCGGGTGTCAAGACCTATGAAGACACCTTGGCTACCGCTGAGACGATGAACCGTCTTGGACAAAGGTCTGTTGACGCGGGTGTGGGCAAGTTCTTTGGCCACAACCACGACTCAGAGCTCAAGACCGTTTACAACCACAATGGCAAGGACATGATGGCGTGGGAGATCCTCATCGCTGAAACTGATCCTGACCTGGTGACGTTCGAACTCGACGTAGCCTGGGCTGCACACGCTAACGCGGATGTAGTTGAGCTACTTGAGAAGTACGGTGACCGGATTTCGATGCTGCACATCAAGGATGGAACAAACCTTGGTGGCGAAGGACGTCCAACCTTTACCAACCTTGGTAAGGGCGAAAACGAACTGCAAGCCATTCTGGCAGCGGCAATGAAACTCGACATTGAGTACTTCCTTATGGAGTACGACAACGCAGCGGACGGCCTGAGCTTCGTTACCGAAGGCTTTGAGTACCTGACCGGTCTAGACGCCGGTGTTCCGGGTGCACCAGCCGAGCCGGTAGTGGTTACCGCCGAGGCGGTTACCTTCTCCGATGTATCTGGAACCGACAAGGATACGTTCACCGTTCCTGAGGTTGACGGTGTTCAGTACTTGGTAGACGGCGCCGCAATTGCAGCCGGTGAGCACGCAGGTACGGGTCTTGTTACCGTCACTGCACAGGCAAAACAGGGCTATGTTCTGGCTGAAGGCTCTGTTTCCTCTTGGTCACACACGTTTGTAACCACTGTCGATCCGGTTGACCCTGTCGATCCGGTTGACCCTGTCGATCCGGTTGACCCTGTCGATCCGGTTGACCCTGTCGATCCGGTTGACCCTGTCGATCCGGTTGACCCTGTCGATCCGGTTGACCCTGTCGATCCGAAGGATCCAACCGATCCGAAGGACCCGAAGGACCCAACCAAGAAGCCAACCGATGGTAAGACCGATGGTGGCAAGAAGGATGGATCGCTGGCCAAGACGGGCTCGAATGCAGGAGTTATCTCAGGCTTCGCAGCACTGTTCTTACTCATGGGAGTGGGGGTTACTTGGCGGGCAAAGCGTCGCGTGCGGTAACACCGCAGTAGATTAACGCGGCAACCATCGCAGTAGCACTGGTTGTGGTTGGCTGAGTTCTCCTTGACCCAGCCAACCACAACGTAAGGCGCTAAGTATCTGCGATCACTGGACTCCTTGATCTACTCCGGTTAGGCGACTAACCAACCCTAGGTAAAAGCTGGCCTACTCAAAATAGCGTAGGCCAGCTTTTTAGCGTCCAAATTAGGTGGACCAGCAGGTGGTTTCCAGATACTGAAACCTGTTAGAAACCTTCGCTGGAGTTAGAGCGCACCCGATGCCTTAACAACCTGCCCATTTACCCAGCCAGCATCTTCAGGGGGCTAAGAAGGAGACCAGACCGCCCGTGCGATATCCTGGGGGGTCCCAACGACTCCCTGCCGCGACATTGCAGCGATCAGTTGCCGTGTTTGTAGCGGAGTATCCACTATTACGGAAGCAACAACGTTGACCCGTATTCCGGCATCGAGAAGTTGCCCAGCCCCGGCCGCAACCAACATGTTCACGGCGGCCTTTGACATGGAATACGGCACCGAGGTAGCAATGGGGGAGCGCGCACCGGTCGATGATGTCAGCACAACAGCGCCCCCGGAAGCCATCACCGTACGTGCACCCTGAAGCGCAAGCAAAGGTCCGAACGTATTCACTGGAAAATCCGTTGGATCTGCGCACGCGTGTACCGCTCAAAATGTTGGCGCAAGTCAACCCCCACGTTCAAAACGAGCGTGCGGACCCTCTCCTGCCGACCGGCCTCATAAAGCGCCGCGGCGAGTGGCCCCAACAGTCCAGGGGGCTCGTTGCCCGCTCAAAGTTGAACTGACAGACAAATGCACGGCAGCCGGCGGCTATGGCCTCCTGGGCGGTCCGTGCAGCGCCAGAAGCGCTACTGGAGAATTGGACCAGGGCGTCATGGTCATCAGGCGCTAGCCGGCGAGCAATAGCGGGTTAGCTGCCTCACGTTTTGGCCGCTAACCCCGCTAACCCGTTAATTTTGCTGGGAAACAACAAAACCCCCGATTTCTCGGGGGTTTTTCGTTGTGGCTCCGACCGGCATCGATCCGGTGACCTTTCGATTTTCAGTCGAACGCTCTACCAACTGAGCTACAGAGCCATACAGAACTTACTCATTGCTGAATAAATTCAGCGACCCCGACGGGACTTGAACCCGCGACCTCCGCCGTGACAGGGCGGCGCGCTAACCAACTGCGCTACGGGGCCTTGCTTTGCATAGTTTCGCTTGCGCAAGACCATAACAAGACCGCTGATAAGTGTTTCTCTTACCTCGAAGAATCTTACAGGCAAACTCTCCGTGTTCCAAATCAGTCTCCGCTTGTCAGGGCGAGTACTGCGATGAAACTAAAAGCAACATCTGTTTGAGCAAAAAACCCGATCTTACGACCGGGTTCTTATGCAAACAGAGCGACCCCGACGGGACTTGAACCCGCGACCTCCGCCGTGACAGGGCGGCGCGCTAACCAACTGCGCTACGGGGCCTAGTTCATAATTGCTTATGAATCAGACCAGATACTACTTAGTCGTACCCCCAACGGGATTCGAACCCGTGTTACCGCCGTGAAAGGGCGACGTCCTAGGCCACTAGACGATGGGGGCTAGGAACCAACACTGAAATGTTACTACATCGAGTGGTGGCTGCTGAAAAAGCATATGGGCAATCTCTGCAATAAGCAAAGCCAAAAGTGGGAAGATGGTTCTATGGTCGAGATGAGCCGGCAAGATTTCGAATCTGCGGTCGCGGATGCACTCGATCAAATCCCTGCCAAATTGACGGCGCTCATTGAAAATGTGGTGATCCTGGTAGAAGACGATCCGCCCCCGGAAACGCCGCATTTACTGGGACTTTACGTGGGTGTGCCGCTTACAAGCAGGGGGCGTGGCTACGGTTTTGGCAACCTCCCAGACCGCATTACGATCTTCCGTAATCCCATGTTGCGGATGTGTAAAACCACCGATGAGGTGGTCAAAGAGGTTCTGGTCACAGTGGTGCATGAGGTGGCCCATTACTTTGGAATTAGTGACCACCGTCTCCAAGAGTTAGGTTGGGGCTGAAGCTCGGCACGTGTCCCACATCGCAAAGTCCTACGCGGGCGGCACTCAAAACCGCGTAGTCTTGCATCATGACAATTCTTGTAACTGGTGGAGCAGGCTATATTGGCGCTCACGTGGTTCGGCTGCTTGAGCAGGCCGGAACCGACGTGGTGGTGGTGGACAATCTGAGCACGGGAGAGGCAAGCCGCATTGGCAACGCCAAACTCGTTGAACTCGATATTGCTACTGACGCAGCGGTTGAGACCCTAACGAACGTGATGAAGGAAAACTCGGTCACGGCGGTCATTCACTTCGCAGCGAAGAAGCAGGTGGGTGAGTCGGTGGCTCGCCCCGCGTACTACTACCAGCAGAACGTGAACGGGATGGCCAACGTCATCACCGCCATGGAGGCCGCTGGCACCCGCGACCTCGTGTTCTCTTCCTCAGCAGCTACATACGGCATGCCGCCGGTTGCAGTGGTTGATGAAGAGGTCACCGCACAGCCAATTAACCCTTACGGGGAGACCAAACTGATCGGTGAGTGGCTGGGCCGCGATGCTGCAAAGGCATGGGGAATGCGGTTCGCAGCGCTGCGCTACTTCAACGTAGCGGGCTCAGGCTGGGACGACTTGGGCGATCCGGCCAAGTTGAACCTTGTAACGATGGTGTTGGAGCGGGTCAAGAACGGTCAAGAGCCCATGGTCTTTGGCGCCGACTATGACACCCCGGACGGTACCTGCGTGCGCGACTACATCCACGTGCTCGATCTTGCCAAGGCGCACATTGCAGCCCTTGACTACCTGAAGCAAGATGACCGCCCGGTTGACGTATTTAACGTGGGCACCGGAACCGGCAACTCCGTAACGGAAGTAATTGACGGACTTGCTAAGGCATCGGGAATCGAAATTACGCCAATCATTACGGACCGCCGCCCAGGCGACCCACCGCACCTAGTGGGATCGCCGGAGCGGATCAATAAGGTTTTGGGCTGGCACGCAACCGCGAACCTCGACGAGATCCTAACGTCCGCGTGGACCGCTTGGCAGGCCGGACCAGACCGAATCGAGCTATAAGTTAGAGTTACGTAACCTTTTGGGCTGTTAGTTACTTCTTAGCGAAGCGATTAACAGCCCAAAAAAGTACCACTCCAACGGCAAGGCCAATGAAGGTGATGCTCTTGTCATTGAGAGCCGTGGTCAGCGCGATTCCAGCGGAGGTGGCAATCACAAACAGCGTGCCCCCCAGAAACCAATTGGCTTGCTGCGCGCGCTCCGCGGCCTTGCGAGCCTCTTCGATTGCCTCAGGGGAGTTATTTTCAGAAGTCATGCCTTAAGGTTCCTACCTTGACGGCAATTGGTCAAAGGTTTGCGCCAAAGTTTAACCGTGAGCGACCGAACTCACACGGCGCTGTGGCCGGAAAACGAGCTTCCCGGGCACTCACTCGGGTCCACCCTGTCGACTTTCCAGAGCCTACGCCCACAAAACACCCGAAATAGTGGGCGAAAGTGCTGGAAAGTTGCTGATTTCCACAGGCTACCGGTGGTCGAACCTGTCCCCAGAAGACACAACCCCACGGGCTGTGGGGGTTTACCAGGCACCAAGCTTGGTCCATGCGTCATGACATCCCAAAAGTAACCAGCGTCCAGCGTCCCCTAATCGCCAATAGTCAAGCGGGCGCATTTACTACCGCCCAAGCGATGGCATCTGGCGCGACCAAACGGCAAGTTGAATACCGCTTGCAAAAAGGGACCTGGGTGCGCGTAGCGGGAGACGGCCTGAGGTGGAGTGAAGATCCGGTTACCCCTCAAATGCTGGCCTTTTGTGCACACTTGACCTGGTCGGACGCAGTTGTGTGCGGGCCGAACGTGATTGCGCTGATGGGTATGCCTCTGGGAGAACTCAACGATGTTCACGTTATTACCCCGCACCCGCGCAAACCCAGACTCAGACTTGTGCCGCATGAGTTCAAACTGCGTGCAGAGGAATGTGTGAAGTGGAACGGGATCACCGTGACCAATTTCCACAGGTCGCTGATGGACACCCTTGTGATGTTGCCGCCGCGTGCTGCACAATCCTTGTTTGTTTGGGTGAGTTCGAGGGAGAAACTGAGCGCGACGGATATGGAAAGCTATTTGGCAACAGCTCGCGGTCGGTGGGGGAATCGTAAGCTCAAACGCTTTTTGGCAGATTCTCGGGCGGGGATCATGAGTGAGGCTGAAGCCCGGATCCATGAACTATTGCACCGAGCAAGGGTTACCGGATGGGAAGCAAACGTGCCGGTCAGGGATGAATATGGGATTATTGGCCGTGCTGACGTTCTGTTTCTTAAGCAACGGGTAGTGATTGAGGTTGACGGGTATACTTACCACGGGCCGGATCGGTTTCAAGCTGACCGTACCCGGGACAACCGGCTGATCGCTGCGGGGTATCGAGTGCTGCACTTTACCTGGGAAGACCTGACCAGGCGCCCGCATGTGGTGATTGACCAGATTCGGATATTGCTTTGATGTGGGTCCCAACTTTCCAGTAGATTCGCCCACAAAATGGCCGGATTAGTGGGCGAAAGCTCTGGAAAATGGCCGGGTGGGGCCGGCCTGGGCCGGGCCGGACGGAATCAGGCCTAGAGCATCAGATCTAGAGCGCAGCAATGATGTCCTGAACCCGCTCCTTGGCATCTCCAAACAGCATGGAGGTATTGGGTTTGAAGAACAGCGGGTTTTGCACACCCGCATACCCAACCGCCATGGACCGCTTGAACACGACCACATTCTTGGCGCGCCAAGCCTGGATGACCGGCATACCGGCGATGGGAGAGCCAGGGTCATCCAGCGCACTCGGGTTGACGGTGTCATTAGCACCGATCACCAAGACCACATCGGTCGTGGACATGGCTGCGTTGACCTCTTCGAGCTCTTGGACAATATCGTAGGGAACCCGGGCCTCGGCGAGCAACACGTTCATGTGTCCGGGCAATCGCCCAGCAACTGGGTGGACTCCAAACGTGACCGCTGTGCCGTTAGCTTGCAGCCGCGTGGTCAGTTCTGCCACGGGGTGCTGTGCTTTGGCTACGGCCATGCCATAGCCCGGGGTAATCATCACGGTCTTGGCTTCCTTGAGCAGTTGGGCAACATCGGCCGCGCTGACCTCGATGTACTCGCCGTCTTCCGCAGCGCCGCCACCCCCACCCGCGCCACCATTGTCGGTGGCCCCAAAGCCCCCCAAGATCACGGAGATGAAGGACCGGTTCATGGCCTTGCACATGATGTAAGACAGGATTGCACCGGAGGAACCAACGAGCGCTCCCGTGATGATGAGTAGGTCATTGGACAGCATGAACCCGGCAGCAGCCGCGGCCCAGCCGGAGTATGAGTTGAGCATGGACACCACAACCGGCATATCTCCGCCGCCAATAGCCATGATCATGTGCCAACCAACGGCCAATGAAATCACGGTCATCAAAATGAGCGGCAGCAGGGACGGGGAAGCAATGAACCATCCCATCAACCCTAGAGAAATAATGACCCCGCTGAGATTCAGCAAGTGCCGCCCGGGCAGCATCAACGGAGCCGACTTAATCTTGGCCGCCAACTTTAGGTGCGCCACAATGGACCCGGTAAATGTCAGTGCCCCGATGAAGACACCCAGGAACACCTCAACCTGGTGCACGGCTCCACCTGCGGGATTGCTCAGATAAGAGTTGTACCCCACCAAGACCGCGGCGATCCCCACAAAGCTGTGCAGCAGCGCAATCATCTCTGGCATCTGGGTCATCTCAACCTTGCGCGCCTGCCAGGTGCCAATCAGCGCGCCGATTCCGAGCGCCAGAAAGATTAGCGCTGCGGTTTGTCCAACGTTGCGTTCGCTTTGGATGAGCGCGAGCATGATGGTCGCACCGAGAGCCAGTGCCATACCGGCCTTGCCCGCGGTGTTGCCGGTCTTGGCGGTTTCCTGTTTGGAGAGGCCCGCCAGACTGATGATGAATAGCAGCGCGGCCACCACATAAACGGCCGTGACAAATTGGGTCAGGGTAAGCATGGGTTAAGCGTCCTTTCGGAACATCGCGAGCATGCGGCTAGCGACCATGAAACCACCAAAGATATTGATTGCGGCCACGGTTGCGGCGACAAACGACAGCGCCGTGATCCAGTTGTTGGTGCTCCCCAGCTGCAGGATTGCGCCAACCAAGATGATCCCGGAAATCGCGTTGGTCTGCGCCATGAGCGGGGTGTGTAGCGAGTGGCTGACCCCGGTGACCACGTAGAACCCAACGACTACGGCAAGTAAGAAGATGGTGAAGTGGGCAGCGAACACAGCGGGCGCAAACGTGATCGCCGCTAGGAGGGCAATCAACGTCAAACCAGACCACAGGGCCAGCTTGGCTTTACCAGAATTTCCCGATGCCTTACTTCCCGTACCTTTATGCCTCACCTCCGGGTGGGGCTCGGTGGCATCGCCGGATTCCTTGGCGCTGCTTGCTGGTGCGCTCGCAGCAGGTTGAGCGGATACCGAGATTGGGGGCGGTGGCCACAACAACTCGCCGTCCTTGGTGACGGTCATGCCGCGTTGGACTACGTCATCCAAATCAATGACAACCCGCCCATCCTTAGCGGGGGTCAGCAGACTCAGCAGATTCACAATGTTGGTGCCGTACAGTTGCGAGGTGTGTTTGGGCATGCGACCCGGCAAGTCCGTGTACCCAATGATGGTGACGCCGTTTGGGGTAACTACCTTCTCGCCCACAACCGTGAGTTCACAGTTGCCTCCACCGGATGCTGCCAGGTCCACAACAACCGAGCCGGGACGCATGGCCGCGACCATGTCAGCGGTAATGGTGATGGGAGCTTTGCCCCGGATCAACGCGGTGGTCACAACAACATCGGCTGCAGCCGACTCGGCGGCGTAAACCGTAGCGGTGGCGTCGAGCTGCTGGGACGTTAGTTCGCTCGCATACCCGTCAGCGCTGTCTTGTGCGGACGCAGCTACGTGGACCGCTGTGGCGCCCATCGACTCGATCTGTTCTGCGGCATCGGCCCGCACGTCGTATGCGCGCACCGTCGCACCTAAACTGGTGGCCGCGCCAATCGCCGCGAGGCCGGCAACGCCCGCGCCGATGACAAAGACTTGGGCCGGAGGAGTAGACCCGGCAGCCGTGACCTGACCGCCAAACATTCCCGCGTAGGACTGTGCGGCCTCGATGATGCCGCGGTACCCGGCGACGTTGGTCATGGTGGATAGGACGTCGAGTGATTGCGCGCGGGAGATCCGTGGAACGGCGGTCAACGAAAGAACAGTTACTTGGCCCGCGCTCAATGAGGAGACCAGATCCTTTTGCAGGTCAGGGTCGATCCGGGTGACCAGTGTGGCGTTGGGCTGCATGAGGAGCGCCTGGGCGGGAGTTGGTGGATCAACACTAACCACAACGGTAGCGGCCCACACCTGCGCGGTGGTGGCAAGTGTTGCCCCGGCTGTCTCATACTCGGTGTCTGGGATGCTCGCGGCACCGCCGGCGCCATGCTCAACCAGAACGGTGTACCCCAACTTGATCAGTTGGCGCACGGTTTTGGGCGTCGCGGCAACAAGACGTTGCGCGCCGGTTTCTTTTGGTACTCCAATGTGCACGGGCTGCTCCCAACTCTGGTTCCCGGTTAGCGCACCGCGCGCTGTGCGGGCACAACGCGGGTACTGACAGGCTTCTCCCATTCAACCAGTTGTTGGTGCAGGCGGGGCGGGACTTCGGCCCCGCACGTGTGGCCCGGTAGCGGCAAGCGGGGCTGGAGTATGTGGGGCAACGGCTTATGGGGCAAGGATCCCGTGGTGAAGCGACCGCTATGTCAGATGGATTGGCTACAGTGGTTATCCACAAGCGATTTTTTGACAAGAAAGTACACACCTGCATGTTTTGCGCGCCTTTCAAGCGGCCCCGTCAGACGTTAGGGGCCGCTGCTTTTGTGCTGGCCCTGCTGCTGTCCGGGTGCACTTCGCCCGCCGCTTCTGAGACGGTCTCTCCGCCGGTTGCACCGAGCACAGCTCCGGCACCGCAGGCGACTGCCAATGAAGAAGATAATCCCGAAGGCGCCGAGGCGGACAACGCCAATCCTGGACCGGAAGGGCCCGCGCATCCGGATGCGGGGGATTCGCCCGTAGACGTCGCGGTGCCCGCTACGAACTATTCAGAATCGGTCAGCAAACTTGGGTTGCTTGCGGTTAAGGGCCGGGCCCCAAAGACGGGTTACGCCCGCACGGAGTTTGGTGCTGCCTGGAAGGACGTTGACCGCAATGGTTGTGATACCCGCAATGACATGCTGCGGCGCGACCTGAAAGAAGTTGTGTATAAGCCTGGGACGGGAAACTGTAAGGTCCTGAGCGGTGTCCTGGCTGACCCCTTCACGGGGACCACGATCAACTTTGACAGCGCGAATGACCCGTCAGGTGTGCAGATTGACCACGTGGTGGCGCTTTCCGATGCCTGGCAAAAGGGTGCACAGCAGCTCACCCTTGAACAGCGCACCGAGTTTGCTAACGACCCAATGAACCTGCTTGCGGTCCAGGGTGCCGCTAACCAGCAAAAGAGCGATGGCGATGCCGCAACTTGGCTGCCAAAGAATAAAGGGTTCCGTTGTCAGTTTGTAGCCATCCAAATTGATGTCAAGGCAAAGTATGGTCTGTGGGTTACCTCAGCGGAGCATGACGTCATGGCAAATATTTTGCAGGGCTGCTCGGGTCCAATCGAGGTAACCGGCCAAAACTCGCTGCTAGATAATGACACGACTCAAGTCGCGCCAGTTCCTAAGGATCAGTCGGCGACAACCGGTAATCCAGGCGGCGGGGCAACTGCGCCGCCAGCGGCTGGCGTAAGCCAAACCCCGGGGGCCAAGGACGCAAGTGCGGGTGTGGCACCGGCTTCGAAGACTGCCTGCCCTGCGGATGCCCCAATCAAGGGTAATCAAACCAAGAAAGCGTGGATCTACCATGTGGAGGGCGAATCTGGCTCCTACAAAGCAACCCACCCGGAGCGGTGCTTTGCCACCGCGGATGACGCACTTCAAGCAGGGTACCGCGCGCCTCTGAACTAGCTGACTGAGGCATCGGGAATTGAACGGTCATTACCGCAGTGACAGAACCTGTTCAACCAGCAAGAATATGGCTATCCCAACCATGGCAAGACCTGAGAATCTGCTGATCCACATGGCCAAACCGGGCCTGGTCCTCATGATTGCTTGGGCGCCAAATCCCACCAAAAAGTAGACGATGGCCGTGCCCACTAGGTGAATCCCGCCCAATGTCAGCATCTGGGTGGGCAAGCCCCAACTGCCCGAGGCATCGGTAAATTGCGGTAATAACGCCAAGAGAAGGAGAAAGACCTTGGGGTTGAGGCCGCTGACCAGCAAGCCTCGGGAAGCCCAGGAACCCCAAGTGCCTGCTGCTTGGCTCTGGCCGACCGTGACCGTAGCCGGGGTGCGGATCATGCCCACACCGAGGTAGAACAGGTATGCGGCCCCCGCCACCGTCAGGGCAATGAGGGCAGACGGAGTGCGTGCGAGGACAGCGCCCAGTCCCGCGGCGACTAGCAGGATGGCGATGCCATGCCCAGCAAGCATTCCGCTCACGGCCGGGGTGACTCGGCGGCCGCCAATGCCGGCCGCTATTGCATAGGCCCAGTCGGCGCCAGGGCTCATGATGAACAGGAACGACACCACCCAAAACGCGCCAATAATGCTGGGATCCATTCTCACCACACCTGCCTTGCCCTCAAAGAACGCCATGGGAATTTGCCATAAGGTTCCACAATTCGTGTACTGGTAGCGAGAATACGCTGTTTTGACCCAAAGGTGCTTCTAAATAATTGCGTCTTGTCCCGTAAATGGGGGAGAATCTTGCTCATGGATCAAGTTGATCGTAATATTCTTGCCGAGCTGCAAAGTGACGGGCGAATTTCTTTGACGGACCTCGCCACCAAAGTGGGCCTGAGCCTGTCTCCCTGCCACCGCCGGGTGCGCGCGTTAGAGGAGTCCGGAGCGATCTTGGGATACCGAGCGGAACTCGATCCGGCCCAACTGGGACTGAGCTTTTCCGCGCTCGTGTTCATCACCCTGCAACAGGGCGACAGCAAATCGGTGGCCGCGTTTGAACAGGCGGTCAAGGAAATCCCCGAGGTTATGCGTGCCCAGCGCCTCTTTGGGGATCCAGACTTTTTGCTGCACGTGATCACCAAAGATCTGCCCACATTCCAGCGGCTCTACGACGATCACCTGTCCGCACTGCCCGCCGTCCAACGAGTCACGTCCACCTTGGTTATGAAAGATGTGGTTCAGGACCGCGCCTATCCAATGCTCAAACAGTAGTGGACGGCCCCGCGTACCTTGTTGAGTCACCAGGGACCTTTACACCAGAGCTTTCGTTTCTACGCGTGGCAAGATAGAGATATGTTTATCAAGATTTGTGGGCTCTCGGGGCCGGAAACCCTGGCTGCCGCCGTTGCAGCCGGTGCGGACGCCGTTGGATTTGTTTTCGCTCCTGGCAGCCCGCGCACGGTGACCGCAGAAGTTGCCCGTGAGCTGGTTGCTCAGGTACCGGACACGGTTGAGACCGTTGGGGTGTTCCGCGGGCAGCCTATTGATGAGGTCATTGCGACGGCGCGCGCCGCTGGAGTGCGCACGGTTCAATTGCACGGTGGGGAACCCGTTGCGGACTTGGACCGGTTGCGCACCGAGAAACTGGGCACCATCCGTGCGCTTTCCGTCGCTGAATACCTTGGATTGCTCGAGGAAGACCCCGAGGGCCTGAAGCGACACAGGCTGCTTCTCGATGCCCCAATTCCGGGCGCGGGCATACCTTTTGACCCGGCCCCAATTCTTTCTCACCCGCCATTTGTTGGCTGGATTTTGGCCGGCGGGCTTACTCCCAGCAACGTTGCCGAGTTGATTGGCCAGGTACACCCAACCGGTGTTGATGTCTCAAGCGGGGTGGAGAGCTCACGCGGAATTAAAGATGCGCTGTTGATTGCGCAGTTTATTGCTGCCGCGCGCAACGCATAGCGCGGTCCTAGACCTTTCGATTTTCAGTCGAACGCTTACGCCGATTCAACTGGGCTTAGCCGGGACAAAACAACGTCGCGGCCAAGCCCAGTCTATTTTAGAAACTGATTACTGTCCCCGCTGCTGCTTGGACAGGTTGGATTGATAGCTCCAGATTGCGTGGTCAAAGGCAGTAAATTCGATGTTCTCGAACTGCTCAAATACTTGGACCAAGGCGGCTCGGAGCTCCCCTTGGGAAACCGCAGGTAGGTCATTTTCTGCAAGTGTTTGGTTCACAAACGAGAATAGTTGGGAATCAGCTTTGATTCCTTGGTTCCCAAGGAGCATGCCAAAGTACTCGTAGGTAACCTTTCCTAACCCGTGAACACCTAGGTAAGCAGCCTGGTGTTCGGGGTTCTTAGCTTCTAAGTCCCGTGCGTGCCGGACTCCAAGCGCTACAAAGTTTTGTGCGGCTTCAATGACGCATTCGGCCTTGGGGCGTTGGCCTGTCTTAGTCGCTCCCATGATTCGTGTGATCTCCTCGGCTCCAAGTTCCACCAGGAGTTGTAGATCATCAACTGCATCTGCGTGATCTTCTCTGAAGGTCTTTACCCTACCGAGTACTCCGCCGGTTTCGTTTTTGGTGCTGTAGACGGACCGGATTGAGAACACCGCGTCGAGCAGTGCCATGCTGATTTTATCTGGCCAACCGTAGGTAGTGGGGAAGTTCGCTTCCTCAAGAACCACAGCGACTTTGCTGGTGAGGGCAACCAATTGGTCTTTGTTTAGCATCGAAATGAGTTTCCAATGTTGAGAGGGAAGTGCGGTTTATGTCTTATGCGCAACCCTAGCCGTACTCTCAGACAAAGGTGCGCTCCCATCGCTCTAAGCTTGGCAATGAAGTGGCCGGTTTAGGACTGTCGTCTGCTGATGAGACCGAACTTGGTGACTCAAATTCCAGAAATTCTGTCGCGTCTGTTGACTCCCAGCAATCTCAAATCAAGGCTTGCAATGTGTTGTCGGCTTCCCCTAAAAAATCGGATCATTGATCCAGTGTGATTCACAATGAGCCGCGAAGGGTCCTCTAGTCGATTGGCCGTCTCGTTTAAGTGAACTCCACTATGGCCGTAGAACCATTCAAGTTCGGCTGAGTACGTGAGGGCCCATCGGCGGCAAGAGAATGCTGCTGGGCAAACTGGCTGACACCACGGAAAGAATCTCGGAGTTGGAGCCTCAAACTAAGTGGAACGTCCACGTGGGGTCAAGGATGCACTGGTGATTACGCAGTTCATTGCTGCCGCACGCAACGCAACTTCATCTTCGAAATAGCATGTTGGTGCGCGAGCGCAATCGAAGTTGCGTGACGGGCTCTCGCGCTGCACGCTGAGCCCCTTGCTGACAGTCACTCGTGACGGCCTTCGCTGCTATTCGCCGTATACCAGGCGAGAACTGAGATCGCATACATATTGAACCCGGGCCGGATCCTAGTCATGGATCCGGCCCGGTTCGATTTGTTTGACGCTTAGATATTCTTGAGTGCCTCAGCGCCAGCCACCTTGAAGTCAATGTAGGCGTTACCGCGGCGCACTACGGCCTCGCGTTCAAGCTGTGCCCGCATGCCACCGTTTGGGTCGTTGGGGTTCTTCAATACGGATCGAGTTACTGCCGCTACCAAGATCTGGTCTTGCTGAGAGTGCATAATCGTAAGGTCAAAGCCCGTTGGAGGGGTATTGTTCCGGTGGATTCTGCGCAGTACGTCTTGCAAGTGTGGATCAGAGGGAGACTGCGCGGACTCGAGAGCTGCCCAGACTTCATTTGGATCTACACCGTTGAATCCAGACATGAATGCGGTCTGCATCTTGCCTCCGCCTGGGATGCGCCACCTACGTGACCACCAAATCATGCCGATTGTGCCAAATATTGCAATGGCTGGTGGCAATACGTACAAGCTTATGTTTGAGACGCTTGCGCGGCGGCGGCCTTCAAACGAGGCAATGAGGTCCTCAGCATTGGTAAGAACGTAGATTGCGAATCCCAAACCCGCAAGAGCAATGATGGTAAAAATTGCGGTGCGAATTGGCGACAGCTCCGGTGCTACCAGATCTGGCCGGGTCTTAAGGTAGTTCCGTATCCCAATATCTTTACTGACAGTGTTTTGTATGAATCCCCCTCGTGCTGCGGTCTGGTGTGACTGGTTCAAAGCACGTAATTGTTGGGAATACATTAGCAATCGAGCCCACGCAAAATAGTTGCTTTTTGGGGGTGAACTCGCGGCTAGTTTCGTAGGTTCGCAATAGCGAGGCTGTGAACTGCGGTTTTAGCAATCCCAAAGGAAAGCTTGGTGAGTCCTGCCCATCTTCTACCGCCGGATTTGTTGGCACGGGCAGATGAGTTTTTCTATTCACTCGCTTAAACTTCCCACTTCAACTTGTTTGACGGCCGGTCCCAACCCGCCCTTGGCTCTCTACGGTGCGCCAGTGCGCCAGTGCGCGCGGTGGAGCGCACTGCGTCCACCCAATACAACGTTGTATAGTTTGGTTACGTGCCGGTTTGGCTGTATTTTTGGCTGGCTTGGAAAGCTCTGAACTTAGAAATAAAGGGGTAGTTGTGGCGACTCTGCGGGATGTGGCCATCTTGGCCGGGGTCTCCAACAAGACCGTTTCAAACGTGGTTAATGGGTCGGCGCCCGTGCGGCCGGAAACCAAGGCAAGGGTTGAAAGCGCCATTGCAGAATTAGGGTATCGACCTAACTTGGCTGCGCGTACGTTGCGGGCCGGTCGCACTGGAGTGATCGGTTTGGCGGTGCCCGACCTGAGCTACAGCTACTTTGCGGAGCTTGCCTCGGCTGTCTTGGAAGTTGCCCGTGATGCGGGATACGTGGTCTTGATCGAACAGACCGGTGGAAATCGGCAGGACGAGATCGCGTTCTTGACAGGTCCCCGGACCGCGATGATGGATGGGTTGATCTTTTCACCACTTGGCTTACTGCAAGAAGATGCCGATGCTATTCGTGTGCCCTACCCGTTGGTGCTGCTGGGAGAGCGCACGTTCCAGGGATCCGCAGATCATGTGCTGATTGATAACGTGGCGGGTGCCCGGCTGGCCACGCAGCGCCTCATCGCCTCCGGCAAGCGCCGGATTGCTGCGGTTGGGATGCACGGCCGCGACGCTACGGCAGGGCTGCGTCTACAAGGGTACCGGGAAGCTTTGGATCTGGCGGGTATTGCATTTGATGAGAGCCTGGTTGTCTACCAAGAGATGTGGCACCGCAAGGAAGGAGCGCAGTCAACCGAATCCCTCATTGTCAATGGTGTGCCCTTCGATGCCATATTTGCGTTGAATGACGAGCTCGCGTTGGGTGCCCTGCGAGTTTTGGTTGAGCATCAGATTCAGGTGCCTGAGCAAGTGGCGTTAGTTGGTTTTGACAACGTTACTGAGGGGCAGTTTGCCAGCCCAAGTTTGAGCACGATCGACCCACACCGTTCGGAGGTTGTTCGGGTGGCGTTGGGTGCGCTGTTGGAGCGGATCTCGGGGGAGTTTTCTGCGAAAGAACCGCGTAGTTTCAGGGTTGCTGCCGATTTTGTGCAGCGCGAATCTACGTTGAGTCTTGCGGAATAGTTAAAAATCAATGCAGTTGACAGGTGGCCTTGTCGCGCCTAGACTCCAATTACAACGTTGTATTACGACGTTGTAATCGTACGGGCCAACAGAGGAGTTGGCGTAGAGAGAGGTCTAGAAGTGAAACGGTTTATGAAGCTGGTTGCTCTGGCTGCTGTAGGTTCTGTGGCGCTTGCGGGCTGCTCGGGAGGGGACTCCTCGGCGTCCGGAGGCGATGGCCCTATCAAGTTGTCTTTTTGGCACGGTTACACCGAAGCCGATGGCAAGGTGCTTGACGGGATTGTAGCGGACTTCAACGCTTCCCAAGATCGCATCACCATTGAGACAACCACCAAGACCTGGGCGGTTATCGGCGACACCTTGCTGCCCGCACTGTCCGCAAATGATGGCCCGGACATTGTGGCCATGCCTGCTGAAAATCTCCCGGTGTATGCGTCCAAGGGTGCGTTTCAGGACCTAGATTCCTTCTACGGTGACGCCAAAATCCAGGGCGCAAGCATCAATGAACACGCTGTTGCCATGGGCCAGGTAGACGGAAAACACTACGGCCTGCCAACGGGATTTGTGCCGCTCTCAGTCATCTACAACAAGACGCTGTTTGCGGATGCCGGTATTGCTGAGTTCCCAACAACCTGGGATGAGTGGCTCGAGGTATCCAAGCAGCTAACCGTTGACACAAACGGTGACGGCACCCCTGAGCAGTTCGGTCTGGTTCTACCCGACCACGCAACCGTTGGAAACGGTGTTTGGGCCAGCTTGTTCTACGGGAACGGCGGAACCATCACCCAAGATGGTCAAGCAGTGGTGAACTCCGACCAGAACAAAGAAACCCTCAAACTGTGGGCGGACGCGGTCATCAACGACAAGATCTCACCAACGGGAGTTGATGGCGTTGGTGCAGACAAACTCTTCTCCTCAGGCAAAGCCGCCATGGAAATTGGCGGACCTTGGATGTCCTACGTAGCCCAAGAAAACAACATTGACTACGCGATCGCGGCGGTACCCGCTGGACCAGAAACTGCTGCGGCATCGGCAATTGGTATTTCAGCCGCAATCACAGCGCACGCCGGTGATGACCAAAAGGCTGCCGCACTCGAGTTCTTTGAGTACTTTTACTCCAAGGATGTAGCAACCCAGTGGTCGCTCGGCTCCGGCTGGCCTCCGCTACGCACAGATATCACCGCTGCAGACGTGAGCGAAAACCCGGTAGTGCACGCGTTGACCGAGATCGCTGACACCGCACGCCCGCTGCTGCCAGGAGTAATCAACACCGGTGACGTATTCACCGCCGTTGATGAAGCCACGCAAAAGGCACTCGCCGGGGGCGACCCGAGCGCACTTCTTGATGAAGCCGCTGGGAAAATCCAAGCGACGCTCGACAAATAGTTAGTTTTGGTGGCTGCCATTCGTGGCAGCCACCGCACCTCACCACATAGAACAAGGAAAAATGGACGTGTCTGTTCGCTCGAAGAAGCGCCAATACCGCGCCCCTGCCCAGTTGGGTGGACGCTCGGTAGCGCACCGAGGGCAAGGTCGGCTAGCCGCCGCATTCTTGTTTCCGGCATTGCTGATTCTGACCGTTTTTGTTGGCTGGCCAATGCTCTCCGCGTTGCGTCTGTCCTTCACTGATGCCTCAGGATTTGGGCAAGAGAACTGGGTTGGCCTTGATAACTACAAGGCGATTTTCACTGATTCGGATATTCTCAAAACCATTTGGAATACCGCGCTCTACACCTTGATGTTCACCCCAACCGCGTTGGTGCTGGCACTTGCACTGGCGTTGCTCCTTACCAATAGCAAGCTCATGGCCCGGGGCTTCTTCCGGACCACGTACTTCCTTCCGTTCATAGTTTCCCTGGCAGTAGCCGCATTCGCGTGGAGCTACCTGCTTGACCCCCAAGTTGGATTACTCAACCACTGGCTAAGTTCGTTTGGGATTCAAATCGGCAATATTTTGCAAAACCCGGACTGGGCTATGCCGACCGTGGTGCTGGTTGCCATTTGGAAAAACTTTGGGTTTTACATGGTCATCTTTATTGCCGGTCTCAATGAGATCCCCGGGTCGTTGTATGAGGCAGCAAAGCTTGATGGTGCGGGTGCATGGCGGCGCCTGACAAGCATTACGCTGCCGCAGCTCAGTAACACGTTGGTGTTTGTGATCGTGTTTGCCATGATCGCGGCGCTGCAAGCCTTCGACCAAATCTACGTCATGACCGGTGGTGGACCGTACCGCAGTACGCAAACGGTTGTCATGGAAATTTACCAGCAGGGCTTCAAGGAACTGAACCTTGGCGGAGCAACGGCAATTTCATTTGTGCTGCTGTTGGCAACGCTGATTCTGAGCTTGATTCAGTTTGGAGTCTTTGGAAGTAAAGAAAAGGACAACGGGTAATGCAACTTGAACAACGTAAACCACGGTTTGTGGTCGGCCGGCAGTTAGAGCGCTGGGGCCTGTTAGCGGTTGCCCTTATTTTTGCTGCCATGGTGATGCTACCCATTGCCATCATCATGTTGACGGCATTTAAACCGGCCGCTGAGATCAATGCTTACCCACCGACACTCGTACCGAGCGAGTGGACGTTTGACAACTTCACTAGGATTTTCAGCGACTTGCCGTTTGCTCGATTGTTCCTGAACAGCGTGATGTTTGCCGGTGGCGTTACTGTTTTTGCGTTGATCTTTGACTCGTTGGCTGCCTATGCACTGGCCAGGCTGGATTTCCGTGGAAATAAGCTTTTGCTGATTTTGATCATCGCTAGCCTGATGATCCCGTTCCAAGCAACCCTGATTCCGGTCTACAAGATTGTGGCCCAATTAGACCTGGTGAACACGATGCCGGGCATGATCTTGCCACGTGCAGCCGATGCCTTTGGTATTTTCTTCCTGCGTCAGTTCTTTGTTTCACTTCCACGAGACCTAGATAACGCCGCCCGAATTGACGGTGCGGGTGAGTTCCGAATCTTCCGTAGCATCGTGTTGCCAAACGCGGTTCCAGCAATGATGACGCTGGCTATCTACGTCTTTGTGAATAACTGGAATGACCTCTTGTGGCCGCTGGTGTTCACTACGGACCCCAACAAGGGCACCATCACGTCTGGTCTGACCCTGCTAACCGGCCCAAGCGGCATTGTGCCTTACGGAACAATGATGGCCGGATCGCTTATCGCAGTGCTTCCGCTTGCCCTCGTCTTCATGTTCATGCAGCGCCGCTTCATTGAGAGCGTCGCTAGCACCGGCTTAAAGTAAGGAATAGCGTGACGCGTTGGTTTGAAAATGGCAAGCTCCACATGGGTTTGGGAATTGAGGACACGTTTGTTCCTCAAAGCCGCCCCGGTGAACGTGCCATTGATGAATATGAGTTAACGGATCACTACAACCAGTTTCCTACCGACTTTGCCCTAGCCCAATCCGTTGGAGCAGACTTTCTACGGTGGGGCATCCCGTGGTACCGGATCACTCCGGAGCAGGGAAAATGGGATTGGGATTGGACTGACCGCGCGCTGGATTCCATGCTTGAGCATGGCATACGCCCAGTGATGGACCTGCTGCACTATGGCACCCCGCTGTGGTTGGAGAACCAGTTTGCTAACCCGGATTTCCCAGCACACTTTGAAGAGTACGCGGCGCGGTTTGCGGCGCGCTTTGGGGACCGGGTTACGGACTACACCCCGGTTAATGAGCCGGTTATCCACGCACTCTTTGCCGGGGAGTACGCTTATTGGCCGCCTTATTTGGGTGGGGCAGACGGGTTTGCCACGATTGCGGCAAACCTTGCCCGCGCCTTTGTACGATCCCAGCGGGCTATTGCCAGTGAAGTAGGGGCCGATGCCTGCTTTATTCACGTGGAAGCCGCAATTGCGTATGAGGGTGACGATGTAGCGCCGGAGCACCGGGAACAAGCGGAGCGTCTGCGGCACCAGATTTACTTGGTGGAAGACTTGGTGACCGGTCGTGTTGACGCCAACCACCCACTGTTGGACCGGGTGTCACATGCTATTTCAGATACCGAGTTGGACTGGTTTGCCACCAATGCGGTTGCCCCGGACATCATGGGTGTGAACTATTATCCGCGGCACTCAACCGAGTTGTTTGAGGCCGGTGTGCACCACAGCGGAGGGTTTGCGGATCCACGGCCCTATGCTGACCGTGGCACTGCGGGCCTGCGCAAAGCCCTTGAAGCATTTGCGGAGCGCTACCAAGTTCCCGTCATGGTCACCGAGACCTGCGTGACCGCGTCGCACCAGGAACGCGTAGATTGGCTGGACCAGTCCGTTGGCTTGGTTGAGCAAATGCGCAGTGAGGGGACCAACATCGTTGGTTACACCTGGTGGCCGTTGTTTGACATGTATGAGTGGACGTGGCGTCACAGCGAGAATCCGCGTCAGGATCACCTGTTGACGATGGGCTTGTATGACCTCAATGAGACGAGCCAGGGACTTACTCGCATTGAGAACCCCGTGGCCCGTAGGTTCCGGGAGCACACAAGCCGGCTGCGTCAAGCACGGTAGATCTTTCGAAACCGGCCAAGCTACCTAACCACATTGGTAGCTTGGCCGGTTGCTAACTGGCTCCGTATTTCAAGACTTGAGTATGCAAAGAAGGTTGATCGAGTGACTATCAAACCGCTAACCCACCAAACACCAGTAAATCCAATAGTTCTGGAGCGGGCAGACCCGTGGGTGCTGAAGGACGAGGACTTTTACTACTTCACGGGCAGTTACCCGGACTTTGACCGCATCATGTTGCGGGGTGCAAAAACCTTAGCTGGCCTCAAAGCGGCCGAAGAAGTTGAAATTTGGCGCCGCCCTGAATCGGGGGAGATGGGCGGGAATATTTGGGCGCCGGAACTCCACAAAATTGGGGAGAAATGGTACTTCTACTTCACTGCCGGACACAGTGAAAAGCCCTTCCGTATCCGTATGTACGTGATGGAAGGGGTGGGGCCAGATCCCCGCGCGGCGGTCTGGGGGCAACCGCGCAGAATTGAGACGCAGTGGGATGAGTTCTCACTCGACGCCACGGTCTTTGAGCATGGCGGAGACTTGTACTACGTGTGGGCACAACGGCCAATCCAAGAACCGGACTTACCAGATGGTGTAGTCATCAACTCTGACATGTACATTTCCAAGATGGCTGACCCATTCACCTTGGTGGGGGAAACCGTTTTGTTGACCCGCCCCGAGCTGGACTGGGAGAACGTAGGGTACCGGGTAAATGAAGGGGCAGCCGTGCTCAAGCGCAACGGCAGAATCTTCATTACCTTCTCTGCTAGCGCCACTGATCATCACTACTGCATGGGACTGCTTACCGCGGATGAGAACGCGGACCTGTTAGACCCGCAATCCTGGCACAAATCCGAACAACCCGTCTTTGTATCCTGTGACCTTACCCAGGGGTACGGACCGGGACATAACTCATTCACGGTTGATGAACAAGGCCGTGACGTGATTGTTTATCACGCCCGTAGCTACCGGGACATTGTGGGTAACCCGCTGTTTGACGTGAACCGTCATGGACGTGTCCAACCGTTCTTCTTTGATGAGTCAGGTTCCCCGGTATTTGCCTACCCCGTGGGAGACGGCATTGTCCCGCAGCAGATAGAACTCGCAGACGGAAAAATCCTGAGCGTTGATCCTACAACCATAGCTGCCACCCCAACCGGCGGCGCAGTGTTGGGCGATCTGTGGGACGCACAGATTCCCACCCCCAAGCTCACCACTACAACCCTCACCGCAGCAACCAGAGATCCAATGAGTCTGACCGCAACCTTGTTCAGAGTGATCGAAGAAACCGGCGATGGCATGACCTTAGAACCGGTGGTTGCCCGAGGGCACACCGTGCAAGTCAATAGGAACGACTTTTAGAGCCACGGGAAGTAACCCTGACACTGCTTAGGTGCTTGTTCCGCAAGCACCTAAGCAGTCAAGTACCTAAACAGTAAGGGCCTTACGCAGACAGTACCCGTGCCAGTTGCTCGATTTCCCCTAGGCGGTCCTCACCAATCGGAATGAGCACAGCGGTGGTTGTGCCAGCTGCATGGCGAGCCGCCAACTTTTCCTTAACTTGGTCGACAGATCCAGCCAGGGTAAGGGCACTTACCCACTGCGCAGGCATAAGGGTTGCAAATTCTTGCGGACTAGCGCAACGTTGGCGCAGATCCACCAGATCCAAAGCAAACGGTTGACCAACAATGTGCGGGGCCCAATCCGGTTCCCCAAAGGTGCCCAAGTTGCGCCGAGCCGCCGCGATTGCAACGGCCGGGTCGTCATGAACCGCAGCAACATCGTAGGTAATGACCTGGAAATCATCGGCCAACCCGCCTTCCGAAAGGTCCGCGCCGTCGGCGCAGTTTGCAAGCGAGTCGGCAACGTACCTGGGCGTGGCTGGCTCCGCCAGCACAACGCCGTCAGCGATCTTGCCTGTGAGCGCTAATGACTTTGGCCCGCGCACGCCAAGGACGATAGGTGGGACGGCATCGGGAAGTTCTTTGAGTACCACCCCAGCGACATTCACAAACCTGCCCGCGGCGGGACCGGGCACCCCACTGAGCAAGGCACGCACGGCGTGCGTAAATTCCTCGAGCAAACCTAGCGGACTGGACGGCCAAGCGCCGGCCTGCCGCATCCACCCGGGCATACCATGACCCAATCCGGCAATGATCCGTCCAGGAAAAAGCTGGGCCAGCGTGGCAAGTTCCATCGCAGCAAAAGCGGCATTGCGGGCGCCCGCCGGCAAAATCCCGATGCCCACAACAATGGTTTTTGTGGCAGCGAGGACTGCCGCAGCCTGGGCCACGCCCCACGGAACCCGAGATCTTCAACAACCCAAAGCTGATCAAACCCAAGGGACTCCGCTGTTTGTGCGAACTCCAGGACCTCACCAGCGGTCAGGTCCAATGGCAGCATGACGCCAACGCCGGTGGGGGCGGTACGTGACATGAGTGATCCTTTGCTATTTGGGTGCCTGGGCCGTGCACTATTTTCCGATGCCTACCCACCGTCTGCTTTGACCTGTAGTTTCTGCTGTGAAAGTTGGGGCTGGTACCGATGTGTATGCAAACCTGATTCTGCCACAGGCCCGCCATATGAGGCCCGCACATCTGCTACGGCGGTGCCGGTGTTGGAACTACCCCCGCTGGTGCCGGGAAGACATGACGGTGACGCCGCGGTCGGTTTGTGTACTGGGTTCACCCCCGCAGGTGCGGGGAAGACACTCAAATACTCGCCCTGACACC
The DNA here is from genome assembly GCA_039995105.1 of Jonesiaceae bacterium BS-20. GTDB lineage: Bacteria > Actinomycetota > Actinomycetes > Actinomycetales > Cellulomonadaceae. The sequence goes on from CP146203.1 coordinate 3,433,352, forward strand.
TGAGAAACCGGGGTTCACCCCCGCAGGTGCGGGGAAGACTGCGCCGTATTGTTCCCATGCGGTTCGTTCTGGGGTTCACCCCCGCAGGTGCGGGGAAGACCAGCACCAAGTAGTAGATAACCCATGCCCTGGAAGGAAAAGGAATAGCCCAACTCAAGTAAACGCCCAACCCCACGGCCATCAACCAAAACCCATCCCGGGCAGATCTCATGGCCGTACCCGGGCACTTTACTTGGCCACCAGCGGGCAGAACTCTTGTCCGCTGGTGGGCAGTTCTCCATGGCCCTTGACAGCTTCTGGGCGTCTCCCCTTTTGGGTTCACCCCCGCAGGTGCGGGGAAGACGCAGTGCCCGTTGTCGGTTGCGTCGGTTTCGTGGGTTCACCCCCGCAGGTGCGGGGAAGACACCAACGCGGCATCACGCTGGGACCTCCGATAGGGTTCACCCCCGCAGGTGCGGGGAAGACAAGTTCAGCTCGACAAGACGCTTGGCAATCGTGGGTTCACCCCCGCAGGTGCGGGGAAGACCTTCACCACTTTCTCTGCCTCAACTTGGGCTAGGGTTCACCCCCGCAGGTGCGGGGAAGACGAAGTTCTTGGTGAGCAGGGCGTGCCAGCAAAGGGTTCACCCCCGCAGGTGCGGGGAAGACCTTTGTCGTGGTCTGCGTATCCGCGGGAGTGGGGGTTCACCCCCGCAGGTGCGGGGAAGACAATCGAGTGCGCATCCGTCGCCCCTTTACGGAGGGTTCACCCCCGCAGGTGCGGGGAAGACAACCGCTGTAGCAACCACGCCATAATCAGTGCGGGTTCACCCCCGCAGGTGCGGGGAAGACACACGGGCGCACTCACGCTGGCACCCCGATTGGGGTTCACCCCCGCAGGTGCGGGGAAGACGCGTTCGAGCTGTCCATTGGGCACAAGCCCGTGGGTTCACCCCCGCAGGTGCGGGGAAGACTCAGGCGGCTTGCTTGTACTCATTGATTAGTTGGGTTCACCCCCGCAGGTGCGGGGAAGACTTGATGCCATTACGTGGTCTCCAATTCGTGTGGGGTTCACCCCCGCAGGTGCGGGGAAGACCGTGAGTGCATTTTCTCTGTCATGCCTGATTGGGGTTCACCCCCGCAGGTGCGGGGAAGACAAATTGGCTACTGCGTTGTAAGCACTCGAAGTGGGTTCACCCCCGCAGGTGCGGGGAAGACGGTGTATGGAACCCACGCGGTTGCGGTGGGTAGGGTTCACCCCCGCAGGTGCGGGGAAGACCAACGGACGCTGCTGACGCGTACTCAACTTTCGGGTTCACCCCCGCAGGTGCGGGGAAGACCAGCATGAGTACTCCTGTTTTTGCGCAGGTGAGGGTTCACCCCCGCAGGTGCGGGGAAGACAGTGCGAAGGGTGGCCATGCGGGCACCCACGCGGGTTCACCCCCGCAGGTGCGGGGAAGACGAGTGCTCACCATAGACGGTGAGCCCAACTTTGGGTTCACCCCCGCAGGTGCGGGGAAGACGCATTTGGGATGAGGACAACCTTGGTGCCGCGGGGTTCACCCCCGCAGGTGCGGGGAAGACGGTCCCGGGCCAGATTGGAGGAAGTTATGGCTGGGTTCACCCCCGCAGGTGCGGGGAAGACACACAGGGCACATCATGCTTGCTCCTTGCATTGGGTTCACCCCCGCAGGTGCGGGGAAGACGGACCACACCCAAAGAGTTCAAAGGAATCTTGGGGTTCACCCCCGCAGGTGCGGGGAAGACCTCAAAACAGCGCAGTCCTCAATGCCGGATGAGGGTTCACCCCCGCAGGTGCGGGGAAGACATCGCCCTTGAGCGATCACCCGCATACCCTTAGGGTTCACCCCCGCAGGTGCGGGGAAGACAGGGCGAGTTCCGGGTAATCGAGGGCGAACTTGGGTTCACCCCCGCAGGTGCGGGGAAGACAGCTGCCGAAATCGTAGGTAGAAGTGCCTCAAGGGTTCACCCCCGCAGGTGCGGGGAAGACCAGGCCATGCTTGAAGCCAATAACTTCCAAGCGGGTTCACCCCCGCAGGTGCGGGGAAGACAAGATCAGCGTTTTCTAAGACCGCTTTAGTGTGGGTTCACCCCCGCAGGTGCGGGGAAGACGGAGCACGTAGGAAACGCCTTCCACGGTCACCGGGTTCACCCCCGCAGGTGCGGGGAAGACCTTCCATTACTGCTGGCACGCTTGACGCCACTGGGTTCACCCCCGCAGGTGCGGGGAAGACCATATCGCTAAGGATCGTGAGACTCCGGAGATGGGTTCACCCCCGCAGGTGCGGGGAAGACCTCATTCCTTGTGGTCTGAGTGCGCAGAGCTTGGGTTCACCCCCGCAGGTGCGGGGAAGACCAATCGTCAGAAAATAACCCGGCACAGGCCGGGGGTTCACCCCCGCAGGTGCGGGGAAGACCGGGCCAAAGCAGCGGCCTCAAGCGGCACACAGGGTTCACCCCCGCAGGTGCGGGGAAGACCTGTTGGCCGGCCCTGCACCACATGAATTTCAGGGTTCACCCCCGCAGGTGCGGGGAAGACGTTGAGCAGCCGGTGAATGTGCATTTGGTTGAGGGTTCACCCCCGCAGGTGCGGGGAAGACGTTGCACACATGAACGGACCCATCGCGGGGCCGGGTTCACCCCCGCAGGTGCGGGGAAGACATCGTGATGAGCAGGTTCAGGCGCGGCGACTTGGGTTCACCCCCGCAGGTGCGGGGAAGACTTGGCTTTGACTGCGACTCGTGGGAAGCGTGCGGGTTCACCCCCGCAGGTGCGGGGAAGACTCCTCAATACCCTGCTGCACATCCAGCAGCTTGGGTTCACCCCCGCAGGTGCGGGGAAGACGATGTACACGCGGTCACGGGATTGTGGGGCTGGGGTTCACCCCCGCAGGTGCGGGGAAGACATTTGTTGATTGCAGCGCGGTGGGCGTTCATAGGGTTCACCCCCGCAGGTGCGGGGAAGACCCGCACGAACTCTCGCGGCAGAATCTCGGCTAGGGTTCACCCCCGCAGGTGCGGGGAAGACGTTTGAGTCCGGTTAGTTGCTGGGGTGCGAGGGGGTTCACCCCCGCAGGTGCGGGGAAGACTTTTGCGGGAAGCTCGCGAGTCTTGAGCACTGGGGTTCACCCCCGCAGGTGCGGGGAAGACGTCACTCTGCTGGTTGACCGTTTTAACCCGCAGGGTTCACCCCCGCAGGTGCGGGGAAGACCGCCCACCTATCCGGCGCATTATTACAGCCATGGGTTCACCCCCGCAGGTGCGGGGAAGACTCTGGGGCATCGTCTACCTGCGTTAGGTTGAAGGGTTCACCCCCGCAGGTGCGGGGAAGACAGAGGTGGCGCCAAGAGCTGCACGACCGCTGAGGGTTCACCCCCGCAGGTGCGGGGAAGACGTCGTGAGTCTGAGAACGCTTGGGTGCAGCTGGGGTTCACCCCCGCAGGTGCGGGGAAGACGGTTGGCAGCGGGGGCTTGGGGCGGTCGATTAGGGTTCACCCCCGCAGGTGCGGGGAAGACTGGAGCAGGCCCCTACTCCCCCGGCGCCGGTGGGGTTCACCCCCGCAGGTGCGGGGAAGACCAGCTGACTACCTCTGGGGTTTGTCGCACCGTGGGTTCACCCCCGCAGGTGCGGGGAAGACGAGCGCTACCCAAGCGATCAGGTTGGCGGTTCGGGTTCACCCCCGCAGGTGCGGGGAAGACAAAAACCGGGTCTCAGCCTGCTCAAGACGCAGGGGTTCACCCCCGCAGGTGCGGGGAAGACTGAAACAGAATGTGCCACACTTGAGTCATCATGGGTTCACCCCCGCAGGTGCGGGGAAGACGGGCACCGATTGAATGAGCGGGCAATCAGCCTGGGTTCACCCCCGCAGGTGCGGGGAAGACTTGATTCCGACGATGAACCAAGGTGTTAATCCGGGTTCACCCCCGCAGGTGCGGGGAAGACCTCTCATGATGTTGCGGATAGCGTCACGCGGGGGGTTCACCCCCGCAGGTGCGGGGAAGACACTACTCTACCTGCAGGTTTAGCGCGAGGTATCTAAGGTTTCATATAGTTCTTCATACAAGACTTGAGTTTGAAGTCTGCAAATTAGATCCTCGATCCTACATTGTTGGTGTCTGATGTAGGGCTTATGTTCATTGGCCAGCAAATTGGAACAGTTGATGAGACTATTAGGGAATAACTGAATACATAAATGCCGGCATGCATGAAAAAGGCGATATTTTCAGCATCTTGTGCTGTATGGTAAGTCACACCTAGTTGCTGGTGTTTTAAGTGCTCGTGGATCTAAATGCGGGAGAGTGGCAAAGTATGGTTCATTTTGCTGCCATCGATTATTTATGGGGCAAAGCAGGACTAAATATCCGAGGAGTTCTGCAGTGGGCCCCATTGCAGACTCACCTTCTTGATACAGGGCATGTAGCACAACTGTTATTGGAACAGTGGGTTCCATCAAGTTTGTTGAAACAAATGGCGAACCAGTCTGGCCTTTCTGTTGATGAGTTCCGATCTCTAATTGCATTCATTGCAGGGGTGCATGATGTGGGAAAAGCGACTCCGGCTTTTCAAGCGAAGCCATTACGTGAAAAATCGACTGGCCATTTACAAGCGCGTATGGAGCTAGCCAAGATTGTTGGGAGATCTCTGCAGCTAACTCGGCAAGAATGCATGCAACTGCCGCATAACATTTCTGGACATTTTATTGTTCGTAGATGGCTACGTTCGAGATTCAACTGGAGCATGAACGCTTCAAATAGTCTTGGAATAATTATTTCCGGACACCATGGGATAACGCCTATTCGCCAACCTATTGGAAATGTCGCAGACACTCCGCACCTCTTAGGAGACGGAATTTGGCAGAAAATGCAAGAGTATCTGCTGGATGAGTGTGCAAAGGAATTTGGTATTACCAAGTTAATTGAGCGAGAGATCTTACTTTCGCCAAATGCGCAGGTTTTTGTAAGTGGTCTAGTTGTGTTATCGGATTGGATTGCTTCTGATACCAAGTACTTCAGACTTGTTGATGATGGAGCTGCCTTAGATAAGAACCTTGATCACAATGCACGTGCAATGAAAGCGCTGGCTGATATTAGGCTCCCCAACCCATGGGAGCCAGCACGCTCAACTGAGTCTTTGGATGAAAGGCTAGTTACGGGATTTGGCTTACCACATGGTGCGGTGGCGAATAGTACTCAGATTGCGTTAGATCATGTTGTCGATTCTTTGAATGCGCCGGAGCTCGTAATCTTGGAGGCTCCAACAGGTTCAGGGAAGACGGAAGCAGCTCTTCTAGCTGCCCACAAGATTGCGGCCAAGTTGAAACTTGCAGGAATCACGTTTGCGCTTCCAACGCAGGCAACAACGAACGCCATGTACACAAGAATTTTTGACTGGCTAGTGAGACTGTCGGAACTTGGTGAGAAACCAATTGGAGACATCCAGCTAATTCATGGCAAGGCGGACCTCAACAACGCATTTCAGTCTGTTCGTTTTAGCAATGAACTGGCGGACGTACATGACGAGGACAGCACCTGGCATCCTGTAATTCTTGGTGCCTCCGAGCTAGTCCGTAACCAGTGGTCAGACCGGTCTAAACTCCGTCTGTTATCCAATGTAACTGTGTGCACAATAGATCAAATACTGATGGCATCGCTAAAGACCCGGCACAACGTGCTCAGGCATGTCGGTCTATCTCGAAAAGTTCTTGTTGTTGACGAAGTTCATGCGGCTGATACCTTCATGCGCCAGTATCTTCTTCGGACCCTTGAGTGGGCTGGTGCAAATGGAATTCCAGTTATCTGTCTCTCCGCGACTCTGCCAAGCACGATCCGTGATGATTTGCTCGAAAGTTATCAACGTGGAAAACAACGAACCAAAACCACAGGATCAGAGAACACCGAACTAAAAGCTCGCAACCATGAGAACCAGCCCAAGAACGATGGGGTATCAAGGAGTGCTAGTTGCTATCCATTGGTCAGTTTCACAAGCGGCTATTTCGCAAGTAAGCAGCCGTTTGACTTCTTGGAAGTAGCGCGCAAAGTTGATTTGGAGCTAGCAGATTTGGGCCTGGAAGAACTGTCTGAAAAGATACAACAACTCTCGGATAGTGGCGGGCGCATTCTCGTTATACGTAACACCGTGAGGTCTGCGATTGAGACTTTTGATGCGTTGGAAGCAGCTTTTCCGGGTGAGGTCACGCTGGGACATTCACGGTTTATTGGGGCTCATAGAATCGCTAACGATGCCGCACTACTAGAGCAATTTGGCAAGGGTGACACTGTGGACCCATCCGTACGTCAGATTATTGTGGCGACCCAAATCGCGGAGCAATCTTTAGATATTGACTGCGATGTTTTGTTCACAGATATTGCTCCAATGGACGCGTTGTTACAACGAATTGGCCGGTTACACAGACATAATACGCGGGTACGTCCACAAAGATTTACCCGCGCTCGCTGCTTCATTTTGGGATTTAAAGGATCGTTAGAAACGGCCCCAGAAATCTTGGGTGGAAGCGCTCGTGTGTACGATCCGTATCTTCTCTTGAAGACAGCGCTTGAGATCCTGAGGGTCCAGGAACTGGGGGGTGAAATCCAGATTCCAGATGGCGTTTCATCCTTAATTGAGCGCACCTATGTAGAGGACATTGCAATACCAGCAGCTTGGGTATCAGCAATGTCTGAGGCTGATAGTAACTTTGAGCGCATGGAGGAATCTCGTCGAACAAGGGCGCTTCAGAACTGCGTCGCCGCGCCCTATGCTGATGACGTGATCTGGGGGTTCAGTGCGGGACCCGTAGACCGAGCAGGGGAAGAACGCGTAGCTGCTCAAGTTCGGGACGCTCAAGAAAGTATCGAAGTCATACTCCTAAATAGGGTTGACCAAACCTTAAGTTTGATACACCCGGAGCCTGGGATCGATCCGAGGCTCGACCAGTACTACGTGCCTACGGATGACCAACTGGAGTGGTTACGTCGATCGACTATCCGGATTCCTGGCTATGTCTTGCCCGGTGAATCGCTAGCAGAATTTCCCCAACAATTGGAGAACCTCTTGATCCCGGAGTGGCAGTCTTCTCCGGAACTAAAGGATGAGTTGTTTTTGACGATAGATCCGGTCGAAGGTACTCGGCTTGGAAAATACTTACTGACGTATGATCCGCAGAGAGGCTTGGAAATTACGACATGACGAGTTATGACCTACGGACAGAACCTTGGATTCCGGTTTTGTACACGGATGGAACTTCCAAACGATTAGGACTTTTGAGCATCTTCGAAGATGCTCAGGAAATTTTGACGATCGGCACTGAACTGCCTACTCAAAGATTCGCATTGCAGAGATTGCTATTAGCTATCTTGCACAGAGCGTTTGGTGGGCCAGCGACCATTGCGGAGTGGGAAGAAATTGCGGGACAGTGGAAGCATCATCTAGTCCAGGTGACAAATTACCTTGATAGATATGCTTCGCATTTTGATCTTTTTCACCCGGAATATCCATTTATGCAGGTGCCTAACTTGCGGACCTCTAAAGATGAAGTGTTTGGGTTAGAACGTCTCATTATGGATGTTCCGGCTGGTCACCCATTCTTCACTATGCGAGCAGGTAAGGGAACCTCGGAGATTTCCCATGCTGATGCGGCGCTGTGGCTAGTGAACACTCACGCTTACGATATCTCGGGTATTAAGTCAGGAGCTGTCGGGGACCCCAGAGTTAAGGGTGGGAAAGGCTACCCCATTGGTACCGGTTGGTGTGGAGAGCTTTTGGGTATCCAAGCATCCGGATCTAATTTAAAGGAAACACTTCTCTATAACCTGTTTGTCCCAGGCACCACAAGTTCTTTTGTGAACTACTCTCCTGAAAAAGACCTACCGTATTGGGAACGGCGGGAGAGCAACAAAGGTAGCAACAATGAAGAATCCGCACCACGCGCTTCGAATCCAGAGAACCCTAGTGAGAACTTCGCAACTGGGTTTGTCGATCTTTATACTTGGCAGTCACGTCGGATTCGCCTTGTGTCCAACGGGACTTCAGTGACCAACGTTCTGGTGTGTAACGGAGACAAGATGCTTGCCGCGAACACTTTTGGCCTAGAGCCCCAAAGCCTTTGGCGTTTCTCACAGCCGCAGACGGCGAAGTTCAAGACAGATACTTACATGCCCGCGATGGTAGACCCAAACAGGGCCGTGTGGCGGGGACTGGAGAATGTTCTAGCCGAGACCACCACCATTGGTAAGAAAGAGAAAAGGACTGTCCACCCAGGGATTACTGAGTTCATTGGAGCGCTGCGTGATGAAGAAGTTATTACGCGTAATCAACCGGTGACCTTCCAGACTGTAGGAGTACTGTACGGACCGCAGCAATCATCGTTTGCTGCTGTTACGACAGACTCTCTGGTGTTCTCAGCAGCAACGTTCCAAAGCCAATTGGGGGCCTTGCGGGCAGTAATACTCGAGGGCGTCAACAGAGTTGAAAGGTGCGCTTATCTATTAGGTGATTTCGCGGTTACATTGTCGCTTGCCAGCGGAGATAAGAACTCAGACCTTGCGAAGGACGCTATTAGAGTCCGTTACTACACTGAGATTGATACACATGTGAGGGCTTGGATCCGCTTGGTTGAAGACGTCCAACAGCGAGTGGCATACCTTAAACACCTTGATGAGATGGTGTTCGAATTAGTGAATCAGATCGCTTACGAGAGCATAAAAGAGGCGCCTCAGTCAGCGATAGCTGGTATCCCAGACCCTCAAGAATCTGGACAGGGAAACAGATGGCTCAATGCTGCAACAGCACAACGTACATTGCAGTGGCGTATCAGAAACGTTCTGGAACATCTAAACACCGACGTGACAGCTGAGGAAGAAGATTAATGACAAGTACAACGAGTGCTGACCGGGCTATCCGCCATGAATCAGGGTTTGGTAGAGCGCTTAGAGGCAAGCTCCACCAGTTCTGGGAGGGACGGGAGAGTTCAAGCACAAAGGCAAGTTTGGCTCGACTGCGCCGTACAGTCACGAGCCCACTCGAAGAGTGCACTGAGATATGGGATGTGGTCTTGCCAGATCTTCCAAATTCCATGGGGAAATTTGGTGATGCGCCCACTTTTGAAGAGCGTGCAGCGCACTTGTGTTTGGCCCTCTACGCGACTCATCAACAGTCAAAAAGTGCTTCTCAGCACGTGGCGGGTAATAGATGGGGACAATCAGTCAATGCCCTTGCTCAGCAAGTACCTACGACTCAAACTAGATTTGCGACATTACTTGCAGTCGGTGAGTTTGCGGAATTATCGAATCATCTCATGAGCCTAGTAACGCAGATGCGAGCAAAGGATATTCCGACGGACTACGTGGCATTGGGACAGGACTTATTGGAATTCCAAGTACCAAGCCGTCGAAGTGCAGTGCTTCTACGATGGAGCCGGCAGTTCTATAACCCGCCACGCAAAGACAATCGAACCGAACAGATCCTTAACGAAACCGGAGAGTGAATACAAAGATGTCCAAAAATCTCTATGTAGAACTGCATGCACTTCAGCCCATCCCGCCAAGTAACGTCAACCGCGATGACACCGGAAACCCAAAGACTGCAATTTTCGGTGGTATCCGGCGGGCGAGAGTTTCCAGCCAGGCGTGGAAACGATCAATCCGCCAAGACTTCGCCAACCGGCTGGCTCCGGAACTTGTTGGTGTGCGTAGCGTCAGGCTTGTGGAAAAACTCGCGTCAGAAATACGTTCGCAGTACCCTGAACTTACTGATGAAGCACAGGCGATGGCAGTAGATGTTTTCACAACTGCTAACTTAAAAGTTTCTAAGCCAAAGCCGAAGAAAAATCAAGAAACCGAGCCCATTGAGGTCACCGGGTACTTGGTGTTCCTCTCCAATCAGCAACTGAGTTCAATTGCGGAACTAGCGGGGAAGACCGTCATCGATGGTGGCGAGATCAAGTCCCTCAAGAAAGAACTTCTACAACGGTTGAAATTCAACAATTCCTACGACTTAGCGCTTTTTGGGCGGATGGTTGCGGACAACACCGACCTCAATGTAGAAGCAGCGGCACAAGTTGCTCATGCGATTGGTGTTTCCAAAGTGGAGACTGAGTTTGATTACTACACGGCAGTTGATGATGTGAAAGCTGCGAGTGAAGAAGAAACAGATGCGGGCGCAGCGATGATCGGTAGTATCGCTTTCAACTCGTCAACTGTTTACAGGTATGCCAACATCAACGTGAGTGAACTTGCACGAAACCTAGGTGATGCGGCAGGCACTGCCGGTGCGATTCGAGAGTTCGTCAGATCATTTGTCACGGCAATGCCAACCGGCAAGCAAAATAGCTTTGCCAACCGGACACTCCCAACATCCTTGGTCGTCACGTTGCGTAGTGATCAGCCGATATCACTGGCACCAGCGTTTGAAACTCCGCTATATCCTTCCGAGGAACGCTCAATATCGGTTGCTGCAGCAGCACGCCTAGCTGAATATGCCGGTGAACTCTATGAAGCCTTCGGCGCCACCCCAGAGATGACGTGGGTTCAGGGAGTAGGTGACGCTGGAAAAGTCCTTGAAGAATTAGGAGACCGAGTTGCGCTGCCAGAGCTGCTCGCTGCGGTAGAGCAGGCAGCGGTAACTTTCGCTGAAGAAAATCTATCCGCATGAGTACTTTGCTCTTGAGGTTTGTGGCTCCGCTGCAGGCTTGGGGAACTAGTTCCCGCTTTACAAGCAGACAGACTGATCGGTATCCGAGTAAAAGTGGGATTGTTGGCCTACTTGCTGCTGCTCAAGGTCGCCGCAGGGTCGAGAGTATTGAAGATCTTGCTGCTCTAAAAGTCGGTGTGAGAATTGACCAACCTGGGTCTCTTTTGCGTGACTTTCAAACGGCACGCTCGGCTGATAGCCGAACGAGTATGCCGCTGTCTGGCAGGTTCTATCTGCAAGATGCAGTTTTCGTTGCCGCAGTGGAAGGCGAAAAAACTCTTCTCCAAGCGTTGTACAGCGCGCTTCAATCACCTATTTTTCCAGTCTACTTTGGTCGAAAATCGTGTGTGCCTGCAGCCCCCCTGCTCATCGATCTTGTTGACCAACCACTGCTGGAAGGGCTGAAGGCTGTTCCCTGGCAAGCAAGCAAGCGATACCAACGCACCCGCAAGAGACCGCAGGAACGACTAGAGATAGTAATAGATGCTATTGGCGATCCCGACGAATTCACCCCGGATTTTCCTGTTTCTTTTGACTCAACCCAGCGACAGTATGCGTTGAGGCCGGTCCATTTTTCAGAAGTTCTTATTGATAACCCCATGAATAAGGTCGTTGCAGCCCCGGTGAGCCGTTTGGGAGTAGTAGATCATGACCCCATGGGCGGATTGGAATAGTCAATGTTTATTACTCAGTTCACTCTCAATAAGAGCCGTCGCCACAGCCGTTTTTTGATGGCGAACCCCCAGGCGTTGCACGCTGCGGTTCTTGCAAGTTTTCCCCCAGACAGCCTTGAATCTGCTGCAGCAGATTCAACGCGAATACTCTGGCGTCTTGATGGTTCAACTACAAGGGATGATCTCTATATCGTTAGCCCTGCACGACCTGACTTAACGGGTCTAGTTGAGGATGCTGGATGGCCTACGCAGGAGACGTGGCGGACGAGAGGCTATCAATCTAGGTTAGATTCAATTCGTTTAGGTCAACAGTGGAGATTCCGCTTGGTTGCAAACCCTACTGTCTCGAAGAAATCGGGACCTGGCGAGAAATCTAGACGGGTCGCTCACGTGACTATTGAGCAACAGCAAGATTGGCTACTCAAGAGGGCTGGTGGTCACGGATTCGAAATTGCTGCGTTAGACGAGCAAAACACGTCAGAAGAAGTGAAACTTCCTAACTTGCAACTTTCTAACTCAAGAGTTAGAAAGTTCAGACGCGAAAATATGACCGTAACTCTTAGCACTGCCCAGTATGACGGTGTGCTACAGGTTACGGACCCAATCGCGTTACAGCGTTCGCTGGTTAACGGTATCGGGCCGGCCAAGGGATACGGTTGTGGGCTCCTAACACTTGCGCCTTTAGGCGGGTAACAAAGTGTCGATTCCTGGTGGGCGTCCTCCAACTATCCAAGAAGTGGCGCGTATTCAAGACCGCTTGACCTTTGTCTATTTACAGCATGCATCTGTCTCTAGAGACGCCAATGCGGTTACCGCTACTGATGCGCGTGGGACCGTCCACATACCGGCAGCTCAAGTTAGCTGTCTTATGTTAGGGCCCGGGACCAGGATTACTCATCAGGCGATGACATTGCTGGGGGAAACTGGGGCTTCTGTTGTGTGGGTTGGAGAATCGGGGGTTAGGTACTATGCAGGTGGAGAACCGCTGGCTCGTAGTTCAAAGCTGCTAATTGCCCAAGCCAAACTTGTAAGTAATGAAAAATCGAGAATTGCTGTCGCTCGCCAGATGTACGCTATGCGGTTCCCTGGTGAAGATGTATCGAAGGATTCGATGCATCAACTGCGAGGTAAGGAAGGCGCGAGAGTCAGGAAGGCATACCGAGATATAGCCAAACTTGCAGGTGTGGAATGGGCGAAGCGTGAATACACACCAGGGGACTTTGAGGCTGGCACTCCGATCAATCAGGCCCTGACTGCGGCGCACACAGCGCTGTATGGGGTAGTGCACGCCGTGGTCGTAGCACTAGGGGCGGCGCCTGGACTGGGCTTTGTCCACGCAGGAAACTCCAGATCATTCGTTTACGATCTTGCTGACCTGTATAAAACAAAGACTAGTGTCCCTGTGGCGTTTAGTGTCATCAAAGAAGGATATGACGATCTCTCTACTGCAGTTCGCCGAGCAATGAGAGATACCTTTGCCAAGGAAAGAACCCTTGAAACTGTAGTGCGTGATATGAAGTCCCTGCTGCTCCAAGATGAAGAATTTCCTGAGGAGGAGCAACTTGCTGATGTGGTATTTCTTTGGGACCCACTAGCAAAAGTTGCTTCTGGTGCCAACTACGACGATGGGTCGGGAGAACTCACGTGGTAGTCATTATAGTTACAGCTGTCCCGATCGGATTACGAGGACAACTCACCAAGTGGTTGCTTGAAGCTGCACCCGGCGTTTTTGTAGGGCATGTCTCCAAGCGTGTTCGAGATCTGTTGTGGGAGCGAGTTGAAGAGTATCTTGGAACTGGCCGCGCGCTCATGGTTTGGCAGACCAATAATGAGCAGGGATTGGATTTTAAGAATCTAGGGCATGATTGGGCGCCCACGGATTTCGATGGACTGACTCTGATGATGAGACCAACCAATAAGTCGGTTATTGGACTGGAGAACCCGAAAAAAGGGTGGAGCAAACATTCCCGACGCCGGAGATACGGGAATTAGGACCAATGTGCCCGAACGCGTGAGTCTTGGGTGAGATGAACGAGACTAATTGGGGTGGGTTCTCGTGACGGCAGAAGAGCTGACTCGACGTCGGGTTCAAATTACAATTCAATTCGAAACTAGTACATGGTTATGGTAGTTAAATTAGTTACTTTAATTCTCGGGGTGAACCCTAGTAGATGGTCAGGCCTCTTTCGAAGTATGACTCTTCCCTGCGCTGCGGGGAATGCGGTACGGGAGCTCATCCCCCGATTCCCGAGCAAAGTAACCAATTGCTGATCGAAGTGGATAGATGTTGATTGGCCGAGTGGAAGACCGAATTACTGGAGGCATTTTGGTCTTCCACTCCTACTAGGAGTTCAGTAACTTTCCGCGGGGAACGGGGTCCTAGTTCAGAAACGCTAGCAGCGCATCGCGCACAAACTCCGCTCCCTCAACGCCACCATAGTTGGCCGCAAAGCGCTCGTCTGCAACATACATTTCCGCAAGTGAGCGAACGTATCCGGCAAGGTCTCCGTTGGGGTCGGCTGCGGGTGTGCCGGGGATTGACGTTAACCAAGCGACGTGGCGCTGAGCTAGTTCCTGGGCTTCGGGAGACTCTGGGGAGATATCCGGATTCAGCGCCGCAGCGCTCCAATCTTTGTTGAGTTGTTCCGTTTGTTCGCGCCAGGTGTCACGCTCAGTTTATGTTTCTCCACCAGGCATCGGACTGCGTATATGCGTCCTTGCCCCAGCGTTGTTCAACTTCCTGTTTGTGTTGGGTGTGGTCAAATCCGTCAAACATTTTCTTAGCCATGAGGGTCTCGCTTCCCTGTAGTGCAGTAATAGTGTGTTTAACCGCGGAAATCTGCCGATTAATGCGGCCTTGCTCCTGGTATAGGAGCTGTAAGTGGGTGGTCAACGCGGTCTGCTCGTCACTGTGGTTTTCAAGGATTTCCCCAATTTGCGGCAAACCCAAACCGAGGTCACGCAGCAGGAGCACCCGTTGGAGACGAACGAGCGCTTGCTCGTCGTAGTAGCGGTAACCGTTGCTGCCAATTCGGGTGGGCGGCACAAGGCCAAGATCGTCGTAATGGCGCAGGGTGCGGCTGCTAGTGCCGGCTAACTTGGCAATTTGTTGAATCGACCATTCCAAAACTACAACGGTAAAGGTTGACGTTACGTCAATGTCAAGAGGGGCATCACCGGCAGGGCTAACTGAATGAAACCTTGAATATGGAATGCGCTGAATCGGTGCTGTGAATCGTGCAGGAGAGTCTATTGATTTACGGACTGCGTTATGAGGATTTGGCCTTTTCATCCCTGTCCTTCGCGAGTGATGACGCTGCTTGCCGCATGATTTTCAGGGTCTGCTGTACAGCGGGAACCCTAGAGAGACCGGGAGTCGTTAGAGCACACACACGTTGGGTGTCTGACTTTGTGAGAGCCTTCACTAGTAGACCTTTTACGCTTACTGCGGCTAGAGCAAGGTCAGATAGCAGTGCAACACCTAGTCCATGTGCTGCAAGGGTTTGCAAAGTTACGTAGTCATCGGTTTCGAAAGCGATATCCGGTGTGAACCCTGATTGTAGACAAGCGGTGACCAAGTGTCCGCTACAGTCGGGACAGCCGGCAATCCAACGCGAATCCCAAAGATCGTCGAGTGCGACAAAATCAGCGTTTGCTTTTGGATGGCTCACTGGTACAGCTACTCGCATCTCAGCGTCCAGTAGGTGAAATGATTCGAATGATTCTGAGGGGAGAATTTCATCAGTTCCGTAGCGAAAAACCACTGCAATGTCGCACTGACCGCTCTCAAGAAGTTCGAGTGCCTTGGGAGGTTCTGCCTCAGTTAGTGTGAATGAAACTCCAGGATGGAGTCTCGTCATGTCAGCCATCGTGGCGGCCACAATTGTGGCAGAAGCACTCGGGAATGCGACAATCCTGACCAGCCCAGAACGTAGGCCGGCTACTGCCGAGACTTCTTCTTGGGCAAGTGCGAGAGTGTCCAAGATTGCGGTGCTGTGCCGCAGAATCACCTGCCCCGCCTCTGTTAATTCCACGCCACGGCGGCCCCTGATTACGACCGGTGTTTTCAATCGGGCCTCAAGCGTTTGTACTTGTTGGCTGATCGCAGGCTGAGAATACCCAAGATGGCGAGCCACTGCGGAGAGGCTACCAAATTGGTCAAGTGCACGGATAATTTCGAGTTGCCTTAGGTCGATCAAATATTCTGTCATAACCTCTGCTTTGAGATGATATAGAAAACTGAAGGATTGCAAACATCATATGTCATGTGTCACTATTTGTGATACCAACTTCCAAAGAAGTTACGACACCTCAATGATGAGCATGCTTAGCGGCTACAGCTGCGAAACATTTTCAATTCTCTGAGGGATCAAAATTTCGGGGTATCCCCGTAGTCAAAGCGTCAGGGCTGGGCCCTGCGCTAACTCTAGAACCCGCGCTAAGAGTCTGAATCCAAATGCACCCGTATTTGTGATTCTCTCTGTGGATTTTCTTTGTACGTCAATGATGACCGACAAGCGAAATGGTAGAACAGTGAAACAACAGTCGAAGTTTCTTGCATTACTTTCCATTGGGGCATTGGCACTCGGTGCCTGTTCTGGAGGAACAGCAGCAGATGAGAATGTGGCAAAAATTGGCGTGTTTCTCCCACTGACTGGCGAAAACGCAGACAACGGTCAGCAAATTCAAAAGGCCATTGAATTTTATGTTGACGAGTACAACAAGGAAGACAACAAGTTTGATATTGAACTTGTGATTCGTGACGACCGAGGTGAAGCAAAGACTGCCACGAACATCGCACGTGAATTTGCGGAAGATGACCAGATTGTTGCTGCAGTCGGCAGTTTCACGAGTAGTGCTGCTATGGCCGCGGCGCCAATCTTTGACAAGGCCGGTATTCCACAGATTTCTCCAACATCATCGCACCCGGACTTTACTGGGATGGGCAAGTACATTTTTAGAGGTACTCCCACTCAGGACAAAGAAGCTAGCTTGATCGCTGAGTACCTCAAGGATGAGCTCGGTGACTCAACTTCCTCGGTACTTTTTAGGCAAGACGACTGGGGTAATTCCGCATCTGAACAGTTCCAGCTTGGCTTTGAAAAGGCTGGCGGAACAATAGACAAGGTGGAAGCCGTAGCGCCTGACTCGCGAGACTTCAGAACCATGGTGACCAGCCTCAAGAGCGCGGATGTGTCCAGTGTGTACCTTGCACTGCAGTACTCCGACGCGGGTGTTTTGGCCCAGCAGATGACGGATTCTTCTTGGGCCCCAAGAGTGATCACTGCGACTTCTCTCTATACGCACGAACTAATTGAACTTGCGGGCGCGGAAGCAGTAGAAGGCTGGCACATTCCAGCTTTCTTTTACGCAGAAAGTCCAGAGCAGAATGTCATCGAATTCGTTGAAGGCTTTGAGGAACGTAACGGTGAGAAGCCGAACGCACATGGTGCAGCTGGCTATGACTCGATCTCATTGCTTGGTGCCGCGCTGAATGAGATTGACCAGGTCGGTAAAGACGGACGTACAGCGCTCGGAGACGCGCTGTTTACAGTCTCGGTACTTGGCGCAACCGGACAACTTGAATTCGATGAGAACGGGGATGTGGAAAAGGAAATTACTTGGCTAGTTATCCGAGACGGCGAGTTTGAAGTTACAAACTAGTAATCCCGTCTGATCCATATTCTTTCTGAACTTAGGTAGGTGATGAGTAATGGCCGAGTTGCTCGAGCAGATTATCAACGGCCTGGCAATGGGCAGCGTCTACGCTGTTGTAGCTCTAGGGTTTGCGCTTGTTTTTGGAGTAGCCAAAGTTGTGAACTTCGCGCAAGGTTCGCAAGTAATGGTGGGGGCATACCTTGCTTGGGCGGCTGCAACTGCGTGGGGGTTATCACTGCCCCTAGCGTTCCTAGTAGCCGTAGTCGGGTCCGTAGCGATCTCGATAATCATTGAGATCATCGCTGTGGAGTGGCTGGGAGACAGTGCCGAGATCGCACCTCTGCTCAGTACGTTAGCGCTGGCGTTCATTTTGGATCAGGGCGTTCGTTTGATCTGGTCACCTAACCCAGTTCGATTCCCCAACCCTCTTTCTGGGCATAACGTCAGTATTGGCCCAATCACGGTTAGCGCGACGGATCTCTTTATCTTGGGAGCGACACTGCTCTTCCTCGTGGTATTTGTGTTCTTGTTCAAATCGACGTGGGTGGGACGCTCCATCCGAGCCGCCGCCCAAGACCCAGTCGCGGCATCCCAAATGGGTGTGCGCACAGGACCAGCCAAGATGACAGTATTTGGGATGGCTGGATTCTTGGGGGCTCTTGGTGGTGTCCTCGTTGGAATCTACTTCCAACAGATCGATCCAGCAATGGGACTTCCGTTCGGCCTTAAGGGTTTTGCTGCTGCAATGGTCGGTGGCGTAGTAAGTCTTACCGGGGCAGTAATCGGTGGACTCCTTATTGGAGTCTTTGAAGCACTGGCAGGCGGGTACCTAGGCGCAGCTTGGCGAGACCTCGTTGCTTTCGGACTCTTGCTTGTTGTCCTCATTGTGCGCCCCCAGGGGCTCCTTGGTTCCAAGGCCCTTCTAGGTTTGGGCGGGTCAAGAGGTGCTGGGGCGATACCAACAACATCGCCTTTGGCTGATAGCTCAGGTTTCCCCGTAACGGTCATGGGAACAAGAAATATTTCAATGAAGTGGACTCTTGGAATAACGCTCGCCATAGGACTATTTGCCACGTTCGGGCTGGGGAACTACTGGTCTGGAGTGATGGCCCAGGGCGCTATTTTTGCTACTGCTGCCCTAGGTATGACAGTTCTAACCGGTATGACTGGCTATGTCTCGGTGGGCCATAATGCTCTGCTTGGTGTTGGAGCCTATCTGACCGCTCGAATGGCGGTCGACTTGGGCTGGCCATTTGAATTAGTGCTGGTCGTGGTCGTGGTTCTCTCACTCCTTGCGGGTCTCATCTTCGCTCTGCCAATTCTGGGACTCTCTGGGCATACGATCGCACTTGCAAGTTTGGCACTAGGACAAATTGGTTATCTCATCATGCTCAACTGGATGCCAGCAACTCGAGGGCCACTTGGGATCGGTGGAATCCCGGAACCCAAGTTTGCCTTACTGGGTGGAAACTCTTTGACTTTCAACGGTTCAATGACAGCAATTTGCTTCCTAGTACTTCTGATTGGACTTGGGATCGTGGCGATGTTGCAGAAGGGCCAAATCTCCCTCAATCTCCGATCGATCCGAGAGGACAGGCTGGCGGCAGATGCGTTTGGAGTTAATACAACTCCATACATCACCATTGCCTTCATGATCAGCAGCGTTTTGGCGGGTCTAGCAGGAATGATGTTCGCTTACCAACAGAGTTTTGTGAGCCCAGATTCATTCCTGATTCTGTTCGCATTCTTACTACTAACGATTGTGCTCTTTGGTGGCATTGTTTCTCCGCTGGGTGCGGTCATAGGTGGAATCGTTCTGATTGCGATACCGGAGTTCTTGAGGGAGTACTCCCAGTACCGGGAACTCGTCTACGGGGTCATTTTGATCTTGGTAATCAAGTTCCTGCCCTCCGGAGTTACCTCACTTGGCGCAAAGTTCTCAGCGCGAGCTGGATCGAGAATTGCATTAGCGGCAGACGGCATTACTGAAAGCAAACCAAGTCGAACCGAGTCTGAAAGCCAGGTGAAGAACGCATGATCAAGGTAACAAACCTACGTAAAGCCTACGGCGGAGTTAGAGCCTGCGATGACTTGAGCTTGTCCTTCGAGCAAGGCACCACTACGGCGGTGGTTGGCCCGAACGGAGCCGGTAAGTCAACACTGGTGCAACTGCTTTCGGGGGTCGTCCTACCAGATCAAGGGCGAATTGAACTTGCGGGAAGAGACGTTACCCGGATGCCTTCAACCCAACGCTATTCCCTTGGGATGGTCCGAACGTTCCAGACAGCGCGAGTTTTTCCTGGGCTCAATGTGTTTGAAAGCGTATTGATTGGTGCGTACAACGGATTGCTCTACCAAGATCGTCCTTACGGTCTTGCTGGAACTATGCGCGATGCTACAGCCTCGCTTCTGCAGCTACCATCATGGCGCTCGAGGAGAGACGAAGCGGAAGAGCAAGCACGGGAAACGATCGCTCTCTTTGGAGAGCGACTGCTTCCACGCATGGAGCACTTTACTTACAGCCTGTCGTACGCAAATAGGCGTCGAGTAGAGATCGCACGTGCGCTGGCAAGCCGACCAAAGGTTCTCATACTTGATGAACCAACGGCAGGTATGAACCCGACGGAAACTGAAGAGCTAGCGACCATCTTGGAGAGCTACAAGACAGACCATCCAGAACTGACCGTTGTCATCATCGAGCACAAGATGAATGTAGTTCGCCGCATGAGTAAGAGAGTTGTGGTTATGGACTCTGGGCAACTTATCGCGGATGGAACTCCTGATGAGGCCCTTAACGATCCAAAGGTTATCGAAGCGTATCTAGGAACTGGAGGCCAGGGTGCTGCTTAGTCTGCAAGAGATTGACGTTTTTTACGGACCGGTTCAGGCCCTGCACGCCGTGACCGTAGAGGTGGCGGAGGGGGAAGTCGTTGCCGTCTTGGGAGGCAATGCGTCAGGTAAATCGACGACAATCAAGGCCGCCTTACGTCTAGTAAAAGCGACGAAGGGCAAGGTGCTATTGGACGGTGAAGACCTAGCCAAGAAGACGACACCTGACGTCATAGCTTCCGGCATCGCGTCTATTCCTGAGTCAAGGCGACTTTTCTCGGAGATGACCGTTGAAGAAAATGTCCTGATGGGGCTGTACTCCCAACGTCGCAAGTTGGGACGACGGGAAGTGAAGAGTCGCCTAGAAGAGGCAATCGATCAATTTCCTCGGGTCCAGGAACGGTTGAGTCAAGTAGCTGGAACACTTTCGGGTGGGGAGCAACAAATGGTAGCTATGGCTCGAGCCTTGATTCAGCGGCCTCGCATCATAGTCATTGACGAACCATCGATGGGGCTGTCACCAGCGTATGTAGACGTTGTCTATGAACTGTTGGGTGAATGGAAGAAGAAGGGGACGACAATGCTCATTGTTGAGCAAAGTGCGAATCAGTCCCTTGCATTGGCAGACCGTGCCTACGTGTTACAAAACGGTGCAGTTGTTCTAGAGGGAACCTCTGCAGATCTAAGATCAGATCCAAAAATCAAAGCAGCTTACCTTGGAGGAGTTTGACATGGAAAAAATGGAACGTTTTCTTACAGCAGCACGTGGTGAAAAAGTAGATACTCCGCCTGTGGGTTGTTGGATCCACTTTGGTAGCGCACTGTGGGAGCCGGAACTAGCCGCTAAGGTGCACATCGAATTCCAGAATGAGTATGACTGGGACTACTTAAAGGTCATGGATGACTACCGTTTTCCAACCGCAGGCAACATCTCGGAAGCTAATGATCCATCTGATCTGAAGGCAGTTGGATCGCCAGACTTGGTGTATGAGAACTTTGATAAGCAAAAAGAGGTTCTCAAACTCATCCGGGCTGCACTGCCAGGGGTGCCATTGGTTGATACGGTTTTCTCACCGTTTCAAACGGTGATTAGGACCCTCGGTGACACCGTTGTCCAGATGTTCAAAGACAATCCCGATATTGCGCATGAAGTGCTGGGTAACGTGTCAGATCGGCTCGTAGAGTTCTTGAACGACACGAAGGATCTGGCTGAAGGAATTCACTATTCGGTAAATGGGGCCTCAGCTGATTGGCACGGTTGGGGAGTCACCCAACAAGAGTTTGAAGACTGGATTGCGCCATATGACAAGAAGGTACTCGATGCCGCTGCCGGACGAGTCCGAATCATGCACGTTCACGGTTACGACCTCACTCCTACCTGGGTCGATGAATACCCCGTTGAGGTAATGAGCTGGTCACACAACCAGTCCCAGCCAACCCTTGAAGAAGTAGCGGGTGCTGGAAAGTTTGTACCAATGGGTGGACTCAATGAAGTAGGAGCTCTCTACTGGCCCCCAAGCAAAGTCTTGGCCAATGTAATGGAAAGCCGCCGCAAGACAGGCGACAAAATCATCGTTGCGCCAGGTTGTACGGTGCACTCGGACACCCCTCCTAGCATCCTTAAGGCTCTGGTTTCAGCAGCTCGTATGCCTCTTAGCTAAGTGCGCTTGGTGTGGTGGGCACCTGCCCACCACACCGCCCTGAACGGTTAAATTTTGTGTAATTTAGCCCCTTTATAGATCGGCGTATTTGTTCATGATTATTCAACGTAAAGAAGCGGTAGAACCCAAAGTTGCGGAAACCGATGCACAACGCGCTTGGACCTCTTGGGCGCTGCAGAGAATTGATGCGGAGTTAACACGATGTGGCGAGACACCACTGCTACGGATGCCGCTGCCTGAACAGTGGGGTATAGACCTGTACCTCAAAGATGAGTCCAGGCAGCCAACGGGGAGTTTGAAACACCGCTTAGCTCGCTCCCTATTTATCTATGCACTTTGCAATGGTTGGTTGTCAGAGGGCAAACGGGTAATAGAAGCTTCTTCTGGTTCAACAGCGGTCAGCGAAGCATACTTTGCCCGGCTTCTAGGGTTGCCGTTCACGGCGGTGATGCCTAGGTCAACCAGCAGGGCCAAAGTAGAACGGATTGAAGAGCTCGGTGGAACATGTCACCTGGTAGAAGATCCCACCATGATTTACTCAGAATCTCAGCGACTGGCGGAAGAGTTAAATGGAATTTACCTTGACCAGTTCACTTATGCGGAACGAGCATCCGAATGGGGAGGAGATGGCAACATCGCGTCCAGCGTGCTGTCTCAGCTCCATCGTGAACAGTTTCCGATCCCGTCTTGGATAGTGGTGGGAGCAGGAACTGGAGGCACCAGTGCAACGTTTGGTAGGCACTGCAGGCTCGAAGGTTACGACACCCGGGTCGCGGTGGCTGACCCCGAAGGATCGGCGTATGCGCAGGCCTGGGAAACTGGGAATCTACACACCACGGCCACAGGATCCAAGATTGAAGGAATCGGTCGACCGCGGGTAGAACCATCATTCATTCCAGAACTCGTAGATTCTGTCGTGAGAGTTCCAGATCCTGCGAGCGTCGCTGCCATGCGTTTCTGTTCGAAGGAACTAGGACAACTCGTCGGCGGATCTACTGGTACAGCTCTTTGGGCCGCCTTAGTCAAAATTTCTGAGATGCGGAAGCAAGGGGTCCGTGGCAGTGTGGTTACCGTAATTTGTGATCATGGCGAGCGTTACCTTGATACCTATTACAACGACCAATGGTTGGAAACTCAGGGGATAGAAATTTCTCAGTACATGACGCAACTAGAGGTATTTTTTTCGACTGGCGAATTAATCGCCCTCAACTAACAAGAATCGACGGGGATTTGAGTGACGCAGCGTTTTTTGATTAATGATCCAGATGATTTTGTTCAAGAAGCATTAGAGGGGCTAGTGGCTGCGGATCCGCGCATCGCACTCTGCGAGGAACCACTATTTTTATACCGTTCCACTTTGGCCAAGGACAAGGTCGCAATAGTTTCAGGAGGCGGAACCGGCCACGAGCCTCTCCATGCAGGCTTGCTGGGGCAGGGCATGCTCGATGCCGCAGTGCCAGGTGCGATTTTCGCCTCGCCGACAGCCGTCCAAGTTGCTGCTGCGACAGCACAGGTATCCGCTGGCAAGGGGGTGTTGCACATTGTGAAAAACTACACCGGTGATGTTCTGAACTTCAAGATCGCAGCTGAAATCTGTGCAGATGATGGAATCGAAGTGCAACATGTGCTCGTTGACGATGATGTGGCTACTGATATCGCTGGATCACGTGTAGGTCGTAGAGGCACCGCAGCTACTCTCGTAGTTGAGAAAATATGTGGGGCTGCAGCGGAACAAGGCAAGTCACTATCTGAAGTCGCCGAACTAGGCCGGCTTGTAGCAAACAGTTCTCGGTCTATGGCACTCGCCCTGAATGCTTGTACGCACCCAAATACGCAAAAAAAATCGTTCGAGCTCGCCTCCGATGAAGTTGAACTTGGAGTTGGGATTCATGGCGAGCGGGGTCGCGCTCGTGTCCCGTACGGGAAGGCGGATGATTTGCTGGTGCAGTTGGTTGAACCAATTGTGGAAGCGCTAGCGTTGGGTTCTGGGGACCGAGTCATTGCGGTGATCAATGGGCTTGGGAGTACTCACCCTACTGAGTTATATGTGGCAACAAGGGCCGTCCACAAGATCTTGAAAGCTATGGGCATTGAGGTGGCACGCACGCTGACCGGCTCATTTGTTACCGCTCTGGACATGGCGGGGCTGTCGGTAACTTTGTCCAAAGTCGATGATCAGATTCTAGAACTCTGGGATGCTCCGGTACGAACCCCCGCTCTTTCTTGGTGAACTTTCCCATCTATTGGAGGAATAACGTTACGTATGACAACACTTGCACACGCTTGGTTCAACGAGTTTCTTAAAGAGTTCGCCAGCAATGAAGAATACCTAGGAGATCTTGACCGGCAGGCTGGAGACGGTGATTTTGCCGTTAATCTTGGTTCTGGGCTAAAACGCGCACAGAAACGAATCCAACTACTCTCGGGTTCTCCCACTGACGCAGAAGTTTTTTCAGCGATTTCACTAGGTTTTCTAGACACCGGGGGCACCAGCGGTCCGCTCTTGGGAATGTGGTTCCGTGGGATTGCGCGGGCACTTGATGACGGTTTTTTAACTATTGCCGGTCTTTCTGAAGGAATCGCTACCGGAACTGAGACTATTCAACGTCTTGGCGGAGCGAAAGTTGGAGACAAGACGATGGTTGACGCCATGGTCCCTGCTTCTGAAGCTTTGAAGGAAGTGGCTGGGCAAGACGGAGGTCTCGCGGACGCATTAGCCAAAGCAGCTGAGAGCGCCAGCCAAGGTGCGCAGAGTACCAAGGAAATAACGGCAAGCTTGGGAAGAGCCAGCTATGTGGGGGATCTTTCCACTGGCGTGGTTGACCCCGGTGCGGAAGCGATCGCACTGTTCTTTGCGGCGGGGGCTGCTGCTGCTTCTTCATGAGCCAAAGCGCACGCATGTTGAACGAAGCCAGACACGTGTTTGATCTCAAAGGGGAGAAATTTCATGCGAAAAATAATGAACGCAGCGGATGCTTTTGTTGACGAGAGTTTAGAAGGCATTATGCTAGCCCACCCGCAAAGTTACCGGGCAGCCAGTGAAGATGGCCGTGCGGTTGTGCGTGTCGATGCTGGGACCGGCCACAGAGTGGGGATCGTTACGGGAGGTGGGTCAGGCCACCTGCCACTTTTCCTCGGGTATGTCGGACACGGGCTTGCATCAGGCGTAGGGGTCGGCAATGTGTTTTCATCTCCATCGGCCAAGCAACTCTATGCAGCAACAATGGCCTCAAATGAAGGGCGTGGTGTCCTTTATCTCTACGGGAACTATGGAGGGGACGTTTATAACTTTGATCTTGCTGCCACTCTTGCGGCACAAGACGGAGTTGAGACGGCAACCGTGGTTGGCACTGATGATGTGCTTTCAGCACCTATGGAGAGGGCCGCGGATCGACGAGGTGTCGCTGGCCTATTTTTTGTCATGAAGATCGCAGGGGCTAAAGCTCAGGAAGGCGCGGACCTTGAAACCGTGCGAGAAATCGCCGAACGTGCCAATGGGGTGTGCCGGACTATGGGGGTGGGACTAGCACCCACGATCTTGCCGGCGGCTGGGGAACCAACTTTTACCTTGAACGATGGGGAAATGGAAGTTGGTATTGGGATACATGGCGAGCCGGGGCATCACCGTGGCCCGTTGGAGCCAGCGGATGAGATTGCACAGAGGTTTCTGACTGAAATTGTTCCAGAATTGGAATTGTCTCAGGGCAGCCGAGTGGCAGTCTTGGTCAATGGCATGGGTGCGACACCACTTGAAGAACTCTATATTTTGTACCGTAAAGTTCACCTCACGCTTCTTGGTATGGGGGTGGAAATCGTTTGGAAGTTTGTCGGTGAACTAGTTACTAGCCTAGAGATGGTCGGGGCCTCGCTGTCAGTCATCGTCCTTGACGATGAAATGCAAGGACTCCTGGATGCTCCGGCTCATTCCCCATTCTTCTCCCAAGGTGTAGTGCCTCAGGCAACCCGCAGTGCCAGTGACAAGATCTCGGTCGAAAGTACGGATTTTAGTGAGGGAGAAGCACGGGAGGTCCGCCGGGCGGCTAAGGAGAGTAACTTGCGGGCCTGGATGTTAAACGTAGTAGCTCAGATGCCTCGTCACAGTGATGAACTGCGTAATCTTGACGCGGCAGTTGGTGATGGTGATTTGGGTGTGACTATTGCATTGGGAAGTAAGGCGATCCTGCAGGCTCTCCAAGAGCTTCCATCCGACGCCCACCCGGTCGAACTGATAAAGGTAGCGGGCAGTGAGTTTGCTGCGGCAAACCCTTCCACTTTTGCCGCGCTTGTGGGAGGAGGGTTAGTCACTGCGTCATCAACTTTTGAAGATGAGGAACAACACTCCACTATCCAATTTGCTCAAGCAATCGGAGTCCTACAGCAGTCCATCATGGATAGGGGCAAAGCTCAGGTGGGAGACAAGACGGTGGTGGATATCCTCGATGCTGCCCGAAGAGCACTCCTAGAATCGACCGACAGTGAGTCTAGCGTGCAAACTATGGAACGCGTACAGCGCTATGCGTTGGAAGCACTCGAATCCTCGAGAGGCCTCAGTGCAAAACTAGGGAGAGCGGGGTGGCTAGGAGATAGAACTAAGGGGCATCTAGACCCGGGGTCTGTTGCCTTCCTGCGGTTACTTGAGGAAGTACAGGCAGCGCTTAAAGAATGACGGATGGCTGGATACTGCATGCTCGCAGAACGCAACTAATGCTTCCTGCGAGAAGACCTAAGTTTGGTTCGTCCAGATCGCTCGGGCGTTTGCCGTTCACCAGCGCCCAAAAGTAGGCCTGACTTCCAATGAGGTCAGGCCTACTTTTGTCGAGTTTTCTGTGGTCACGGCATCGATCATTGCGGTGGCCTACCTTATGTGAGTTGAACCGGGCGCAGGTGCTGTGGCTCCCCGTTACAAACTTGCGAACCGGGCGGTCGAGATTCTCCACGAATCTGAACACTAGGGTAATGCGTCCTGCCTGCGGAAATATCGGTGCATAATCGTTATCGGGGAGATTGAGCAGACAACTTAGAATCGGTTTATGACGCCAAACATGACACGCCCCGTAGTGGCAGCAGCGACGTTAGCAGCGCTTCTTGGGGTGACTGCATGCGCCGGGGCAGCGCCAGTGGAACTGGAGATCTCGGACGTCGCACGCAAGGTGGTTACGGTGTCCCAAGTGAACTCGGTCGATGAAGTGGTTGCCGCGACCGATCAGTTTGGTCTGTCTTTGCTTAAGAGTGCGCCGCCTGAGCAAAACGCGGTAGTTTCCCCTGCTAGCGCGGTCATTGCGCTGTCCATGCTCGCGGAAGGGGCCGCCGGTGAGACTGCCTCGCAGTTTGATGCGGTGTTGGGTGCCGCCGGTAGCGACCGCACGGATGCGGTCAACGCGTTGCTGGCTGCGCTTGAGGAATACTCGGGCGACCCCGCGGTGGTCCAGGACAAGGAACCCCCGGAGCAGCCCGTGCTGCATGTGGCAAACCAGGTGGTGCTGGATTCTGGTTTTACGGCGCGGCCACAGTTTCTCGATGCCTTAGGCGCGGGATACGGGGCCGGAGTGCTGGTAACTGACTTGAGTAACAAGCAGGGTAAGAAGACTCTCGATACCTGGGTCAAGGAGAATACCGGCGGACTCATTGAGGAGTCAGCAATTACGTCAAGGGATGACCTGCGGTTGGTGTTGCAAAATGCGACCGTGTTTGCGGCAGCCTGGCAGATGCCATTTCAAGAATATTCGACAGCTCAACAACAGTTCACTCTCGGTGCGGGGGACCTAGTGGATGTTGACATGATGTCCCAGGTTGCCGAGTTCCGATACGCCGAGGCACAGGGGTGGCAAGCTGTTCGGTTACCGTACACGAGTGGCTTCCATATGGACGTGTTGTTGCCGCCACAAGGGACTGATCCGGGCCTAATACCGGCAGAGTTGAAGCAAGAACTCTCCGCCAAACTGTCAGATGCATCTGCTGTGAGGGTGGACCTATCGATTCCTAAAGTTGATATTGAGTCCGGCGCTCTAGACCTGAAACCAGCACTTGAATCTGTTGGCTTGGGTGGCTTGTTTGCTGCCTCGGGCCCTGACTTTAGTGGTATCAGCGAGGAAGACCTCTATCTAGCGCAAGCCGTGCAACAAGCGGTTCTGGCAATCGATGAGGCAGGAACTATTGCGGTGGCGGTTACCGAGTTAGCTATGACGGGAAGCAGTGCCCCGCTCGCCGAGGAGGTGAAAGTCTTCAGAGCTGACCGGCCGTTCCTAGTAGCGATCGAGCATACTGACACAGCATGGCCCCTTTTTGTTGCAGCTATCCGTGATCCAAGAAACTAATTCGACTGGCGGTGTCCAATGAGTTGCTTTATTACATGTGACGGGTGGGATCCATGCGTTGATGGAGAATGCGAATGATGTCAATTGAGCGTTCCCTTTCGACATAAAAAATTAAATGGCTACCTATCGAGTACCGCCGGTAACCGTGGCGAATGTGTGAGCAGGGGCGTCCACGTTCAGGGTTGGAAGCAATACGCTCAACCGCTTCTTGAATCTCCCGTAGATAGATCTCTGCCTGGTGTCGATCCCAGCGTTCTTCAGTGAAATCCCAAATGGCCGAGAGATCGCGCTGTGCAGCCGGGGTAAGGCGATAGTTTGTCACTGTTTTTTCGCGGCGATAAAGGAATCAAAGTTAAAGGCTTCTGATTTTCCGCTCTCTTCGCCTTCTTCTAACAACTCACGAAGAGCTGACATTTTTAGTTCTTGGTCTTCCAACAAACGTAGTCCTGCGCGCACAACTTCACTTGCTGATCGGTAGCGACCGGTTGCGACCTCGCGTGCAAGAAAAGCTGAGAAGTGGTCGTCGAGACTGATTGATGTGTTTATGGCCATACGCCAATATTACCAAATCTTGGTAGTTTTCAAGAGGGGTAGATCCGGCCACAGATCTTTGTCGTCCGGTAACCCCACCCTCAACCGAGGGTGGGGCCATTCTTGCGCTCGCGGCCTATTCCTGTTGGTCTGGTCTAGGTACTCGCTTTTTGCGTGGGCGTGCAGCGTCCCAAGCGTCAATTGTTTCAGGCAGCCAGCCGCGAGTGGTCCCGATGTGTGCGTCCGGCTCGGGGAGGTTGTACTTAGCCACGCTGTTACGTGAAACTCCGAGCCGATCTGCGATCTCTTGAAGCGATAAGTACGCCACTGTCATGGTTATTCTCCCTTCTTGGTCTTCGTTGCGTCGATACCAATGAGGGCCGCGGCAATGATCGCCAGTGCGGCTGCGATGTTGTTGTCACCTATTGCCAGGATCCCCGCTAGAAGCGCAAAGAGGCCTGCTGTGCTCTTGACTATAGTCATATTCCTTTGGGAAACTTACCGGAGTGGGGTTGGAGCCACTATCCTTGGCTCCAACCCCTTTCCTACTTCTTTTTCTTAGTCTTGCGATTCTTTCCAATCGCTGTGACTAGTTGTGCGATTGCCGCGATCAGTGCGGCTATTGCTAGAAGTAATCCGGTAAGTGTTTCCAATTTCTCACCTCCTTCATGCTTTAATTATACACATGACTATGCCCGTAAGGCAAGTGGTGAGGTTGGTTTGTTTATGGAGTTTCACCGCATGGTCACCGCACGAGGTGTGCGGTGACCTGCAAATAATAAAAAGCGGTCCTGACGTTCATACACGTCAGGACCGCTTTTCTTGCTGTGGGCCCGGCGGGGCTCGAACCCGCGACCTACGGATTAAAAGACTGATTTGCGGCGTGTTGCTTCTTTTATCATTTCTACGCTCCGCACCTCATTTACACTCTTGACCTGCATGAATAGTGCTTCATGATTGATCGGTGTAACGCTTCTTTTATCACCGTTTATCAAACCGCTGCTACAGTTTTGCTACACTTTTGGCCTTCCATGGCTGGATGTAGTTCTGCCAGTGCAGCTGGGCCTCCCGAATGATGAGTCCCCCGTTGCTTAAAAATGGACAGAAGCAATTCTTTTGAGTAACTCAAGGTATTCTGCTACCAATTGTCCCGGACTGTAGATGGTGCAAATATGCTGAACCTTAGTGATGGTCTATTGCCTGTTGCGAAGCATCGCGCGTCCATCGAGGAAGTCCGTAGGGCTTTCGTAGAAAATGCGCCGTTCCGAGAGCAAAGAGATAGACTTTGGAATACATTCCTTGTATATCGCTCTTTGATTCTAGATGTGATTCCGAACGCGAGGTTTTGGGTAGACGGTGGCTTCGTTACCCACAAGGAGTGGGCTGCACCGAAGGACATTGATGTCTGTGTGCTAGTGGTGCAGCGTGATCTTGAGGGCGTTGATGCCAGTTTTGAAGATCTTTTAACTCGTGAGGACAGTGCGGGTCGAAGAGTTCAACCGATGGGTGGATTAATAGACGGGTTTCTAGTAATTCGTAATAACCGGGCGTCATTGCAGTATTGGCATGAGCACTGGACTAACGTTACGGACCAGAATGGCGACCTTGACCCTGTTAGACGCAAAGGATATGTGGAGGTGATTGGAGAATGAGTAGTCTCTCAGAGAAACTCGTAGAGGCGTGGGCAGAAAGCGAAGGTAAGTCTAGTTTTGCTGATCGCCTAGCGCTCCAGTCTCTTGCGATGTCAGCGGTACAAGTACCTGAATTGCGCCCGGTTCTTGCAAAACTACAGTCGAGCGCTTCCTCCCAACTTGATCTACATATTGTTGATCCTAAATCATCGTCTAGCCATGATGCTGACGCCTCAGTGCTCGGTAAGTTTCTTGTCAAAGTTTCGGAATCTGTGCGTGAACTTGCTAAGTCTGTTGGCGGCAGGCAACGCATTACAGGCGGGATTAGAGTTCTTGCGCCGTCAGTAGGGTCAGTGCGCGTGGTGTTCCTGGATGAATCTAAGCCTTCCGTGAGCGAGGAAAGAGACTCCACCAGGAAACTCTGGGCAGAGGGAATGAGCCTGTTGGCCTCGACAATGAATGCTGCAAACGCAGACGAGGATGAATTACTCACTGTAGTGGGTGCGGTCACACCCCAGGCTAGAAAAGCTTTAAGCGAGCTCGGTAGGCTCGTGGCCGACTCTGAGTGGGGTATCCACGGCTCAATGATTGATGACGAGGGCCTTGAAGTTGAAACCAGATTTAGCGCACTGGCCGCCCAGCGTCTGGTTACCGCAACTCTGCAGACAAAGTCTAAAGATCGAAAAGTTGACTACCTTGGAAATTTAGAGGGCTGGTATTGGGCAAGTCACTCTCTAAAGTTCAAACCTCAACGCGGGTCGTTAATTGACGCAAAGGCAACGCCTGATCTTGCCCCAAAGGTTGCAAGATTGATCGCTTCGCGAGACAAGTTATTCAGAGCAACTTTTTCAGTTCGCGATTCGTGGACCGAGGGTGCACACGGACGTATCAAGACTTCCTATCTGCTGACTGGTATCACAGAAGTGCCAGGTCTCCTTGATGATATTGGGGCAGAATAGGTTGTGCCTTATTTCACCAATCGTAGTTTTGTAGTAGAGGGTGCCGGTGTGCCCCGGGTTGGCAGGGCGGCAAGGATCTGGTCTTTGGGAACATCTGCCAGGTGGGCGTAGCGGTCGGTGGTCTGGGGGCTCTTATGTCCAAGTAGCCGACCAACCTCAGCGAGGGATACCCCACCTTGAATGAGCCAAGAGGCATATGTGTGCCGGAGGTCGTGGAGTCTCAGCTCGGGCAGCCCTGCGCTCAGGCAAGCCTTCTTGAATGCTTTACGTAGTTGTGAGCCATCCAGAACGTACCCCTCGGGGGACTGTAAGAACAGGCCGCCAACGCACTTGCCGTCCTTGTGTGGATAGCCGCATTTCTCGCCGCGCTTGGAAGTGATGGTTTCATCACGAATCCAGTCGGGCATGGGTACGAACCGGCGTGACTTGCCTTTGGGGTAGGCCTTCATGGTGCGGTTCCTGGTATCCCAAACGTCGCGGATTTCGATCAGCCCGGGGGATTCAAGTATCCGTGGTTTATGTAAGCCAATGGCTTCACCAAGACGAGTCCCAGTGGTTACTAGAAAGTTAGTCGCGTTCTTGTAGTCCTCATCGATGGCATCTAGTACGGACCAAAATTGGTCTTCGGTCAGGTAGGTCTCTTGGGGGTTGGATGCAAAGTTGAATTTGAGCCCATGTGCTGGGTTGAATGCGATGAGTTCGCCCTCCACGGCGCTCTCCATCGAGGCACTGAGCAGATGGACCAAGCGCATGATGGTTGAGTCAGCTAGTACCGGATCATCTGTCCCGGGCTCTCGAAGGGTCTTGACCCATGCCCGTACTTCGCCTTTGGTGATCTTATGTAACTGGACGTTGCCCCATTGCGGCATCAGGTATTTCTTGACCCGGCCCTCATCGGTCCGTGCGGTTGAGGGTTCAACGACTCGTTGAGAAATCCAAGTCTCTGACCATTCTGCCCAGGTCGGAAGATCTCCCGGCTCACGTTGCCCAGTGAGTGCTCGCCTCCGTGACGCTACTTCTTCCTCGCTAGCACGGCGCACGGCCTCAGACTTATGCCGAAACGGCCCACCCTCAACGGTCCTGGTCTTGCCAGTACCATCACGGTACAAGCCTCTCCAGCTACCGGATCCAATCCTCGTTGCCCAAGCCATGGCTCAGCGCTCCACAGCGTCAGGAGAACGGAGATCATCATCGTCCCACATGAACTCGCGATCTTCCCGCTGCTCCGATCCCTTGCCCGATTCAAAGAAAAGCGGACTCACTGGGCGCTCGCGGAACTGATCAAACCATTCTTGCGGGATCTGTTCGACACGTGGCATACGCAGGACAACTTCAGCCGTAACTGAGTTGCCAGTCAGTTCACCACGAACAGCGGGGGTGATACCACGCTCCTCAAGGAACGTTACAAGGTTCCAGAACTCTTCGGTGCGAGTAGGTGTAAATACCCCAATCCGCTGACGGTCTAACCGGATCTCCACCGCATTAATAGCTGACCTCGCCCGAACTTCCTTAATCGCATGGGCGGTGAAGATCAAAGCGGTTGAAGGCCCTTGGACATAAGGGCCAAGCACATCCATGTGCTCATTCTCCTTTGTCACCTGAATGTTCCGATCATCCTGCAGCAACACCGTGTCACCACCAGGATAAAGATTCACCGGCAAGATCAAAGCAGGATCAGGCAACCGCACAAACCCATTAACTGAGCCATTCTCATGCCCAGACCAATCAAGGGTGCCTACAACCTGTAAGTGGTAACCCATCCCCGCAATCTCATCGAGCTTACCGGCCCACTCTGCAGCACGCTCAGCAGAAAGATAACCAACCGTCTGCCCCTCAATGGCCACCGCTACAGCATTAGCATCATGCGGATTCATAGGGTCACGCACCAATAGAGCCGGAAATGAAGCGCGGTGGTAACCATCAGAACCGTAGTGGAACCGCAAGAACTTTCGCGATGCCTCACGATAGTGCCACGTCCCCGTCAACTTTTCACCCTTAGACTTTGGAGCCTGCAAAAACGGCTCCAGCCCAGGCAGATGAGGAGCAGGAGCTACCCACGACTTCTTAGACGACTTCGTCTGCTTATCCGCAGCTCCAGCAAAAAAACGAGACAACCAACCAAACAGTGCCATCATGCACTCCTAACTAGACCCTGGCTACCAACCGAATAAAGCGACTGCCACAAAAGCAGCAACTTAACAGGAACTTCCAACTCATGAGCGATAGCCGGCGGCGAATCATACATAGCCTCGGCTACCGCATACTCAACCGGAGAAATCAACAAACTAGCCGCATACTTATCCGCTTGCGCCTCATCGCGCTCGCGGTCATGCCGATACCGCCAATCATGCCCATAATGCACATGCCCCAACTCATGAGCCAACGCGACCTTTTGCGTCATTGCACGGCGCTCGCTGTTAATCAAGATCAGGCGGTTAGGGAGAAGTAGGCCGCTTTTCCCATGTAGCGGTAGGAACTCGACTCGATGCCCCATCGTTGCGGCATGGTCCACCAAGCTATTGATCATGGGAACTCCTGGCCGGCCTCGGCTTCTGCGTCGTAATCAGCATCAGATGCGGCCAAAGCAAAGTCAGCAGGGTTGAGAGAGCTGAAGGCTCTTTCGAAGATCTCATGTGGGTCGACATCGAGAGCTCGGGATATTTCAGCCAGCGCTGATGTGGGAATATCCCTTTTGCCGTTGAGGTAGTTAAGGATAGCGCTCTTAGATAGCCCCGTAGCAAGGACGAGGCTATCTATCGTCATTTTCCTGCGTGCTCGGCTTGCTCGAAGTTCGCCGGCAACCAAGCTGCTAAACAAATCTCCATATTCACCCATGAACCAAACGCTAGCCCATTTGGCGACTTTAGTCTACGAATCTAACACTAAAGAGTCCAAACGTGGTTGCAGGGTGTTCAAACGCGGTCTATGGTGTTCATATGAATACCGAAAGGCACGAAGTGGCAGTCCTTGTACAGGAAGCCATGAAGCAGGCGGACCGGTCAATGAAATGGACGGCTGTTAAAGCGGGGCTGAAAGTAAGCACATTTCGGAGGAAGGTGCTGGGTGAAGGTGAATTCAAAGTCTCTGAGCTTGCCCAGGTGGCACGGGCGTTGGACGTCATGCCTATGGCGTTACTCCCGGAGACCTTCAAGAAGGAGGCGAACTGATGAGCGCCATCGACCTGGTGCTGGCAGAGGCCGAGGTTGCCGCCGCCAGCACCAGAGTGGGGCTAGTGCTCGTGGTTCTGTTGTCGTCACTGATTATTACGACTGCAGTGCTAGTGATTTCCACCGAGCGGAACCTGAAGCGAGTAGCTCGATTGAACTCGGATACCAAAGAGATCTGGAAAGTTGTGTTTGAGATTCAGGCGAGGCAATCCCAGGGTGATTGGGGGCCTTACCCAGATTTAGCCCTCGCGCTCGACCGGCACCATGCTTTTCCAAGTCTCGACAGGTCCGCCAGGAGTACGCGACCAACTAACCGTTGCCCCTCGCCCAGATACCCAAGCAAAGACGGGATAAAAGAGCAACGACGCATTTGGCTGCAACTCCGCAATTGACTCCTGAGACCACTCCTCTTCTGTCCAATCAAGCTTTAGGTGGACATCGTACTCAGTCTCGGTGCCCCGGTTCACTAGGCGAAAAGCACTGCCGCCGGACCACTCAATATCCCATGGAGGAACATATCGAGTCTGGTGATCAAGGGCTGCCTGTGCGATCTCGTTCGCTTTAGCAGCTTCGAGGTTCGCAGTGTTTGATTTCCCGTTCGCACGAACCGCAAAAACGACACTCAACGCCGCCGCGAATGTGGCGGCAATACTTATCCAAATTTCCATGACCAAAGCGTACCTACATAGGAAAGGAATTCGTGATGGAAACCCTGAAAAGGTATAGCCCGGCGCAAGCAGCTAAAGCAGCATCACGGGCACCGATCACTATCTACCGGGCTCTTGAAAGCGGTGACCTCCATGGGGCCCAACGTAAAGCACGTGGTGCGTGGTGGATCCGCCAGGACTGCTTGGATGCATGGCTCGACGGCGAGCAGTGCGAGCACCAACTGGCTGCAACTCGGCCGGTATCCCACCTGCGGTTGGCGTAGCCAGACCGCTTCACTCCCAACTTTTGAATGGATGAAAGATGACTCCCATAACCAGCGATGATCCGGTCCAAGAAGACCAACCAACTCAGTTTTGCCCGGTCTGCGGTGACGGCGTCGAGACCTTTTCGATTGCTTCGGTGGATTGGACTGACGCAATTTTGCAGGCCTGCGCGATCTGCGCCAACGACCGCACCGCGCTCGGCCTCCCTCTGCTACCTGCAGAAGAAACTGAGCAGGTGGTATTTGAACCACATCAGCTGCTCTTTTGCACGGCCTGTGGTCAGGCCCAGGAAACTAAGAGGTTCTTTTACTTTCAAGGGTCGATCCGTGCGCTCTGCCTCGACTGCTTCACATCGGAGACCGAGTCATGAGAACGCAAACGATTAAAGCTCTGGCGTTGGATGAAACGGCTATTGGCCTTCACGCGGTTCTGGAAACACCGATTGGAGAGATCCGTGGCGGGATTTCTGATGTGTTCCACCCGAAATGTCCTTGCGGGGCTGGGGCATTGGAGGTGTGGATCTGGATCAATGGAAATATCTTTATCGCGACTCCAGAAACGCCCTTGCAGTTGGAATTAACTCCTACTGAACTTGCAGCTGTCCGAGTTCAAGAACAAGATCAGGCTATCGCTATTGCTCGTCAGGGCCAGCAGAGCAGCGTGGAAAAGTACCTGGGAAATAGTGTTATGTCTGCTGTTGCGGTTGACGAAGCGCAGGCATATGTACCAGACGCTCCGAGAGCAAAAGCAAGACCTTATTTGCGGTCATCATTGATTGCGGTGCTAGCGGTCGTGGTTATTGTGGCTGCCGTAATTTTTGGTGTCAATGCGCCGGCGCTTTCTGGATACACATTCCTGTCGATGCTGCTGGTGGCTGTCGCTGGTGGTGCACTATTGCGTGCTTTGGCTGAGCTGTACACCCTGCGGGGGAGGCAGTCATGACTATGCCGACTGGGCTGGGGGCTTACCACTTTCCAACTGATGTTGATTACAAGTTTTGTGTTGCGGACTGGCTTCGCGCGAACCCGGATCACGGCCTTGCGAGGGATGGACGGGGCCGGCTTACGAGCGCTGCAATCCTTCGTGAGGAGTCCTCACTTCCCCCGGTAACGGACCCCACGTTTATCTGGGAGCGGTACCGGCATGAGGCAGTGGCACTGACTACTAAGCGTAAAGAGATGTACATCGAGCGGGGTGCTTGGGAGATTGAGACCGCGTGGGAGCAGCCAGAGATTTGGGTGCCACGCAGCACGGCCTGTTCCCGTTGTGAGGCGCAGAAGGTTTGGGTTGGTCACCGGTACACGTACTGCAGTCGGCCGGAAGGTCATGGCGGCAGGCATGCTGCATATGGATTTCCAGATCATAGTGGCCAGTTGATCCGGGTAATGGCGGTGTGGCCGTGAAAACAATCATTCTTTGCGAGCACCAGGAACGCAACGGGGTTCAGTACCCGGGCTGTGGCGCCAAGATCGTGATGGTGACCCTGATTCCGGAGAACCTCGTTCGCGGTACGCAGCGGAAGAAGATCCCGCTTGATGCCAGGCCCTATGACCCTGCTTGTGGGGTGTCCCCGTCGCATGCGGTTGCGCTTGGGTGGGGTACGTGCCGGCCGTTGCGGCCTGGTGAAACACCGGCCCCGGATGAGATTCCGGCTTTGACTCATTTTGCTACTTGCCCGCACCGCCGCCCTTTGGCGTAGGGCACCTCTATTACTCCCTCTTTGATTGGAAAAACTATGTCTTCACCTACCCCTGTGGTTACCCGCCATGAGATGGACCCGGCAACGCTTGAGATCGAGCCAAATGTTCGCAAAACCGTAGACCTTAGTAAGTCGTTCTTGGCATCGATTGAAGCGCTTGGGGTTATCACCCCGGTGATCGTGAAATCTTCACCGACTGGTGGCTATTCGGTCGTTGATGGTCAGCGTCGCACGCTTGCCGCGGTTCAGGTCGGATTGTCGCTGATCCCAGTGACGTTGATTGAGACGATCCGTGACGATGCGGATCTTATCTCGACGCAGATCGTCGTAAACGACGAGCGCGCCCAAGTAAGTGCTTGGGAGACAGCTCAAGGGATTAAGCAGTTGTCGTTGCTGGGGGTGCCTGCTGGGCAGATCCAGAAGCGTACCGGCAAAAGCAAGGCTGTTGTGGCTGCGGCGCTGGAACTCACCGAGGCACTGAAAAACGTAGCGATCTTTGATGCGGTGCCAGAGATTGATCTGGTGCGCGCTGCGACAGTCTCTGGATTCGCAGATGAGGACCTTCGAGAGAAGTTACTCGCTCATGCCCATGATGATGATTTCGACCACCATGTAGCTGCTGCTGAGCAAGAGGTGCTGCTCCGAGTTGAGGAAGCGGCTAAAGCCTCGGAGTTAGAGAAAGCCGGCTACTACATCTTCAAGGACTACAAGGAAACGAACACCCCTGAAGTTGCTGATCTTTGGTCATTATCGGCCTCGGCTGGTGGCACGCAGATTAAGGTTGCTGATCACCTAGAATGCCCTGGCCGGGCTGTTCGATTGCGTCGAACTTGGCAAGGCGAGTTGGAAGAAGACCACTACTGCAGCACGTGGAAGACTGCGGGCCACTTCAAACGGCATGCAGAACCTTCCTCGGGATCGACCTCAGGGCCAAAGACTGAAGAAGAAAAAGGCGTCCGCCGGCATGTAGTTGAGATGAACAAGCTCGCGGAAGTGGCCTTGGTGGTGCATGAGGCGTGGCTGACGGAGTTTTTCCAGCGTGACCAAAGGGCTCGGCCGCGTACGTTGATGCCACATGCTCTCACTGTGTTCAATGCAGCGTGCTCGTATGGTGTGAACCCGACCCGTACGGATGGGGCTGTTTTCGTTTCGGTCGAGATCACGGCTGAGGCTTCGGAGCGTCAGGCCGTTTGGTCGTTTGTTGCATTGGCGTTCGGTGCTGTCCACCGCAAAATGTCTAGAGAGTTCTGGCGCGATGACTGGCAGAAAAAACGCGCGCTTCCGCTTCTTGCAGCGATGGTCGAGTGGGGTTACGCGCCGGCACCTTTTGAGAAGGCCATGCTCGACGGCGTTGATGTCTCAGACCCCGCAGTCTTCACCCCGGGTGAGGCTGATGTATCCGCCTGATATTGCTGCGAAGAATCGGCGTTTGGCGCTAGCTCAAGCGCGTATCCAGCGCCGGCTACAGACCGGGAATAACCCGTTGCCTGTTGAAGTACGGGCAGATCTCGAGGATGTGATCATTCTTGGTTTTGTCCGCGACGGTTTGTCAGTTCGAGAAATAGCCGTGAAGTACGAGGTGTCAGGGAAACTCGTGCGCGACACCCTCGTCAAGAACCGAATCCCACCAGATATTAGGAGAGGCCATGCAGTTCAAAGTTCCACGCGGTGAATTCAGGACCGCCCTGGCACGTTTACTTCCTCACGCTGGAGGGACGATTGCGTCCCAGAAGAATGAAGACCCGTGGGGGCGTATCCGCTTCTCGCTGGATGCCCATGACCGGTTGGTGATGTGGACCGGAGATAACCAGACCCGGGCGGTAGCAACTGCTCCGGTGACCGAGTATCTTACGCCGGAGATTGATCACTTCGATATTGATGCGGCCGAGATCCAAGTGATCCTTTCCGCGCTGAAACCTGTTGGCTCAGCAGAGCAAAAATCGAACTGGCTCGACCAGGACTTCCTCATTACAGTCGATGCTAAATCCGTGAGAGTGGCTGAACACTGGAGTCTGCATCCGGCTACGAAGGAAGTCACCGTACCCCGCGTCTTGTATGTAGAGGATCCCTACCCTGACTTTCCATCAGCGATCCTAAGCGCCCTGACCGCACCTCAAGCGTTGATCGAGTCCTCGAGTTGCAGGCAAGCCCTTATCTCACGGGTTGCTATCTCCAAATACGACGAGCTCAAGATCATTGGCATTGACCGCCAAGCCCTGCTGATCGGCGGAGATATCGCTTTCGCTGCGGTGATCCCGGCCTTTGTAGATGTTGGGCCACGGAAACCGCTAGCCCAGGAGATCGACCTCACCGCACTAGTAGATCTGCTTGAACGTCACGTACGGCCGCCGCGGTTACCCACGGATGAAGACTCTCTCACGCTGAAGCAGCGAACAGGCTGGGAAAACGGCTTTGAGCAAGGCATCCTCCCAATCGACCGAACAAAACCAATTTCATCCTTGAAGGTGATCACGAATGAAAACGTATGAACCCCACGCAGTCACAGTCCACCTCGACACTAAGAACCCCGTTTACAAGCATGACTTCAGAACCGACCCGCTATACCCCGACTCGCTAACTTGTCACCACCACCCGCTGCGCTCGCAGCCTGCGTCCATTCCATATTGCGGAGCTATTGAAGATGACCATAGACCTGAGATCACTCATATCTCGTTTACCTGTACCGCGCCGGCCGAAGCGTACTGCCGGACCTATCCAGACTGCGATTGTGAACACTTCGGGTGTGACCACCCTTTAGAAAGTGGCCAAGCATGCTTCCTCGAAGCATGGTTTGAATCCTGTGTCGAAGGAACCTTGTACCAAGGTGAAGATCGAGAAAACTCCCTGGTATGCATCCCGCCACCTATAGCAAAAAGCGGGCTGGTTCGAATCGTTGGGTTTGAGGATGCAGTACCAGAATGGGAGTG
The DNA here is from genome assembly GCA_039995105.1 of Jonesiaceae bacterium BS-20. Classification (GTDB taxonomy): domain Bacteria; phylum Actinomycetota; class Actinomycetes; order Actinomycetales; family Cellulomonadaceae. Next base: position 3,473,020 of record CP146203.1, read on the forward strand.
GGTATGAGCCCCCGAAAGTTCTGGGCTAACCCTAGCCCCTGGTGTCTAGCAGCTGCGGGGATTTATGCGGTGCAAGCCGTGCAAAGCATCTTTATCGCGGATTATCTGACCGCCCTGTACGAAGCTGTTTCGGCCACCACGTTGATTACTATCGCATACCTTTCACGATCCAATCGGATGCTTGCGGATCTCATCGCCACCAAGGGATCGTTCAAAGAAAATCCAAATAAGCGGTTCCCAGAAGCAGTGGAAGCCATTCTCGAGAAAAACCGGCAGGAACTCACAAACGCTCCCGATAAACCAAGATTCGCAATGGTCAATGGAAAGCGAACAACAAATATGACCTGGGGCGACTGGACCCTTGGCGCCAGCAATCGCCTGCTACTAGGCATCGCCTACGACAACGGCGAATATTTCGCAATCGTCATCACCGAAACCAACCGCAACGAAGAATGCTGGCTGATGGTGAAAGCAACCACCAGCGATGACTACGACTTCCAAACTTTCAAAGTCAACCTGTACGACACAAACCCAGAACTCTACGGCCACCGGCAAGCCCGAGTAAAGAAAATCACCCTGCCCCCAGACACCTTCAAGATCCGTCTAAGACTAGGCGACACCTTTGATCAGCAACACCCAACCCTAGAAACGAGAGTCCCATGGAACAACTAACCGCCAACCCAACATCATTCGCTAAAGCAATGAAAAACCAAGCAGAAATCGAACCAAACACACCAGCCCCAGACAACCAAAAACAAGTAGTAGTAACCTTCCGCAACCGCGGCCCCCACATCTACCGAAACAGCAGCCAACGCCCATTTCGCATCGAATCAATCGACGGCCACCTCTACATCCGCGAAAGCACCGCCATCGTCGCAATCCACGCCCCAGGAAACTGGGCCTCCGCACGAATCGAACCACCCCGCCAAACCCCCAAAGACGACCGCTAACGATGACCATCGACTACACCAACACCAAAAAAGCCAAAACCAACCGCACCAAAAAAGCCAACACCCTGGCGCTCGCGGCTGCTGCATTGGGTTTGCTGTCGTATGAACTTTTGATCCCTGGCAGCACGCTTGCTGATGAGCAGCGCCGGGAACGGGTTCGTAAGCATGCTGGCTTCAAAGCGCGGCCATCTGATGCGACGTGGGAGGAAGCGACGATGGTGCTGATGGCCAACTCGATGGCTTTGCCAGAGACGGTGCTGTGTGGGGTCTGCTCTCACCCGGTGCGCCGTGTGCGCACTGGTGGGGGATCGATGGTTGACCTTGACGTATATGCCCACCCGGCGGGAAATGTTTGGCCTCACCAGGTGGGCGGCAAGGTCGTGGCCGAGTTCATTACTGGTACGGACTCAGCCCCTGATGATGCGCCGTTGTTTCGGTTGCATTCGAAATCGTGTCCGCTAGCCAAGGATGCGTGGAAGCGTCGCCTAGCTGAGGCGCCAAAGTGTCGTGCATGTGGTGAACCGCTATCTGGCCGTTTGGCCTACACATGGCGGGAGTATCACACGCACCCGAATTGCTACGAGGAGGAGGTGATTTCAGATGGACCAAGAAGATCTAGAACTCGTCCGCCCCGCAAACGCAGTGCAAGTAGTGCTGTGCAGCGCCGGAGGTAAAGCAATCAATATGGCAACAGGCGAGTGCGCCTGTTGCTCTGACTAGGGGAAAGTAGGCAGGCTATGGCATGGATGAAAGTTGGCGATAACGCTGCCACATACCCGCCACTCCTTTCAGTAGCGGGAATGCCAGGAGCGGACGAACGCACTGTTAATGAGGTCTTTGGATTTGTGTTTAGAGCTGCCTCACAGAGCGCAGCCCACTCTACTGATTACATCGTCGAGATGGGCACCCTGCATATGCTGGGCTTTGGCGGCGCTACAAGGCTGATTGAACTTTGTGAGCGCGCCTGCATCATGACCGAAGTTATCCTTGAAAATGGCCTAAAAGCCTACAAGATCGTTGCTGACCCGGAATTTATCAATATCCGGTTGCGCGCAGAGATCGAATGGGAACGGCAGCAACGTAATGACACCCGGGATCCCGGATTAACTATTCCTGTGAGGCTTCGCGACGGGGACAATTGCCGCTGGTGCGGCGTACTGGTCCACTGGCGCGGTAAAGGCACTGCCAGGAGTGGGGAGTACGATCACCAGAACCCTGGTGAAGCCGGGACGGTAGCGACGATGTTCGTTTGCTGCCGTGGTTGTAATGCTGGACGCGGCGCGAACCGTGAGGCGTGGGACGACACCCACACGCGACGACCAGCACCCAAGCACCCTTTATATGGGCGCTGGACCGCAGATCTTCTGCAAAAAAATGGCTACCCAGAGATTGAAGCCAATATTAGTAGCGACGAAGACCAACCGCAGACGGGAGGCGCCACGGCAGCAGCACCAGTGCAGCGCCAGGCAGACCCTATCGCGACCGAGGTCAACGGCGCTCCAGATGATCTAAGTCCGCCTGTAAGTCCTCCCGAAGTCATTTCTAAGTCACTTAAGCAGTCCGACAATACGAGTATTGCCGGGTCGGGTAGGGACGGGACTAAGCGTGTAGATACAGGTAGAGGTAGTGCTGGGTCTAAGCGTGGCGGGTCTACGCATGGCGGTACTACGTGGCCTTCTGCTGGAAATCCCAGTGCTGGGTCTAAGCGTCGTCGTGGTAAGCGTGGGGGTAGGCGGTCATGAGGTTGAATCTTCCGAAGTGTCCTCGGTGTGGGGCGATGGCTCCTCCTGGGATGGTGATCTGTTCTGGGTGCATGGAAGCTTTGATTGGTCGGCTTCGTGGTACTCGTGAGTTGGATCAGGCAGTTTTGACGGCTCAGGCTAATGAGATGCGGTTTGCTAGGTCTCCTGGGACTTCTGGTTCGCGTCCTCTGGGGATGATTCCGTTCAATGAGCGCCTGAGCAAGGTTGCAGGGGAGTGGCGTAAGCAGGTCCAGATATCGGCTGGAGAGATTGCCCAGGCCGTTGGTGAGGATCAGCCTGTTGGGGTTTCGAGTGCGGCCGAGTTCATCGCGGATAACTCCAGGTGGATTCAGCGGCATGAGCAGGCGCCGGCCATGGTTGATTACTTGCAGGGTTTGTATTCGCGGGTCGAGCGTTTAGTTGACGCACCTCCGGAGAGATTGTTTGTTGGTATTTGTGGTGAGGCACTTGAAGACCTGTCGATCTGTCAGACTCGGATCTATGCCATTGATGGGAGAGACGAGGCTACGTGCAGTAGCTGCGGCTTCGACCATGCAATTTACGGCCGGCGGGCGGCGTTGAAAGAGGAGGCCCGCAAGATCGCTCTTCCTCCGGCTGAGCTTGCTAGAGCAGTGGACGGCCTTGGGATTGTTGAGGTTACTGCTAAGCAGATTGATAACTGGCAGCAGCGTGGCAAACTAACACCAGTGAGGTTCACTAATGATGGCCGGCGTCGTCCGATGTTTTTGGTAGGTGATGTGATTGATTTGGTGAACTCTCTTGCAATGAATAAACGGTGACACGCCCACCTTGTCTGCTTGCATGGTGCTTGACAAGGTGAGGAGTACTATTTGTTTAGATCGAAATATTTGTCAGAAGCCTAGCGGCCACACCGCTGGGCTTCTTTCATTTGGGATGGAGGTGGCACTGGTGCCGAAGGCTCCACCGTCTCGTTGTCCGGTTCCAGGGTGCCGGTCGCTTACGGTTGCGCGTGGTCGATGTGCTGATCATCCGCCGAAGCCGTGGGCTCAGCGTTCCCGTAACTCGCAGATCTTGACGCGGTCGCAGCAGATGAAGTTCCGTAATGCGGTTCTCGCAGGTGACCCCACTTGCGCTTGTACTGGTTGGTGCGGTCAGCACCCGGGTGCTTGCGCAGTGTTGGCTCAAGAAGCTGATCATATTATTTCAATTGGCGAGGGTGGATCCCATCATGCTCTTGAGAATGGCCAGCCCCTGTGTAGCTCGTGCCATGCGGTGAAGACCAGAGCAGAGATCGCCAGGGCAAAGGCTCGATCGAAGAAAGGGGGCAAGCCGTGACCATGCCAGATCTCATACATGATCCCGACACCGTTGCTGCGGTGCAGGAGGCGTTGCTTACAACGATTGGCAAACAGTTCGGTGTGATGTTCTCTGAGGAAGAGGCCGATGCGCTGCTCGTTGCGTTGATGCGTGCCGGGTGGACCTTGGAACCACTCGAGGGCGAACAGGTGACTGAGTTGCCCTCAACTTTGCCCCAAGAATCATTACAGGCCGCTCATGGTGCGGTACACGTACACGTGCACGTCTCACCAAGTGATACGGCTTCTCGGGTGAATCAAGCGGTCTGGGTTGCTCAAGCGGCCCTCCGTGATCTCCCCGCATAACCCTGCCTGATCTGCAAAAATGCCCCCAAAGAGGGGGCAGGGGTGTCTAAATGTCCGAATTGACCCCATATTTCGGCGGAGCCGAAGGTCTCCTTTTGTGCGCGTGAGTTTTACCCCTTTTTATCTCCAAAGGAGGAAAAATATGGGAGCAAGAGGACCACTTCCAGAGGCTTCACTAGCACCAGCTCACCTCCGAATTGTCTCGGATTCTTCCCTAAGCCCAGAGAAAACAGCCGCAACAGCCGTTAAAAGTGCCCGGCCAGTCAAGCCTAAAAGCATGCCGGCACTCGCCAGTCGCATGTGGGATCAAATTGTTGAAGATCTCGAAGACGCTGGGATGATTGCCCGCTGCGACGCCGCGACCCTCGAACTAGCGCTGCGGCACTACGCGCTTGCGGTGAAGGCCTCAAACACGCTGAACCGCGCCTCGGTGATCAAGAGAGATGACAAAAACAAACGGGAAATGCGCCACCCGGCGTCCCAGATCTTTCATGCTCACTCCAATGCGTTCATGGAATATGCCAAGCAGATGGGATTGACGTTCGTCTCCCGTGCTCGAACACCGTTTGGGGGTCAGGAGGGTCCAACCGATGGAAACAACCCTCTTGCATGAGACTGAAACCGAAGAAGAGACATTCGCCGCGCCGCTTTCACCTGAAGTTCAGTGGTACCTGGAATCTCGCGGCTATGAACTTCCAGACGCAACGAAACCATTGTGGCGAACCAAGGAGCCCAGAGATGAACCTGGTGCCTTCTTTAACCCCGCCTTAGTAGATAAGGCGCTCGCAGTCCTACGTACGTTCGTTCACACACAAGGAAAATGGTCTGGCCAGCCATTTGAAGCCGCTGCTTGGCAGGTGGCCTACCTGATTGCCCCAATTTTTGGTTGGGTCCACACGAACCGTGCAGGTAAAGTGGTCCGGATCATCACCTCGGTATGGTTCGAAGTGCCCCGAAAGAACGGCAAAACCACGATTGCGGCGGCAATCGCGTTGCTACTTGCATTTGGTGATGGGGAAGAAGGCGCGCAGGTGTACGCCGCAGCTGCTAGCCGTGGCCAAGCAGAATTTGCTTACACTCCTGCGAAACTGATTGCAGAAAAATCAAAGAGTTTTCGTCAAGCAGGCATACGAGCGTGGAAGAAAGAGATCATCCGTCGTCGTGACGGCTCGCTGATGAAAGCGATCTCTGCTGCTGGTGATCTTTCCCAGGGCTCAAACCCGAACGGTTACATTGTTGATGAGGTGCATGTCCATAAAAAGATGGATGTTATTGACGCCTTGGAATCAGGTGTTGGCGCGAGAGACCAACCGCTTGGGATGTACATATCAACCGCGGACGATGGTAAGACCCACAGCCCGTATGCCAAGAAGCGTAAGGAAGCAGAGGAACTTTGCGCTGAGATTCTTCACAACCCAGCCAAAGCAGTGGTTATCTTTGCTGCGCCGGCTAATGCAGATCCTCACAGCGAGACTACCTGGGCGTTCGCGAACCCGGGGTTCCCGGTTTCGCCCACGTATGAAGCGATGGTAGCGCTTTCGAATGCTGCGATGGCAAGCGAGGAAGCACTGACGAAATTCAAGCGATTTAATCTGAATATTCGTGCGGGTGAGGCCGGTAAATATATTTCCGTGAAGGACTGGAATGCTAACGCTGGAGTCATCGATGAGGAAGCTCTTGAGGGGCTCACCTGTTATTCCGGTGTTGACCTGGCATCGGTATCTGACCTTTCTGCCTCGGCCCATGTTTTTCCTATGGGAGATGATGTTTTTCATGTGCTCTGGCACTTTTGGACCCCAGAGGATAATCTTCCCGCTTTGGACATCAGGACGAACGGTGCTGCATCATCTTGGGTTAAAGACGGTTGGCTGACGGTTACGCCGGGGAACGTCACGGATTATGGCTTTATTGAGGCTGCGTTAGTGGCAGATTCTGAAAAGTACGATATTCGATCAATCGGTTTTGACCCGTATGGTGCAACGCAGATCGCCACCAGGTTGCAAGATAATCACGGGTTACCCATGGTCCGGGTGAGGCAGGGCTTTTTGACGCTTTCCCAGCCGTTGAAAGCGATCAAGCGGTTGGTCCTCCAAGGCACGAAAGGAACGCCACGGCTCGTACATGGGGCCAATCCTGTGATGCTTTGGATGACCGGGAACCTTGCTGTTGAGCGTGACGCCGCGGAAAATGTTAAGCCGACTAAGGCCGCTGCTGGTGGTAAGGAACAAAACAAGATTGATGGCTGGTCCGCATTGGTGACGGCTTTCTCCGAATGCATTGCTAACGGTGAAGTCGATATCAACAACGACGACGAAGAGTACGAACTGGTCATTGCGTAGAGGGGAGCCATTCATGCGGCAACAGCCTGGCACAAAAGTTGTATTAAGTCTGATCGACGGCAAGACGATTTCTGGCCGCGTAGTTCGATGCTGGCGGTGGCGGACCCTTCGGCTCCACAAAGGTGAAGCTTGGACGCCGGAAGGCAAGATCCCCGCGCTAGGGACCATGCTGATCCCATATCGATCAATCATCATGCTGCAGGTGGACGACAATGACTGAACTCGCTTGGGCTAGCAAGAGCGTGGTCACTTGGGGGAAAGACGAAACACCCCAAGCGCTGGACTCGTGGGGCCAGCATCTGACCCCGCACATTCAAGTCGTAGACCCCGGAGTGCCGCTATCGGAACTCACCACTGGTGCTCGATCCCCAATGGCCATGTGGAAGACCCAACCAAGCCTACGCAAAGTAGTCTCCTTTGCTGCCAGAAACGTCGCCAGCGTGCCATTGCACGTCTACATTCGGGAGTCTGATACTTCACGGCAACGCGATGCCAACGGAGCGGCGGAGGGCCTGCTACGCAATCCTTCGCAACTAGTTACCGGCCCGAAACTACTCCATGACGTCGTTGTGGATTTGATGCTCTACGACCGGTGGATGATCACCATTATTGATGGGGAACTACGCCGGATCCCAGCGAAGCTGATCCAAGTCGAATATGACTTCCTCGGTGGCATCACCAGCCTAGGTGTCAGCACTCCCAAAGGCGTTGTCGATGTAACGGGTAATGTTCTGGCTTACGACTCGGGCTGGGCAGACTCGTCCGAGGGCGGCGTCAGCCCAATGCGAACGCTCGCAACGGTCCTCGAGGAACAACGGCGCGCTGTCCAATGGCGCGCAGAGCAGTGGGACCAGGGCGCACGCCTCTCTGGAATCCTGACCTACCCGGGCACGATGAATCCCAACAAGAAGCAACGCTTCATCGAAGCATGGCGTGCCTACACCGCGTCCAAAGCCGGCGGAACCCCGATTCTTGAGAACGGCATGGAATACAAGCCGATAGACCGGGGCCGACCAATCGACTCCAAAGATCTTGAAGGCCGCAAACTCACCGACGCAGAAGTAGCCAGTTTCTACCACATCCCACCAGAACTGGTTGGGGCCAGGCAAGGCACCTTCTCAAACATTGCAGCCTTCCGCCAGATGCTCTTTGGCCCCACACTCGGGCCCATCCTGAGCCGCATCGAAGCCGCCATCAACGCCCAAATCATCCCCGCACTAGCACCCGCTGGTGCATACGCGGAGTTCAACAGAGAATCTGCGCTCGCGGGATCGTTTGCTGAGCAGGCGTCGTACTTGCAAAAGGCTGTTGGTGCTCCGTACATGACCAGGGCGGAGGCGAGGGCGATCCAGAATCTGCCTCGGATTGACGACACAGACGAGCTGATTGTGCCTCTCAACGTCATTGAGGGCGGCCTTGCGAGCCCTGCGGATACTGCGCCAAGTAACGAGCCGGAATGGGGAGGTAAGGAATGACATTGCATGTTGTTCTAGGGCCTCCGGCAGCCGGTAAGTCGACGTTCGTTCAAGCAAATTGTGGGGAAGAGGACCTCGTTGTTGATTATGACTTGATCGCCCAAGCGCTTGGGTCGCCGACGTCCCATGATCCACCAGCCGGTATTGCTGAAGCGGCCCGCAAGGCCCGTTGGGCGGCCATTAACGTCGCTTTGGATGAAGATCTTGACGTTGATGCTTGGGTGATCCATTCATGGCCTAGTGAGGCACAGATGAAACGTTATGAGGACGCTGGTGCCGAGGTACACACGATTGATCCTGGGCTTGAAACAGTACTTGCCCAAGCAGAAGCCGATGAACGGCCCGCGGCCACGATCGAGCTGATCCATAAGTGGTACGAGCAGAAAGAAGAAGGTATGAAAACACTTGATCTGCAAGTCGGATCAGTCATTCGCAAAACCATGAACGCGGAAGTTTCCAAGGTTTCGTCCGAGGGTAATGGCAGTTTTGAAGCGCTGGTTGCGGTGTTCGGGAATCGAGATTCCTACTGGGACGTGGTCATGCCAGGAGCATTCGAAGAGACGTTGAAATCAGCGGCCGACTTCCCCTGTTTGTGGGCTCACCAGTTCAATGATGAGACCGCTATTATTGGCCGATTCACTGCTGAAGAAACCAAGGATGGCTTGCTGGTCAAGGCAGGTTTTCTCGATACGGAGCGCGCTCAGCGGATCCGGCATCTGATGCAAGAAGGCCTGATACGTGAATTCTCCTGGTCAGGAAAAATCCGCGAGGGCGCGTGGGTGCATCCGGAAGACGGTGATGAGTATTACGAGATCCGCAAGGTTGATTTGTGGGAAGCCGGCCCTTGCTTCAAAGGTGCTAATGACGCTACTGAACTGATTGGTGTTAAGAGCACGCCACCACGAAAAACTTCACCAGTTGAAGAACCAAAACTAAAGGCCTCTCCGGAGGCCTTTAGTGTTTCACCTTCCCTGAAAGCGCGGCTCGCGCTTTCTGTCATTCCCTAAGAAAGGAAGCGTCTCATGGATACGCTATTGCAGGAACGCGAGCAGCTGGATCAGGAACGCCTGACCCTCCTCGCGAAGACCGAAACCCCGGATTTCACCGAAGCCGATGCCACTCGCGCAAACGAGGTCATCATGCGGATGGGAGAAATCACCAACATTGTTGAGAAGCGAGATAACGCTTCAAAGGCACTGCGCGCTGCCGGGCTGGGGCAACCCGTTGCTGACAAGACCCAAGATGATGAAGTCATTAAACGGTTCATCGGTGGTCTTGGTGAACGATTTGTTCAGTCCGATGCTTACAAAGCATTCATGGAGCAAAACCCTCTCGGCCGCGACGGCAAGCCAGTAGCGATTAAGAGCGACTTGCTTGGTGGCTGGGTAGCCAAAGCTGAGGATGACCCGGACCCGCTGAGCACTGCTGCTGGCGGCGCAATCGTCTATGACCGCATGCAAGGGATCGTAGATCTTACCTATGGCAAGAAGCCTAAGCTGCTCGACTTCATCACCAAAGGTAAGACCAAGAGCTCGTATCTCGAGTACCGCCAGCTGCTACAGGTCGCAGCTGCAGCAGCCGTTGTGAAAGAAGGCGAGACTAAGCCGCTTTCCGAGCTGACAACCGGTACCGCCAACGCGGCCGCACACGTAGTTGCAGACGGTATCAAGGTCACCAATCAAGAACTTGCAGATGACGGCGTGCTCGTAGCGCTGCTGAACTCGATCTTGGCCCGAAACCTTTGGAACAAACTCGAAGATCTCGTTTTGAACGGGACCGGCACGAACGAGCCTCGCGGGATCTTGAACACCACCGGGGTGTTGAACCAAGCGTTTGATACCAACATTGTGAAAACGATTCGCCGCGCTATTACACACTTGGAAGACACCTCGAATACTGAGGCAAGCTTGGTACTGCTGAACCCACGTGACGCCGAAGAATTAGACCTCCTCCAGGATGACCAAGGCCGCTATTACTCCAACGGTCCTTTCGGATCTGGCCCAAGTACGATCTGGGGCATCCCACGCGCGACCTCGTCCAAGATCACGCGCGGTACGGCGCTGCTCGGTGATCTGGCTTCAGTACACCTGCTCGAGCGTGATGGCCTGAAGATCGAGGCGTTCAACCAGAACGAGGATGACGCTCGTAACAACCTCACCTACATCCGTGCTGAAGCACGTGAACTCCTCCTTATCCGTGAGCCTGCCCGGCTCCTTGTAGCAACGATCGCGGAGTGATCCAAATGAGCGAGAACATGATTATTCGAAATGGCATTCGCTACCGCGAGGAAGATGCCATCAAGCTCGGCTTCATCAAGCCAGGTGAGGTCGCCCCAACCACCAATACCGAGGCGGAAGCGGAGGCTGCTGCTGAGCAGGCTAAGGCGGAAGCGGAGGCTGCTGCTGAGCAGGCTAAGGCGGAAGCGGAGGCTGCTGCTGAGCAGGCTAAGAAGGCTACCGCCAAGAAGTCCACTAAGTAGTAGGAGGGGCCGGTCGTGAGTGAATTTGGGGACTTTCTCGCCCATCCAGCAGATCTTGCTGTCAAGACCGGCACACCTGCCACTGATCCGCGTCTCCTGCTCGCGTTACAACGAGCAGGAGACCGGTTTGAAGGCAAGATCAGTTACAAAATCAACCTGGTCACCGATGATGTTGTCCTTCTATCCGGTGATGGTTCTCGTCACCTGTTCCTACCTGCTAGGCCGGTAGTTGGGACACCAACAGTAAAAATCGCTGGCACCCCAACGACCGCGTTCGAAGTCGCAAGAAACAACAGTATCCTGCGGCACGCAACCGGCTGGCCAGACGGTTTAGACAACATCGAGGTGACGTTCTCCCATGGTTGGGAGATACCACCAGCAGATATCCAAGACGCCGTACTGGAACAGGCCGAAACAATCTTCCTCGTCACCGTGGGGATTCAATCGCGTACTGCCGGCAGTGAATCGATTACCACCTCGGCGCTCGCAGCTATTGGGGTAACGCAAAAATGGACCGACGCGGTCGAGAAGTATGCGCTGTACGGCGGTGACACATGATCACGGATCTGCTACACCATGAAACCCTGAGCGTTCTCGTGGTTACCGAGGCGGTCCTCCCTGACAGCGCTGGTGAAGTAGTAGCAACTACGACTGAGCAGCCGTGGGGGCCGTGCAACGTGCAGCGCAAGTCTTCCTCGGAATCCCAGCAACGCGGCGAAGAAACCGTCATCCGGCTTCGAGTGTCAGGGCCTCTTGCACTTTGGATTACCTCGGCCGAGAAGATCATTCGCCGTGGCATTACCTATTACGTGGAGGGCGAGCCAGCCCACTTTGAAGGTGGGGTACTCGACCACACCGAGGTCGATCTTGTCACGTGGAAGGGGGCACGGTAATGGCTGAAATAAAGATCACCAGCGCGACATTTGACCAGGCATTCAAACATCCCGAAGTGAAGAAAGCACTTGCACGCCGGGCCGCGATCATGCTGCCGCGGGCTAAACAGCAAGCGGCTAAGGCAGGCCGCGTACAGCTGGCTAAAGCGCTGCGAGTTGAATCTGGTACTCGCCCTGGCACGAAATCTAGCCGGGGCATTAAACGGCCCTTCGCAAGGCTCATGGCAACATATCCAGAGGAAGCTCGCAAGGCTGATGCTGGGTCGAAAACCACCGCCAGAATGATCATGCGAAGAGCAGCCAGATGACCCAACAATTACGTTGGCCCAACATCGAAGCCGCATTGGTCGCATATTTCAGCGCTGCACTTGCTATTCCAGTATTCACAACCACTGGAACCGAAACCGCAAGCACACATGACCGCTTCCTCAAGATAGAGCGGTCAGGAACTTCCAGCCTCTGGATCTCCAAACACATGGACATCTCAATATCCGTGATCACCCACGACCGCAGCAGCATGTGGGACCTCGTCGCAGACACCGAGAGCACACTGGAATCCCTCAACCCGGGCCAAGCAGGCCCCATCTACATCGACGAAGTAGAAGAAATCTTCGGCTTCGCATACGACCCAGCAGATGACCCGGCACTACGCCAAGCATCCGCAATTTTCTCACTCACGCTACGCCCAAATCAAGGCTAGCAACCTAACCCGGCCGCGCTCGCGGCCACGAAGATAGGAGCAGTATCATGGCTGAATTTTTCAGTGACCTGCTTGAGACTGATTCCGGTCTCGTACGCAAGTGGGGACGCCAATTGGTGGCGGTTCAGGATTATTCCGAAGCTGTGCCAGAGCAGTTTTTTGATGAAACCGGTCTGCCTGTTTTGCCTTCGACGGCTAAGCAGCTTGGGTTTATCACGACCGAGGGATCAACGGCGGCCCAGGCAGTCTCTGCGACGCCAACGAATATGCTGCAGATCTTGCAACCGGTTCGTAATGATTTGGAGAGCAAGGAAAAGACTTACGCGATGGCGTTTGGTGAAGGGTCGAACGCTTATGTTTGGGGAGTTTATAACGGTCAGAAAGTCGCTGACTTTCCGGCTTCGCCTGGTGGGGCTTTTCTCTTTTCTGGTGGTGAGCCAGAGTTCCCGCTGTACCGGTTGTGGTTGATCGCTGCTGATGGGGTAGGTGCCAATGCCCGTTACCGGATCGAGTATGCGCCGGCTGCTCAGGTCACGGCTACGACTGACCGTACTTTGGCGCGAAGCAACCCTGAAACGCTTGGCTTTACGTTCTCTTGCAACTGGGATACGGCAGAAGATACCGATTTGATGGTGATGGAGAACGGCCCTGGCTTGATTGAGCCGTAATTCCTCGAATCTAGCCTGTCTGTGCCCTCTTGGGAGTGGGGCACAGGCAGGCTTTTTACTCCCTTACTCCCGATGATTGGAGCCATAACAATGGCAAAACGTACGAAGCGAGCCCTGCAGCGGATCCGCGTGGATCAATTCGAGCAGCAGATCGCTGAAGAAGTCCTGAACCCGGACAGCCTGTATACGTTTGAACTCTCTAAGGAAGATTCAGTCACGGTATACGTGCCAATTGACTTGCTGGAGCAGAAAGAAATCGGAGAAAAACTCGAGGAGGTAGGCGACGACCTTGATGCAGGTGCTCTCGTGATTTTCGCGAACAATCCTGAAGTGTCTGCTGAAGAACAGCTCGCGCTTTGGAAAAAACATGGCAAATCGCTTTCATTACTGATCCGCATGTATGCGATGGTCAACCGTGATGTGAATGAGCGCTTGGGGGAATTGAAGCCCAAGAGCTAGCGCAGCTGCTTGGGCCTGAACCTGAGGCGATGGAAGCCTCCTTGATGCAGGTCTATGCACCGCGTGATCCGCTACGAGAGTATCTTCGCGGCAAGATCACGCTACGCAAGCTACGCGTGATGATCGAAGGCATCCCATTAACCCCGGCTACACCGATTGGCCGCGTCGTGAACGGGCCTTGGGGAGACCAGGAACGTTTGTTCCACGCGATTGCGTCTGAGATGCGCCTGCAGCGCATCAGTTTTTACAACGTTCACAGGGCTGAAGGTTCCCAGATGGAATCCTTTACCGAGTTCCCGGTCCCAGACCTCACCGAGTACCAAATTGAAGCCAAAAAGGCCCAGCAAAGTGCTGGGCCTTCGGCATATCAAGCACAAGTAGAAAGTGACCTTCTACGGGTCCTCAACCGATAAGGCAGGAGGAACCGTGGCTGGTGATTCAATTTGGCTTGATGTCCTGCCGTCGCTTAAAGGGTTTGGGCAAGCCCTAGTAAGTGGGACCAAAAAGGCGGGGTCAGATGCTGGCAAAAGCACTGGCTCCGCCTGGTCGCAGGCATTCAAAACCGCAGCAGGTGACGGCGGCGCAAAAGCCGCTACAGATGCACTGATCGAACAAGAAACCCGAGCCAAAAAAGCCGTCAAAGACGCGGTCAGAGAAATCTCCCAAGCTCGCTCGCAGCAGAAGGAAGCCAGCGCTCGGGTGGTGCTTGCGGAAGAGAAACTTTCTGACACCGTCGCCAAATATGGTCCCGATTCAGCTCAGGCTGAGGCCGCTACGCTACGGCTTGAGGCAGCGCGTGAGAAGCAGGCCGGCGCGACATATCGTGCTGAAGCGGCTGAAATTCAGATCCGTGAAGCTTCGAACGCGGCGAAGGTCGCCTCTGAGCAGCTTGCGGATGCTCAAGGCGAATTGAATGATGAGACGGGCAAAGCACCATCCCTGTGGGCTCGGGCGAAAGAGTCAATGAAATCTGCCACCGAAGAAGGGGGTAGGGCAGAAAAGGTTTGGGGCTTCGTCAAAGACGGCTTCAAAAATGCTGGTAAGGCCGTTGGTGTTGGTATCGCCGCTGTCGGGGCCGGGATCGTTGCAATTGGTGCCAAGGGTATCCATGGTGGCCTGCAGCGTGCAATGAATATCGAAGATGCCCAGGCATCTTTGCGGGGCCTTGGTCATGATGTCGATTCCATTGGTCAGATCATGGATAACGCCATGGCCTCGGTCAAAGGAACGTCCTTTGGTCTCGGTGATGCGGCCACGATCGCTTCAACCGCGGTAGCCGCTGGTATTAAACCAGGCGAAGAACTCGAACGCACATTGCGCCTGACGGCGAATACTGCCGCGCTCGCACGAACCGGTCTTGATGACATGGGTTCGATCCTCAACAAGGTCTGGACCAACGGGAAAGTCTCGACCCAGGAACTAAACCAGATCGCTGACCGTGGCATCCCGATCTGGACGAACCTCGCAGAACACTACGGCGTATCGGGTAGTGAACTGCAAAAAATGGTTTCCTCTGGAAAGGTCTCAGCAACGGAGTTCGCAGACGTTCTAGAAAACACGGTTGGTAATGCGGCCGAGGAAATGGGTAATACCACCCGCGGTGCTTGGGCCAACATGATGGCCGCCCTGTCTCGTGGTGGAGAGAAGTTCCTTTCCAACGTGTTCCCAATGTTCAAGGATGGGTTCACTGGACTAACCGAGTTGCTTGATGAAATAGGCCCGATCGTTGAAGAGGCCGGCAAGACCGTTGGCAAATGGATTAACGACAACGTTGTGCCTGCGCTAAAAGCAGCAGGCAAGTGGGTCAAAGAATCACTGATCCCAGCAATCCAAAACCTGATCGGCTGGGTCCGCGATGACCTAGCACCGATTCTAGAAAAAGTATTCAAATCCATTGGCACCTTCATCAAAGAAGACGCCTTACCTGCCCTGCAATCTGTCGGTGCATTTATCACGGATGAAGCGATACCAGCACTGAAAGACCTCGGTGGCTGGCTAAAAGACAACAAGGACTGGCTACTCGCAATCGCAGTCGGTGTTGGCTCTGTCGCCGCAGCCTGGGGCCTTTGGCAAGTTGCGCTGACCGCCTGGGAAATCGCCACCAAGATCGGCACAGGCGTACAAGCAGCGTTCAACGCGGTCATGAACGCGAACCCGATCATGTTAGTCGTCACAGCAGTAGGCGCGCTGGTAGCAGGCTTGGTCTACTTCTTCACCCAGACCGAAACCGGCAAAGAGATCTGGGCCAAATTTACGGGTTTCCTTAGCGACGCTTGGGATTCTGTGACAGGCGCTCTCACCGTTGCGTGGGAAGCCGTGCAAACAGGTCTCAAAGCCGGCTGGGACTTCATCTACGCCTACATCATCACCCCATACGTCGAGTACTGGAAATTCGTCGGCTCCATCTTCAACGCAGTAAAAGACGGCATCGTCAAAGCCTGGGACCTCATGAAAACCGGCCTAAAAATCGGCTGGGACTGGATCAAAGACAAAGTATTTGAACCAATCAAATCCGGAGCCCAATGGGTGGGGGACAAATTCGTCCTCCTCAAAGACAACGCGCTCGCGGCTTGGGATCGGATGAAGTCGAATCTCAAGGCGGGTTGGGATTGGATTTCTGACAAGGTCTTTGGCCCGATGAAGACGGGTGTTGAGGCAATCGGTACGGTTTTTGATAAAACCAAGGACTTTATCGGCACAGCCTGGGACAAGATCAAGGCTGTGGCCGCAAAGCCGGTCAACTTCATCATCGAGACGGTCTACACCAAGGGCATCAAGAACGTTTGGGACAAGATCGCGGGCAAGATCGGGCTCAAGCTCGATCTACCCACGGTCCCTGCTATCAAAATGGCCACCGGTGGTGTGCTTCCTGGGTACACCCCAGGTAAAGACGTACACCACTTCGATAGCCCCACCGCAGGCCGGCTAAGCCTGTCTGGTGGGGAAGCTATCATGCGGCCGGAATTCACACGTGCAATGGGTGGCGAGGCGGGGATTCACCGCCTGAATGCGCTGGCTCGTGCTGGGCAACTTGAAAGCCAAGCATTCGCCGGCGGTGGCGTCTGGGACCGAGTGAAGTCCGGCGCTAAGGGGGCTTGGAACTGGACGAAGGGCGCGGCCGGGGCTACTTGGGACTGGACCAAAAACACTGCGGAGTCTGTGGCCAACTTTGTCAGCGATCCGATCTCAGCGATTGCTGAGCTGATCGGGAAGCCGGTCAATGACTTCTTGAAGACGATGGCACCAGGATTCGTGGGCGATGTGCTAAAGCAGGTGCCGGGAAAATTCTTGGATGGCTTCGGTACTTGGGCGAAAGAGAAACTCTTTGGCCGCGAGACCGAGGGCGGGGGCGGCTCTGGTGGGCCGGCTACTCCGGGTATGGGCTGGAGGGCTCAGTCGAACATCATCAAATCCATGTTTCCTACCGCTCGCATAACGTCGGGCTTCCGGCCAGGCGCTATCACCGCGACTGGGATTCCTTCCATGCACGGCAAGGGGCGTGCGGTCGACATCGCTCCGCCGTCAATGGCGATGTTTAACCGGCTGCTGGCTGCGTACCCGAACAGCCAGCAGATCCTGTATTCCCCAGCTGGGGCCCGTCAGATCGTGTGGAACGGCCGCCGCGGTTCCACCTCTGGGATCACGAAGCAGATGCACTACAACCACGTGCACTGGGCCATGGCCAACGGTGGGGTCTTGCCGAATGACCTGAATTTCGGCACGTATGACACCGGCGGCGTCCTGCCCCCAGGGGACACGCTCGTCAGTAATAAGACCGGCAAGCCTGAGCTGATTCTGAATGCTCAGCAGATCGCTCAGCTTTCACACCCGAGCGAACCTCTCGATCTTTCTGACAACACGATCGATGACCTTTCCAAATCGATCGCAAGCAAACTCGGCCCAATGAGCCGCAGCACAAAAGAAGTCAATGACGCGATCGATGATTCACGGATTCTGGAAAGGATGGAATAACCGATGGCAATTGTGTGGGGTGGTTGGGCTGGCTCAACTACATACCGCCGTGAACGCGTCGGCGTGGATATCTCTGTTTCTGGTACGAAAGTAACGGTTGCGTACTACTACCAGACTGACGGTGCGGTCTCTGATGGTCAGACGCTCGTGCGCTCCGGAGCGATCACAGGCAGCCAGAACTTTACTGCCAAGCAGACAGGGACGAACGGTGGCTCTGGGCTGATCGCGACGAACTCTTTCACGGGAAGCCGTGGGTCTTCGTACACCATTGGTGCGAAGATTACCGGTGTTTGGACCGGTGCAGTCCCGTCAGTATCGACCACGGTGACGGTGCCGGCCTTGCGGCCTGCGAAACCGAACGCACCATCGATCACGAACCTGACGTCTTCAAGCTGCTCGGTGATCGGTAGTGCACCGGCAAATAACGGTTCCGCGATCAATCTGTACGAATTTCAGCGCTCGAGTAATTCAACCTTTACCTCAGGGCTAGCCTCGATGACTACCACTTCAGCAAGTGGTGGAGCCTTCGGCGGCATGACTGGGAACACGGATTACTGGGGCCGCTACCGTGTCCGGAACGGAGTCGGCTGGTCTGACTGGTCGAACGGCACCAAACTCCACACCAAACCGGTTGCCCCAAGTGCCCCGACAAACCCTAGTTCGAACAGAGTCTCGGACACTTCTATCACTTCGAAGTGGACCAGAACCGCAAGTACGGCAGCGCCTTGGGACCAAGTTATTCCCATCCGCTGGGATAACGTCACGGACAAGTGGACAAACCTGAACCCCTTAGCAGGGACCGCTACATCTTTCACGGACACTTCCGTCCGCGCCGACCGGCAATACCGATACCGGTTCCAGGCGAAAAACTCCGCAGGTACGTCCAATGCCACTACTGCCGCAATCATTAACACCACCCCCGGGGCACCAACGAGCTTAAAGGCAGTAAAAGTTGGCGATTCAATCAGAACCACGTTCACCCCAGGGGCCTCATACCCGGTCACGCATGAAGTCTGGCACCAAGCAGGCACCAGCACACCGGTATTACTGCAAACCTTGGCAGCAGGAACAAACGAATATACCCACACAAACCCCTCGAATCTGGTCACGCACACGTACCAAATCCGAGCAAAAGCACCAAGCCCCGTACTGTACTCAACCTCTGTCACATCAAACACAGTCCAACTGGCCGCACCACCAAACCCGCCGACGATCGAACTCACCGCCGTCGGGGACATCACCACAACACAAATCACCACCACCTGGGAACCCAACCCAGTTGACTCTTCGGAGCAACGCCAGTACCAAGTCCGTACACGCCAACAAGGCACCAGTACCTGGGCAACAGAGCCAATACAAACAGGCGAAAACACTACCTACACGTGGGCCCCCGCCATATGGGCCAACGGCCAAACCGCAGAAATCGAAGTACGCACATGGGGCGTCCACACAACCCCATCTCCATGGTCCGCAACCGCAACCGCCAGATTCTCCGCCACCCCGGCCGTTACCATCACAGCACCAGCTACCATTTACCACGCTCCAACCCTCACCGTGGAATGGGAGTACTACCAAGCAGAAAACCTGCCACAAGCCCAGTGGTATGTCGAGCTCATCAACGAAAACGGCTCCACCGTCCAAACCCGCCAAGGGACCGGACCCACCACACTCGCGGCCTTTGCATTCGTGATGCCAGATGCGACTGCGTGGACAATTCGGGTAGTAGCGCGCTCGGGTGCAGGAATCTGGTCACTTCCAGTGGAGCAAGGCTTCACAGTTGACTACCCAGCCCCGCAAGTTCCATCGATCAGCCTGGAGTACCTAAGCGATTCGGGGGCCGTAGAAATCGGCGTTGAGAACCCCGAGGCAGTAGATCAGCAACCAGAAGCCGCGTATAACCAAATCCTCCGAGCAATCAACGATGGCCCCTGGATTGAGGTTGCTACAGAAATCGCAACGAACGGTACTGTAATCGACCCAACCCCTCAAATCGCAGGTGTGAATCGGTATAAAGCAATCGCCTGGTCAAGCCTGCCTTCGACAGCGGAGAGTGAAGTCGTCGAAGTTACGGTTAGCGAGCCAGGCTGGATATACGTCAACTACGGGCCCGCATTCGCCAACTTCGTCCGAGTTTACGGATCACCATCACTTGGTGGTGGCATCTCACGCCCAAAAACGAAACGCAAATACGCCGGCCGCAAACGTGCCACAGCCTTTCTAGGCGAAGGTGCAGAGCGTGACATCAAAGTCTCAGCAGTGCTCACCCCAGAAGCACCATCACTATTTGAATGGGAGCAAGCAGTAGAAGAGGCCACCGATATCTGCTACCGCGACCCTAAAGGCCGCAGAATCTTCGGTACCTTCGACGGCTTCAGCCATCAATGGCAACGCGCTCGCGGTATTTGCCAGATTAGTTTTACGGTGGATGAGAGTGATTATCGTGAATAGTACAAGGATTCCTCAGCAGATCTTGGCTTCTACCTTGGAGCCAAGGTTTACGTATGACTTGCTTGATCTTGATGATCGGGTGATTGGTGAGATTGATGGTGTCACGGGAGGAAACTTGCAGCATTCTGCCTCTACGACGGTGAAGCAGGGTGGGAGTCTTGAAGTCGTGGATGTAGATGGTATCGATTGGCTTCACGCCAGGGTGAAGGTCTGGCGCCATGTAGGGGATTTGAAGTGGAGTCGAGGGGTCTATATCCCTTCGGCTCCGATGGACCGTTGGGTAGACGGGCAAATGATCTGGGATGTAGAGCTGCAGGGAAAGCTCTCATTGCTTTCACAGGATGAAGTTGCTGATTGGGTCGAAGTACCCGAGGGCACATTGGTGACCGGGTTTGTGACTGACTATCTTCATTCGCTGGGTCATGAGAATCTCCGGATTACGGAGTCTGATTTGCGGTTGCGGACCGGCCGCGCTTTTGCTCCTGGTACGACCTCGCTGCACATCCTGAATGATCTTCTTGATTCCATTAGTTATTGGGGGATGCAGGCAGGCTTGGATGGATACTTGGAGGCCAAACCGTACGTCAGGCCGGCTGATCGGCCTGCACGGTACCACTTCGTGAATGGTGAGAATTGCATCTACCTGGATGATCTGAAGAAAGAAAACCCGTTATACAAGGTGCCCAACAGGTTCTTGGTGTTTCAGACTGAGGAATCGGAGCGGCCACCGCTGGTGGGAGTTGCAGAAAATCTTGATCCGGATTCACCTTTCTCTATTCCCAATAGGGGAGTGATCGCCGAGCGTGAAGAGAATTCTGATTTGGCCACTAAGCCCGAGTTGGACGCTCGAGCTCGGACGAGGCTGCTCGAGCGAATGAGTAATAACGCAAATGTTGAGTTGCAGCACGCACCCTTGCCACTTGAGCTGAATGAAGCGATCACGCTCGAGCGCAGTGGTACTAGCATCCAGGGGCTTCACACGGTGCAGTCAATGACTGAATCACTTGTTTTTGATGCCGATATTCAAACTACTGTGAGGGAGGTGGCTCGAATTGGCCAGTGATTTCAAAGGCCTCACGGGGATACTACATAGCCTTTCGCAACGGATCCGGGCTGTAGACCAAAAAATCCCATCACGCCCTGGATGGGCCACAGTTATGGCTGTGGATCCACTGAAGATCTTGCCTGATCTGTCGGAGGTGGTGCTCCAAAATCGGATGGAGAACCTTGCCGGCATCCTTGAGGTAGGGGACCGCGTCTCGTATCAGCTTGTCGGTACAACTATATATATCTGGGGGAAAGCCGGCATCGGTGATCACGAAATCACTTCGAGACGGGTGCCGACTCTCGCTGCCGGTGATGCTTATATCGCTAGGCTCGAAGCATTGGGAATCCCCACACTGGGAACCAGAATTTTCGTAACTTCTGAGAATCAAGATTATGTAAAACTAAATGGTGACATTTGGGGCAAAGTCGTGGCTATTGCTGGTGGTCTTGCTTGGGTCAATGCGCCACTAGAGCCGGCGTACAATAATTCCGGTGGCACGGCTGGCAGGCTCCAATTCGCTACCGATGGGCTAACCGTGTGGGTGCGCGGTGGGACTGACGGGCCCCGCGTACAGAATGAATACACGATCGTTGCCCATATCCCGGATGGATTCCCAGCCCCAGCCATTCACCACCGCGTAGGAACATTCGGTGGAGGTGGACGTGTAGCGGGGCTTGAAGTTGGCCCTGACCCAGAGCGCCTAATTAAGCAGGTGATACGTGATCCGATTGCCAACACGTGGATAGCCGCAAACACGAGTTATCCCGCGATTTAGATCATGTAGCTGGCATGCCCTACTCTGCGGGTTACGCCGGTTTGCGATGGGATGCGTAGAGCATTCGTGGATAGGTATGTGGGGTTCTTGTCGCCGCCACCGTACTGATATTCGATGCCAGCAATAATCTGTTTCGGGCGAAGTTTCACGGGCCAGACTGCCACCAGCGTGTCACCAGTGATCGAACCGGTCAGATCCCACTGCACAAAAACATGGCGACCATCGCGCTCCCACGCGATCGTTCCAGTGACCCCTATTGGGGTTTCGGTGTCACTCTCTCGATCCGCAGAACTGTAAATTTGTGCCCATTTGTCACCATTTAGTTTTACATAATCTTGACTCACGGCAACGCTCTGACCAGCAAGTTTATTGTGCCAGCCATACGGCCTGCACGGGTAGCCATGCGCCGGCCCCTTGCGTGCCCGAGTATCGGGAGCCGTAAAAATTGCCGTTTTCATAAATCACTAAGAGCCACCTTTCGGTGCCGGACCCTTGGCAGACAATCTCGGTTTTCCTCTGCGGCCGGTACCCGGCCGGGATCACGCCGATCTGTAATTGATTCTCCGCGATAGGGAAAATTCCTGCCTTCTTTGGGCTGTACGTCGCGCTGAATTGCACCCAATTCCCATCCCTCGTGACCGTGGGAGCGGGCGAACCCCCGTACACCTCAAAATCGGCGGTGTTAGTGACCGCCACTCCCATCACACCATCTTTTCCAGCGGTTTTGATGGCTACGAATCCGCTGGAACCGAGCACATAATCTTGAGTACCGGCAGGTCTCCCACCAGCACTTATACCACCCCCAGACCGTAAAGGCGGCTTTCGTGGAATTAATTATCCCCATCATTGTGGCCGTGATCGGCACGCTCGGCACAGGGGGTTTGATCGGAGTAGTCCTAACCCACTGGCGTGAAGGCCCCAAAAATGAAGCAGAAACCCTCAAAACCCATGCTGAAGCTGAAGGCGTTAATGCTGATACTGAGAAGACCTTGGCTGATGCCGCAAAAGTAAAAGCGGAAGCGGCTGAAGTCATCGCCAACGCGGCAATGAATCTCGTTGAAACCTTGCAAGAGCAAGTAGTTGAGCTTGAGGATCAACTGCCGGTCGCGGTTGATTACGCCCAGGTCCTACGGGATCACATCTACCGCCAGCTTCCGCCACCACCACCCGCGTGGCCTATCAAACTCAAACGCAGACGCTAATCAAAAGCACCCGCCCGGGTGCTTTTTTCATGCCCAAAACTAAGGAGGCTCCGATGGCTGCATCGGAAGAGTTCCCGGTCATTCTTGACGATGACCTTCCCGAGGGTTTCGACCCTGACACCCTCGACTGCAATTGCGACCAGGAGGATGACCATGAGCACTGATCTGCAAATTATTCCCCGCTCTGTTTGGGGTGCGAAGTACCGTGATGGCTTTGGCACCAGGGCCGTAGGCGATCTTGAAGATTGGCTGCATCACTCGGTGACCACACACCTCAAGGGAGATGCCGAGTTTCAGGCCGAGTGCGCAGAGATGCGCCGTATCGAACAGATAGGGCAAGACCGATTCGGCGGCGGCATGCCCTACACCACCGTCATTTTCCCTTCAGGAAGGGTATTCCAAGGCCACTCCTTCCACCGCATTGGCGCTCACACACAGGGCCACAATACTAAAGGTAGCGGCCACGCCCTGGCTGGGAATTACATGACCCTCAAACCCACTCCGGCCCAAGAAGCTTCTATTGCCAAGCTCCTGCAGTATGAGAAAGCCAACGGGATCAATCGTGATTCCAGGTTGAATGGTGGTCACCGTGATACGAAGGCGACTGCTTGCCCTGGTAATGCGGCTTACCCGCGGATCCCTGCTATCAATAAGGCCGCCTTGGGTGCCGTGGTCATAGCACCGATCCCCCCTAAACCTGCTGGCAAGCGCGTACTCACGTATGGGTCGAAGGGCAAGGATGTAGCCACGCTGCAGACTTTCCTTAAGGTCTGCAGCCTGTACACAGGCCTGATCGATGAGAGCTTCGGCCCAGCAACCTTGATCGGGCTCAAGGCATACCAAACTGCCGTAGGGCTTTCACCTGATGGGTCTTGTGGGCCGCTCACGTGGGCAAAGATCGATGCTGATGTGAAACCGCCGGCTAAACCAGCACCGAAGCCGCCCGCACCGCCTGCTACTTCTGGTGGCACGTACACCGTAAAACGTGGCGATGCACTCTCGGTGATTGCCCAACGCCATGGCACCACAACCGCGGCCTTGGTAAAGCTGAACGGCATCAAAGACCCCAACAAAATTAGCGTGGGCCAGAAGATCAAACTCCCTGCAGGAGCAAAACCGCCTGCAGCGACTAAGCCCAAACCAGCGCCGGCCAAGCAGTACTACACCGTAAAACGTGGTGATGCCCTATCCGTAATCGCGCAGCGCCACAAAACCACCACTGCGGCCTTGGTGAAACTGAACGGCATCAAGAACGCCAACCTGATCACTGTAGGCCAACGCCTACGCATCAAGTAAGGAGGAAACATGTCTGATCAAAAACGCACTGTCGGCCCAGTAACAGCCGCTTCAGCAGGGGCTACAGCCGTCAGCACCGTACTGTTCTGGTGTATTCGCCACTTCACAGGTGTTGATGTCCCATATGAAGTCCAAGGAGCAGTCACCATTCTCTTTGCTCTGGCCGGTGGTTACCTCGTCAAACCCGGCACCGGCAAGCGCAAAGCAGACCAATAACCAAGCATGACAATGGCCCCGCCCTCAACCGAGGGTGGGGCCATTACTGCGCTCGCAGCCTATTCCTGAGAGTCAGGTCTAGGTACTCGCTTTTTGCGTGGGCGTGCAGCATCCCAGGTATCGATCGTTTCGGGGAGCCACCCGCGAGTAGTTCCGATGTACGCATCTGGCTTGGGGAGATTGTACTTGGCCACGCTATTGCGTGAGACCCCGAGCCGGTCCGCGATCTCTTGAAGTGATAGGTAAGCCGTCGACATGGTTACTTTCCCTTCTTGGCCTTGGTTGCGTCGATGCCGATCAATGCTGCGGCAATGATCGCTAGTGCCGCAGCAATGTTGTTGTCACCTACTACTAGGATCCCGGCTAGAAGCGCGAAGAGTCCTGCTGTGCTCTTGACTATGGTCATATTCGTTTGGGAAACTTACCGGAGTGGGGTTGGAGCCACTGTCTCTGGCTCCAACCCCTTTCCTACTTCTTTTTCTTAGTCTTGCGATTCTTTCCAATCGCTGTGACTAGTTGTGCAATTGCTGCAATGAGAGCGGCTATTGCTAGAAGCAATCCGGTAAGTGTTTCCAATTTCTCACCTCCTTCATGCTTAAATTATACACATAACTATGCCCGTAAGGCAAGTGGGTTTGGTGGGGAAAGTTTCTTTGGCTGCTACACTTTTGCTACATTTTCGGTGTAGCAACCTGCAAATAATAAAAAGCGGTCCTGACGTTTATGCACGTCAGGACCGCTTTTCTTACTGTGGGCCCGGCGGGGCTCGAACCCGCGACCTACGGATTAAAAGTCCGGAGCTCTACCAACTGAGCTACAGGCCCACGGCGGTCACAATGAACCGCCAAGACTTAAGGATACGCAAAGAACCTCAATTTTCTAAATTGAAAGCCAATGTTAGTTGCGTGATTCACGCCTCAGATGTGGTTCTTGGATGCTGCGACGGGCTTGAATAGGAAGAATAACGGGCGGCAAAGGCCAACAAGAGATGAGAATTGGGTGGTTGACATGAGCCGAAAACATTGTCGACCAGACCAGCCTAGGCCAGACCAGCCTAGGCCAGACCGAGCTAGGCTAGGCCAAGCCAACCCCGGGCTAGCGCAGCCCCTTGGCGGTCAACCATCCGGCCAAGAAATGGGGGCGATCGGTAATAAGTCCGTCGGCTCCCAACTCAATCAGCAGCTCCCAGTGGTCAAGGTCGTTGGCGGTCCACACCATGGCCTGCATACCTGCGCCGTGAATCTTGGCAATGAGCGTGGGGTCCTTGGCTACCTCGAGGATGTCTGGGTTGAGCATGACCGAGCCAACCTTGGCGCACAGCTCAAACAAGCCGTCGTAGTCACCGTAGGTCAGGATGCCTCGGCGCCATTTGGGGGCAGCCTCAAATAGGGAGAGCACGGTTACGGGGTTGAACGACTGCAGGACGGTGCGGTTGCGTAGTCCGTGAGCCTCAGCAATCGCGACTACTCCGGCAACCTCGGTGGCGCTCCAGTCACCCTTGAACTCAAGGAGCAACTGCACCCGGCGGCTGCCCGCAAGCAACGCCGCAAACTCGGCAAACGTGGGCACGGTCGTTCCGGCGAAGGCGGGGGAGAAGTGACCACCGGCATCGAGAAGTTTGATCTGCGCAGCAGAAAAGTCCCCCACCTTCCCATGGCCTGAGGTGGTGCCGTTAAGGGTTTCATCATGGATGACCATGGCAACCCCGTCCTTGGACAGGACCACGTCCATCTCAATCCAATCCGCGCGCGCGGCAATGGCCGCAGTGAAGGCGGGCAGCGTGTTCTCCGGGGTTACGGACTTGTTGCCGCGGTGGGCCACAATTTGGATGGCAGCGTCAGGCATGGCCTGGGTCTCCTTGGTGCGAAGGTGTTGGGTGGCTAAGCGCTCGGCGCGCAGCATGGCCCGGCGCAGCTTCGCGCGGGCGGTGTTGTGCGGATTTACGGCAGAATCAGCCATGCACCCAGCGTAAGGCAACCGAGGGTCAGAATCAGGAATATGGCGAGCCACACGGGCGCGGGTAGCCACGTGATTTGGCCCAGCATATCCGCGTCGCTTGTGCGGGCGCGGGCTGGGGTGCGGCGCCGCTGGGATGCAAGTTCGAGAACCGGGCGCGGAGCGGCAAACAGCAGGAACAATACGAGTGCGTAGGCCAGGTACACCTGGATCGCAGCCGGGGCAAAGAACGTGACCGCGCCTATGACCACGCCGGTAGCCAGGAGGGACCACAGCCCGTACCAGTTCCGGATCTTGAGTAACATGAGCGCCAAGATCAGGACAAAACCCCACAGCAGTCCGGCCGACCATCCGCGTGAAAGCGCCCACGCGCCCAACAGGCCCGTCACCGCTGGCCCCGTATATCCGGCTGCCGCGGTCAAGATCATGCCCAGCCCCCGTGGCCGGCCACGCGTGACCGTGAGCCCCGAAGTATCCGAGTGCAGCGTGATCGCCCCCAGCTGCCGCCCGGCCAACAGTGCCAGGAACGCGTGACTACCCTCATGCACGATCGTGACCACATTGCGCAGCACCCGCCAGGTTGGCCGCCACAGCACAAGCGCCAGAACCACCGCGGCAACAATAGCGGTAGCGGTCAGCGACAGCGGCGCGGTGGGCTCGGCAATCTGTTGCCAAACTGTTTGCCACGCGGAAAGTTCTGGTTGATCCATGGGCTTATTGGAACATATTTATCTGAACGCTTGCTGCGGCGGTTGGGCAGGGACCCGTGACTGCCCCCAGATTCCCGGGACGGGCGCGTGATTGAAGCACTTGGCCCTGGAAGACCGCGTTCTCCGAGAGCACCGTTTTACCAGCGGTGACCGGTGTGAAAAAGGAATAGGCTTAAGGAGGCGCGCGTTGACCAAGGTAGACGCAGGCGCGCCGGAACCGGATGGAGAAAATCATGACTTACCCAGTGCTCAAGACCGATCAGCAATGGCGGGCGGAGCTCAGCCCCCAGGAGTACCAGGTGCTACGCCAGGCTGGAACCGAGCGTCCCGGCACGGGTGAGCTCCTACATGAGGACCGCACGGGGATCTACGCATGCCGCGGTTGCGGCGCTGAGCTCTTCCGTTCCGAGACCAAGTTCGATGCCCATTGCGGATGGCCCAGCTTCTTTGAGCCCGGTGCCACGGACGCGGTTAAGCACGTTGAAGACAACAGCCTAGGCATGGCCCGCACCGAGGTTTTGTGCGCAACCTGTGGCTCACACCTTGGCCACATATTTGCCGATGCCCCACAAACGCCAACCGGCAACCGGTACTGCATGAACTCGGTTTCGTTGACATTCGCGGAGCGGGCTGACTCTGACGAGGGCGCGGACGGTTCTGAGGGACCAACCGCGTGAGCCCACAACCGCTTGCGGGCTCGTCCGCGCGCTGGTTGCCCTCTGGGAACCAGCCGCGGCGCCCGGCGTCGTTAGATCCCGTTGCTGCCGCCGGGATCCCCGGAGGACTTGACCCACAACTGAGTGGGGAAATCGCCCACATGACCGCGGGTGTGATTGTTGACCGCGGGCGGGCAGAAGCTGCCCCCGATGTGGTCGAGCGGCTCATTACGCTGGTGGACCGCGAGGGCATAGACGTGGTGGCGGGGATGTGGGCCGATTCTCCGGCGACCACCCTGCCCGGAGTGCTGTGGCGGATGTACTCGCTACGCGAGCAAGTGCGCAAGGCCCCGGACATGGTCACGGACCATTACCGTGCGGGGCTGGCCGCCGCTGAAGTCCAGCACGCCGTTGTTGGCGTCACCGAGCCGCCCGTGCCCGCCGACCTCCTAGCGCTGTTGGACACAGTACTGTCAGGCCTTTTCACGGGAGATTTCGCGGTTGCATTGGAACGGGCCGCGGCCTTTTGTAGGGTGCTCTCAACCGGGGCAGCCTACGAGGCACAGCGTTTAGAAGAGTCGGATGCCTTGACCGCACGTAAATTGGTGCGGGTCGCCCTAGACCACAGTGCAGTTGCAGCCGAGCTGACCTCAGCTGCGCAACTGTGGCGGCAAGATAAGCTCGACTAGCACCTGCGTTTCCTGCGGTCGAAGCAGCGAAAGTATGCCGCGATGTGATGCGATTTACCTGTGATAAGCGTTAAGCAAATTCTTTGGGCAAGTCCCCCATACACTCGCTAAGATAGAGACTGAACGTCGGGCTGTGGTAGCCCCGGGCTCCAAATTTAGCCGCTTCGAGCGGCCTCGTGCCGAGAGGCGCTCCCGGTCCGGCGTTCTTTTTTATGCCCAAAAACTGGGACCCCGCCGCGGTGCAGCTGGATGTGGGTAAGAGTGGGAAAATAGCCAAGTGAGTCGAATTAGGCCGTTAGGCCTTACCAAACCCTGACTCTTTTTGATAAGTTCACTGGAGATTCGCCCAAACAAAGGCAGAGTTGTGTAAATAACACGCCCGTGGGTTGGGTATCTACCCGATTCCTGCCCTAGGCTGTAAATGTTCGTACCAGGGTTGTGAAGCAACCATGAGCCAACCGTAACGGAGCATGCTGTGCGCCTGCGCTTTACCCCGCGCGATTCGTCGTTCTTTGATCTACTCGCAGAACTAGCCGGCCACTTGGTGACCGGAGCAAATCTTCTCGGCGAACTCCTCGGAGCTCAACGTCCCGAGCGCAAGGCGATTGGCAAACTTATTGCTGACGCCGAGCACAACGCGGACAACGCCACCCACGCGATCATGCGCCGCCTGAACCAGACCTTTGTGACCCCGCTTGACCGGGATGACATTGCTGGCTTGGCGTCCGCGCTTGACGACTGCATGGACTATATGGAAGAGGCCGCCGACCTCATCGTCCTGTACAAGCTGGAAGAAATCCCCGCCAAAGTTTCAGAGCAGATCTCTGTCCTGCAGCGTTGTGCTGAACTTACGCATGAGGCAATGCCACACTTGCGTTCGATGGGCGACCTCTCTGAGTACGTCATTGAGATCAACCGCCTTGAAAACCAGGCTGACAAGGCTCACCGTAAACTCCTTGCGCAGATGTTTGATGAGATCACCGATCCCATCCACCTGATGAAGCTCAAGGAAGTTGTTGAGACGCTCGAGGATGCAGCCGATGCATTTGAGACCGTGGCCAACATGGTTGAGACCATCGCGCTCAAGGAGTCCTGACTTAAGTGGAAATTGCGCTCGTAGTTCTTGTCGTCGCGCTCGCGCTCGGCTTTGACTACACAAACGGATTTCACGATGCCGCAAATGCTATTGCGACATCGGTCTCGACCCGGGCACTAACGCCACGGGCCGCGTTGATCATGGCTGCGGTCATGAACTTCATCGGTGCCCTGTTGGGCACCGAGGTAGCCGAGACCATTGCCAAGGAGATTGTTAACCTTGAGCCGCCGCCGAGTTTGAATGCGGCTGACATGCTGTCGTTTAACCATATGGCGCTGATCGTTATCATCGCCGCCCTGGTTGGTGCGATTGTTTGGAACCTGATCACCTGGTGGTTTGGTTTGCCGTCATCCTCAACCCACGCACTCATTGGTGGACTTGTGGGCGCAGGCCTGGCTGCTTCACTTGGTGTGCACTGGGACTCCGTGTTCAACAAGGTCGTTCTGCCAATGTTTATCTCCCCGATCGTTGGATTCGGGTTGGCATTCATTGTCATGGTGGCGGTCCTTTGGATCTTTCAGAAGGCCTCACCATCCAAGGCAAACCGTCGGTTCCGTATTGCCCAGACCGCGTCTGCCGGAGCAATGGCTCTTGGACACGGTCTGCAAGACGCGCAAAAGACCATGGGGGTTATCTACCTGGCGCTGTTGACCGTCGGCTTTGCTGACCCGGCTAAGGGGATCCCACTGTGGGTTAAACTCGCAGCGGCCGCCGCCATTTCTGCCGGTACCTATGCGGGTGGTTGGCGCATCATGCGTACCCTTGGACGCAAGATCATTGAGCTGGACCCGGCGCGCGGATTTGTTGCCGAGGCGGTCTCCGCACTCGTGCTGTACTTCAACGCGTTTGTGCTGCACGCACCTGTTTCCACCACGCACACCATCACCACCGCGATCATGGGTGTTGGCGCTACCAAGCGCCTGTCAGCCGTACGCTGGGGTGTTGCCAAGTCAATTGGTGTTGCTTGGGTTCTCACCATCCCGGCCGCAGCCGCCGTGGCTGCCGTATTCTTCTACGTGTTCCATGCGATCTTTGGCTAAGTAGTAACTTCTTGAACCTTGTACCGTAGGCGGGTAGTTACCAAATGGTAGCTACCCGCTTTTTTTGTGCCGTAACAATGCCTACGTTTGCCAGTCCAAGATGGCAAAGTAGCCCAGGGCAGGGCGGAACACGACAATACACGGCCCCTACCGCGATGCTGCGTACTAGCATGCAGCGCCGGGTCAGAAGAGAATGGGGCGCACTAACTCGACGCCGATGATCTGTGGCGCAGGGTTTGTTGAACCGGCAGTTTGGACTACGTGGGCCACAAAGGCATCCCCGGGGGCCAAGTACGGATCTTTATTTGGCAGGGCCTTAGTCAGTTCAGCACTTGTCCACTGCGTTAGCCCCGCAAACAGGGTCTTCAAGACCGGACGGTGGGTGCACAGGACCGTGGCAGTGGTGCCCACGATGAGGCTATTGACCGCAAGGCTGACCAGCTCGGGGTTGCGCTCGTGGCTGGCCTCAGTCAGTTCCTCAAGGTGCACGCTCTTGATTTTGGTGTGCTGCTCGTAGGGCGCAACCGTTTGAGCACACCGGCTCCACTGGCTCGTGACCACGTGTGAAATACCGTAACTCGCCAGGATCGGGATCAGAGCCTGGGCCTGAGCCACCCCGAGGGGAGTCAGCGGGCGCTGATCGGTGGCCCCTTGCCACTGTGCCCTTGCTAGGGCCTTACCGTGGCGGACCACAATGATGGCTCGGGAGTCGAGTTCACCCCTGCGGTGGGCCTTTTCTAGAGCTCCCAGCGGGGTTCTATCAGCGGCGCGGCTCAATTTCTTGACCGCTTGGGCCACGGGAAGCCATTTGAATTCATCGACCTCCGTAGGGTCCACGGAACGCACCGGCATGCGAGCAGATAAGGCGGGGTCCTTAGCGGAAGCGACACGGGCAGCCCAATAGTGCACGCGCTTGAGCTCACCCTCGGGGGTTACGTACTGCAGGCCCGGCAGAGGAATGCCAAGGTGGATGGCCTTGCCGGTTTCCTCCTGCACCTCGCGTACCGCAGCTGCGGGTAACGTCTCACCTGGGTCTACCTTGCCCTTGGGCCAAGACCAGTCATCGTAGCGGGGGCGGTGAATGAGTAGGACCTCAAGAACTTCATGCTTGACGCGCCAAACGATTGCCCCGGCACATTCAATAACTGACACCCGGCTTTGGGACTGCGGGCCAACGCCTGTCTGCCCGCGGACCCGTCCACCCGAGACCTTATTCTTAGGAATCTTGCGTAATTTCAATTGGTTCCCAACACGAGTCGGTTGTGCTGGCGGCTAATGAGCTCGGCCTGCAAATCAATCAGGGGTGTCCCATTTTCATTGAGGTGATGCCGGGTCCACGTGCCGTCAGACTCCAAATGCCAAGAGGCAACCGAGTCAGACATGGACCGCTCAAGCAGGGTGACCAGCCCTGCTATCTGGACTTCATCCTTGATCGAAACGAGGGCTTCCACCCGGCGCAGGAGATTACGGTGCATGAGGTCGGCGGAACCTATGAAGACATCTGGCAGTCCCACCACGGGAGCCGAGCCCACCAAAATATGGTCTCCGGCAATGCTGTGCCCGTCATCAGTCTCCACCACGGTGCCCTGACCGAGGGAGTTAGCAAAGGCAAAGACCCGGGAGTGCTCGAGGTAGCGGCCCAAGATGGACCGGACCCGAATATTCTCTGAGAGTCCCGGGACTCCGGCCTTAACCGAACAGATCCCACGGACCACTAGGTCAACTTGCACTCCTGCTTGCGAGGCACGGTACAGGGCATCGATGATCTGTTCATCGACAATCGAATTGACCTTAATCTTGACCCAAGCAGGGAGCCCCTGACGGGCGGCTTCTGCTTCCCGGTCAATCCGGGCGATAAGCCCCGGACGGATCGACCGTGGGGCGACCATGAGACGTTGGAACCGCGACTGCGGAGCGTACCCGGACAGTTGGTTGAACAATCGAGTCAAGTCTTGACCCACGGTGGGGTCGCAGGTCAACAGTCCAAGGTCGGTGTACAGTCTTGCGGTTTTGGGATTGTAGTTTCCGGTTCCCACATGGCAGTAGCGGCGGAGCCCGTCGGCTTCTTGGCGTACTACGAGGGAGAGCTTGCAGTGCGTCTTGAGCCCCACAATGCCGTACACCACGTGGACACCGGCCTGCTCTAACTTACGCGCCCAAGAGATATTGTTCTGTTCATCAAAACGGGCCTTGATCTCGACTAACGCAAGCACCTGTTTGCCCGCTTGGGCGGCATCGATTAACGCATCGACGATTGGGGAGTCCCCGGACGTGCGGTACAGCGTCTGCTTGATCGCCAAAACCGCTGGGTCGGCGGCAGCCTGCTCCAAGAACGCCTGAACGGACGTGGAAAAGGAATCATACGGGTGGTGCAACAGCACGTCCTGGGCCCGAATTGCCGCAAAAATATCGCTTGGCATGGCGGTTTCAACCTCGGCCAAATACCTGCTCGTGGTGGGCACATACGGCGGGTAGTGCAGGTCCGCGCGGTCGAGGTCGGCAATCAAATTCAGACCGGTGAGGTCCAGAGGGGCCGGCAGGGTGTAAACCTCGTCGGAAGAGATGCCCAACTCTCGGATGAGCAGGCGCTTGATCCGCGAGCTAGCGCCTTTGGCTAGTTCAAGGCGGATGGGCGGCCCAAAGCGGCGCCGCAGCAACTCCTTTTCCATGGCGTTCAAGAGGTTCTCTGCGTCGTCTTCCTCAACCTCAACGTCTTCATTCCTAGTCACCCGGAACGTGTGGTACTCGGTGATTTCCATGCCGGGGAAGAGGTAATCCAAGTGCTTGGAAATAATGTCCTCAAGCGGCACAAACGAGGTTGGACCCTTCTCAACGGACTGCGTATCCGGTGCGCTGGGTCGGCCCTTGGCATCGACCGCAATGTAACGGGGCAGGAGCGGCGGAATCTTGACGCGCGCAAAGTGTTCCTTGGCGGTGCTGGGATTGGTCAAGATGACAGCTAGGTTGAGCGAAAGCCCAGAAATGTAAGGGAAGGGGTGCGCTGGGTCAACCGCCAGCGGGGTCAAAACCGGGAAGATTTGTTTCCGGAAAAACTTATGCAGACGCTCTTGTTCTTGGGTTGAAAGCTCTTCCCACCGCACCAAAGTAATGCCCTCGTCAGAGAGCTCCGGCTGCAACGAATCTGCAAATAGTGCCGCATGCCGGTCCATGAGCGTGGTTGCGTGGGCGGTAATCGCCTCGAGCGTCTGGCGCGGGCTCAGCCCCGAGACCGAGGTGATAGCTAACCCCATAGCAATCCGGCGTTTGAGACCGGCCACCCGGACCATGAAGTATTCATCCAAGTTGGATGCAAAGATGGCGGCGAATCGTACCCGCTCCAAAAGTGGGATTGAGGTGTCCTCGGCCAACTCCAACACGCGCTCGTTGAAGGCCAACCAACTGAGCTCGCGGTCTGCAAACCGATCGTCGGGTAAACGTTGGTCATCTGCAAGGTCGCCGAACACGTCGGTATCTAAATCAGCAATATGCTCGGCAATGTGAGCGGCCAATTCAGGCTCGACTATGAGCTCTTGGCCCGAGGTAAGCTGGGCCGGAGACGGCTCGTTTGAAGCAGGAGCGGTAGCAGAATCAGTCATGGTCTAATGGTGCCATTAAATCTACGCAAGTGTGTGCCGCGTCTCTTTATGTTGTGGCTCGGTGAATATCGTAGCCAAACCATCCGCACGTTGTGCAGGGGCCAAATGGACTCTTAAATCACTCCCGCACTTTGGCCCCGGTTACTTTCAGACTTGGGAGTACTGCCCATGACGCTGGGCAACCGTGAACCCCTGCGTCAGGTACATGGCCAATGCTGGCCCATTGTCGGCCTCGACGTAGAGGTCTGCAGCCTCCAAACCGCGCTCCTGAAGGACCTGCAGGGAGTGACGCATGAGGGCACGGCCTAGGCCCTGACCCTGGGCATCAGGTGACACACCAACCACATAAATTTCACCCTTTTTGGCGTCCGGCAGGACCTTGAGCCAACTGTAAGCGCTAATGGATTCACCGGGAGCAGCACCCACCTCAGAATCGACCACAAAAAATAATTCTGGATCAAACCAGTCCTCGGACATGCGCGCATCGAGATCGACTTGATCCAACCGACCCTGTTCCGGGTGCCATTGGAAAGCCAGCGCATTGGTCTTTAGCCAGGCCTGGTCATCAACACCGGGTTGGAACGTTCGGATCCTGTCAAGAACTTCTTGCTCTTGCGCCGAGATTGGTAGTGCTGGTCGTGCTGGGATGAGAGGAACTTCCAAACGCAGCAGCTCACGGGTCAGGGAAAGGCCCGCTCCCTCAAGCAGGTGGCGTGCAGCAGGCATATTGCCGTATGCCCAAACGGCAAGTTTGGAGTCGTTCTCTTTGGCGACGCTCAATGCCGCGCGCAGCAGCCCGGCACCAATACCGGTTCCACGGGCCTGGGGGGCAACCGCTACTTCAGCGGTTGCCCGGCCAGGTACTGCAATGTCAATTTGTGCGTATCCCACCAAGCGATTGTCATGAATGACAAAAGAATGGGCCACCTGGGCTCTACGGTCACTGAGTTGCCGTAGCGGTTGCTCCGAAATGGGCGCAATGCCATCATGACGTTTACTCGCGGCAACGAGTTTACGCACTGCCTTAGCTAACTTGGCAGAAACAGGACCAACAGTGGTGAACGGGATAGTTGCAGGCATGATGCAATTCCATCACGTTTTTGAGCCAAATTGTGGATGGTTAGGAATCTAGCGGGTGAAATGTAGTCATACGCGTCCGCACAGTGGACTTTACTGAATGGCGCCGGTCACCGCGTTGATCTCGAAGTCTTGGTAGTCGCCCCGTGAGTCTTCGAGTTCAACATCCCAGTGCACGGAAGAGTCGTCCTCGTCGAGGTCAAGATCATCGATCAGGGCGCTCGGGTACTTGTCCGTAATAATTGCTACTGCTTGGTCTAGATCTACCTTGACGCGCTTGAGCGCGGCTACATGTTCCTTGCGGTCATCGGCATCGGTGTCATCTTTATCAAGCGGCTCGGTGATCTTAGAGCCGTCAGCAGAAATAGAAATGTCGTACTCAAAGCCCTGCGCGTCATACATTTCGAATTCCCAGTCTTGGTCTGAGAAGTCCAAATCGACGGCGACGATCACCGCTCCGGGGACCTGGGCGCGGGCCAAGTCTGCGGCCGCTAGCAGTCCTACGGTGTTACCGGCCGAGCCATTCGGCTCGGACGCGATACCGGTTGGCGTTGGCTCGGCCTCCGAGGCGCTAGGTGTAGGCGTCTCGCTGTCCTTTGCATCATCAGAGTCGTCCTTGTCCGGGCCGGCTGGGCTGGGTGCGGAATTGCTGACGTCAAGGCCTGCAGGCGCTTCCTTGTCGGCGGCTCCGCAACCGGCTAGCAGGCCCAATGCAAGAACGGAGGACAGCAGAACGGGGAACTTTGCTTTTGAAATCATGGGGATCAGCATCCTTACGTAAATCTAGTGTGATGAAAACAAAGCGGTTTACCGGCAAAGAGTCTGGTCCCAGCAGAACTGTTTGGGCTCAGGCTCAGGCATACCGCGGACTGAAAATGGAAGTTTGCTGGTTACTTCAAACCCTAGGTGGATACAAACGGGACCGCCACAGGGGACACAGCAAAAGACGGACACCAGCGCGTGATGGTGCAGGTGCCCGCTTAGGAAAAGAGGTAAAAATTACTCGGTCAGGGCCGTTCCATCTTGGGAACCACCGGTTGCAGCCCGCTTGGCTGAGACATCGTGAGCGATTTTAAGCATGGCTGGAAGCTGCTTAATGGGGGAGAAGAATGAGCCGTGCTGCGGGTCAAACTGGATCGCTGCGACGACAGCACTATCCATGGTGAAGGAGTCAATGGCTTCCTGCGGGGACATGC
Organism: Jonesiaceae bacterium BS-20; assembly: GCA_039995105.1. Taxonomy (GTDB): domain Bacteria; phylum Actinomycetota; class Actinomycetes; order Actinomycetales; family Cellulomonadaceae. Next base: position 3,509,341 of record CP146203.1, read on the forward strand.
CAATGACCGCGTCGAGCTCGCCCATACCGCGTACTTTGGCGTACTCGGCGGCGCGCTGCGCCTCGGTGAACGCGAGGACTGTTGGGCCAGACTCGCCAATGACCGCAAACGGCTGCACCTCTGCGCCCTCACCCCGCGGCACAAAGTACCACTTCTCAAGCAGTAGGGTCTCAACCCAAAGGGCGCCCTTAGCTTTGATGTCATCGGTGTGGGTCCGGGAGAAGTACGCCAGCGCGTCGATGTTGGACTCAGGGATTGGTAGTTTTCCGCCAACTACCTGCCCCTCACCGGAAGACGCATAACCATCGGCCAACTGCTTCAGGGTTTGGGGAGCAACGGCAAACGGCTCATCCTGAGGGTTAAATACAATGAGGGCCACACCGGACTTAACCAATTCATCGGTCGCCGAGAGCATGCCACCGGGAGCGCTCGAGTAAACGCGGTCCTCGCCGCCAAAATTCTTGGCAAACTCGTTGGCGCGCTCCACATCGGTGAACGCCGGCAAGATGATGTTGTCGTTGTCCCGCAAGAAGATGGGGGTTACATTCTCGGACTCATCCTTGATGAAAAACCAGTGCTCAAGCGGCAAGACTTCGCGCCACAGGTCCCGCCACAACTCCTGCTGCCGTTCCTTGTCCGTCTCGGAGCGGGCGACGTTTGCAAGGGCGTTGATTACTTCTGCTTTGGTCTTGTCACCGGACATGAGCGTTCCTTAGCCGTTTTTGAAATGGCAGCTGCCCGGTTGGGGCCTGCTACCTGCTGTATACGGACCAGACTTAGGCCGCCTGCGCATGGAACCTTAAGGTTCGATCCGTAGTGGTCAAAGCCGTAAGTTGGTGCCTAACTGCGCCGGTTTGGCGCGTATGGGCGCCTTAAACTGTACCGTCCCGCCACCCAAAGGGCAGCGGGACGGAGTGGTTTCCTACTATGAAATTGGTCTACTTTGCGGCGGGCTTAATCGAGAGTTCGCTGGCTATGAGGTCCATTACCGTTGAATCCGCCAATGTGGTGGCGTCCCCAACCGTTCGGTTCTCGGCCACATCGCGCAGGAGCCGGCGCATGATCTTGCCGGACCTTGTCTTTGGTAGCTCGGGCACAATCAGAATGCTGCGTGGGCGGGCGATCGGGCCAATCTCCTTGGTGACGTGGGCACGCAACTCAGCCTGAATAGCTTCTGCCCCCTCAACCGTGGTGGCCTGGACAGCCTTGTCAGCACGCAGAATCACAAAGGCCACAATTGCCTGGCCAGTAGTTTCATCCGCGGCCCCAACCACGGCGGCCTCAGCGACAGCGTCGTGGGAAACGAGGGCTGACTCAATCTCCATGGTGGACAATCGGTGTCCGGAAATGTTCATGACGTCATCAACCCGGCCCAACAGCCAAATGTCACCGTCGTCGTCACGCTTTGCTCCGTCGCCGGCAAAATACAAGCCATCAAAGCGGGACCAATAGGTGTCTACAAACCGCTCGTGGTCGCCCCAAATTCCGCGCAACATGGCCGGCCACGGCTTGTCTAGCACCAAATAGCCCGCGTGACCGTCAGGAACCGGTTCGCCGGCATCATTGACCACGTTCGCGCTGATTCCCGGCACGGGGTGCTGAGCGGAACCGGGCTTAGCGTGGGCAACACCCGGCAATGGGGTAATCATGATGGCGCCCGTTTCCGTCTGCCACCAGGTGTCCACAATCGGTGTGGTGTCCTTGCCAATGACCCTGCGGTACCACAGCCAGGCCTCCGGGTTGATGGATTCCCCAACGGAACCAAGAACTCGCAGCGAGGACAGGTCGTACTTGTTTGGAATCTCCTCGCCCCACTTCATACACGTGCGGATGGCGGTGGGGGCGGTGTAGAAGATAGAGACCTGGTACTTCTGGATGATTTCCCACCAGCGACCTTGATGCGGGGAATCCGGGGTGCCCTCATAAATCACCTGCGTGGCGCCGTTCACCAGAGGCCCGTACGTGACATAGGAGTGACCGGTGACCCAACCAATGTCTGCGGTGCACCAGTACACGTCGGACTCGGGTTTGAGGTCAAATACGGCCGAGTGCGTGTAGGCCACCTGGGTGAGATACCCACCCGTGGTGTGCAAAATACCCTTTGGGTTACCCGTGGTTCCGGAGGTGTACAAGATAAACAGGGGATGCTCGGCGTCAACCCAAACCGGGGTGTGCTGGACATCGGCGGACTCCATGGCCTCGTGCCACCAGATATCGCGGTGCTCATGCCAAGCGGTATCTTGCCCGGTGCGCCGCACCACAAGCACGTGCTCAACGGGGGAGCCCTCGGCCTCGAGGGCCTCATCTACTGCGGGCTTAAGTGAGGTTGCCTTGCCACGCCGGTACCCACCGTCAGCCGTAATGACCACCCGAGCTTGGGCATCGGCAATTCTAGATTTCAGGGCGTCGGAAGAAAAACCACCAAACACCACCGAGTGTGGCGCGCCAATGCGGGCGCACGCCAACATGGCCACAACCGCCTCAATAATCATGGGCAGATAGATGACCACGCGGTCGCCGGTCTGCACCCCCAAACTGGTCAGCACATTGGCTGCCCGTGAGATCTCGCGCTGCAGCTCGGCGTACGTGATGGACTTGGAATCACCCGGTTCGCCCTCAAAATGCAACGCGACACGGTCACCGTTGCCCGCGGCAACGTGACGGTCCACCGCGTTATATGCAGCGTTCAACTTCCCGTCCGCAAACCACTTGGCAACGGGAGCCTGACTCCAATCCAGGGTTTGTGTGAACGGAACCTTCCACGTCACGTACTTGTTGGCTTGATCTGCCCAAAATCCTAGGCGGTCATTTTCTGCTTGGGTGTACAGATCCTGTGTTGCATTTGCCTGCCCCGCAAAAGCCGCGCTTGGTGGAAACACATTCGTTTCATCGAGTGCCGACTTTGGGGTGTTGGACTGCTCAGCCTGAGCCACGTTTGCCTCCGAGATTGCATCGTCATTGTTGCTGGGACATAAGTCCCACAAGCGATTGTAGTGTGACGGGGCGCACCTTGGGGCGTCAGGGCTGGAATTGCTGTCGTTTCTCGGTGGCTTTGACTATAAACGAGAACGAAATCTTGACTGGCGGGATATTTCCCAGTCTCAGCGGGTCGAGTGCGCAGACGGACCGGCCTGTGCGGTGTCTTCCGCAGTAGCTGTGTCGAGGGTCAGTACCTCGCGGCGGGAGATGTGCACGTAGGCAAGACCCACAAGCATGCCGCCAATCAGGTTTCCAATCCCAACGATGGCGAGGTTGTGCAGGAACTGCCCAACGCCAATGCCCGGGACTTGCAACCACATGCCGAGCGTAAAGGTAGTCATATTGGCAACCACGTGCTCAAACCCAGAAGTGATGAAGGCTAGTAGACACAGGAAAATCATGAACAACTTGGCGCCCTCGGACTTGAGGCGCAGCCCGCTCCAGATGGCAAGGCAGACCAGGATGTTACACAAAATCGCCTTGAAGAAGAGCTCAACCGGCGTTGAACTCACCTTGCCGTTGAGGTAGGAACCCAGGTACTCAAATGCGCCGGATCCGGGCTTGATCACCCCGGAGAAGAACACGAATGTGCCAAAAACTATGCCGCCCAAGAGATTGGCCATGAAACAAAAGATCATGGTTAGGGAGCCTTGGCCCACTGAGATGGCGCGGGTGGTCATGCCTTGCGTCAGGGTCATCATGTTGGAGGTGACGAGCTCTCCGCCCGCAACCATGACCAGGCTTAGCGCGATCGAAAACGTCAGGCCGCTCACCAGTGCCGTTGCTGGAGCCCCGGCTTGGTGGAATGGCCCCGCTGCCGTCAGCATGAGAATTACCGCGATGCCAATGTACGCCCCCGCGAGCATAGCCGAGATAAGGTAAGCACTTTTGCGTTGCGAAAATGCCACCTTGGCCTGGGCGGAGGTGGATTGATATCTGATGGTCTCAGCGATGCTTTGCACATCCTCAGTATCCCAGCCACACATGGGACGAATATGGGACTTCAGTACCGGAAAATGTCATTGTTTTATAGAAAATGGCAAGCTTTGCTGAGATGCCTACAACAAATACGAAAGCAACGGGAGCGGGCGCTGAGTTGATGCCTAATAATTGCGCTTCGGGTTGCTCTGGGAAACCAAAGCGGACTGGCCGGCTGACTTGATTGCGGAGGTCGAATGCGAATTCTTGTGCGCACACACTAATGGCACCCATTGCTGGGTGCCATTAGGCCAGAAAGTATTCGGTTATCAAGCGCGCACTATGTGATCGTATCGGGGTAGCCCCGACCGAGAGGTCCTATGCGTAGACCGATCGCACGTGGGTACCGAATTACCGTTTCTGTTATGCCTTAAGTATGGTCTACCCGGGACAAAAAATCTAGCGGTTTTGTAACCCCGGTCACTTCTTCTTGGGTTTGCGGCGCATGATCTGCGCCAGAGCAATGCCCACACCAAGGAAGAGTAGCCCTGCCCCCGTGATGGCCAAGGCCTTGGAAGGAGACATTGTCTTGTGCAGAGATACCGGGCGTCGAAACAAAAGGTTGTCCCAGCCCTCACTGGTTGCCATCCTACGGAGGGCGCGGTCCGCATTTACGGTGTAGGCATGGCCAACAACCCCAAGCATGGGAGCGTCGGTGATGGAATCCGAATATGCGTAGCACTGGGCCAACTCGTAGCCGCGCTCATGTGCCATGTCGATGATCGCTAACGCTTTGTTGGGGCCGTATGCGTAAAAATCGATCTGCCCGGTGTACTTACCGTCCTTGATTTCCATCTTGGTGGCAATCGAATCATCGGCGCCCAGCATGGTTGCAATAGGGGTGACAAGCTCGGCTCCGGATGCGGAGACAATGATGATGTCGTGGCCCTTTGCGCGGTGCATCTCGATGAGCTCGAGGGCCTCGGCGTAGACATACGGGTCGATGAATTGATGCAGGGTGTCACTGACAATCGCGGTGACCTGCTCGACCGGCCAGCCCGTGACCATGGAGGAAAGTTGTGCTCGCATGCGCTCGGTTTGGTCGGCGTTGGCGCCACCCACCATGAACATGAAGTGTGCGTAGGCGCTGCGCAGGGCTCCCGCTCGGCTGATCAGCCCACCGGCATAAAACGGCCGGGAAAACGCGGCCGCTGATGACGTCGCAATGATCGTCTTGTCGAGATCGAAGAACGCGGCAATCCGATGGTTGTCCGCGGCGCCAGGTTGGTGGGAGAGGTTCACTCTATGAGCCTACCCAACCCGGGAGCATCCGGTGGGATTGCGGCCCTGGGCTAGATCCTGTCCCTGTCCCAAACTGCGCATGTGCAAGGCGTCAAGTTATGCACAGGCTGGGGACAATGGGTTCTTCTGCTGAGCAGGGCCGGACTTTGAAATTGCAGACAAGGTCTTGGGTGATCCTTGGGTAAAGCAGTTTTGGCTGCAACCAACTTCGGCTGCACACAACCTTGAGGAGCAGACCTGTGGCGGTACATTCCGGGGCTTGGGCGCTGATTATTGGTGCCAGTGGAGGCGTGGGGGCGTCAACCACAGCGGCGGTGCTAGCCGCGGCGATGGCAAAGTCGGGGGAGCCGGTATGCCTGGTGGACGGGCACCTTGGGGGTGGAGGAATCGAGGTGCTTCTTGGGGTTGAACAATCCGTTGGGTTGCGGTGGCCGGATTTTCAGTTGGCCCAGGGGGTCATTGACATGCCCGCAGTCCTACCAGCTTTGGTCCAGTGGGAGGGGGTGAGCGTCTTAAGTGCGCTGCGTTCCAGTGCCAAAGAAATTGAGCCGGGTGCCATGCATGCGCTGCTCAGCTCACTGGCTGCTGCTGGGATCACCACGGTTCTCGATGCTCCACCCCGGTTGGCCTGCCAAGTTGCTTCGATGGCTGAGTCCCGGGCGACCGCAGTCATTGTCAGTGCCCGGAACTTGCAGTCCGTTGCTGGGGCTCTCGCTGCACGTAACCACGTGGCGGCGACTAAAATCCGCCACGGGGTAGTTTCCACTTCGCACCAGCACTGTGCCATGACCCCGCGGGAGGTGGCTAAGGCCCTGCAGCTGAACCTTTGGGGTGATATTCGCGCCGATCAGCGCATTGCCCGAGCCACGGAGTTGGGTGGCGGACCGTTGGGGACCCCAAGCCGCGCAGCCAGGGACCTGTTCGCATTAGCGCGAAATCTGAGTGGGGACCAGCGATGAGCGTGAGAAGCGGTGGTGGGGCTAAGGCGGGGACGGTCAGTGATTCCGGGCTGGAATCCGTGCGTGCACGGCTGGCGCAGCTAGGAGCGCATCCCACGTCCCAACAGATCAGTACCGCAATCGCAAAAGAGAATTTGGTGTTTGGCGACCGAGCGCTCGCGGCACTGACCAACGATTTTGAGACCGCGCTGCGCGGAGCCGGCCCTCTGCAACCGCTGATTGAAGACCCAGAGGTCACCGACGTCTTGGTCAACGGCCCGGACCAAATCTGGGTCGACCGCGGGCGGGGTATGGAACAAAGCACGGTGCGACTTGGCTCAGATCAAGACTTGCGTGCGCTTGCCGTGCGGCTGGCCGCAACCGGTGGCACCCGCCTGGACGACTCGCAGCCCATGGTTGATGCCCGCCTCCCGGACGGGTCGCGCCTACACGCGATGCTGCGGCCGCTGTGTGAGCCCGCCGCCGTAATTTCTATTCGCACACTGCGCGCCCGACCGTTGACGCTCGCCCAGTTGGTTGTTGGCAAAACCCTTCCCGATGCCTGGGAACCTGTTCTGCGTGCGCTGGTGTCCCAGCGGGTAAATTTCCTTATTTCCGGTGCCACCGGAAGCGGCAAGACCACGCTGTTGGCAACACTGTTGGGGTTGGTAGATAGACGCGAACGAATCATCACGATTGAAGAGTCACGGGAACTACGGCCGGCCCACCCACACGTGCTTGCGCTTGAAACCAAACGGTCCAATGTGGAAGGGATCGGAGAAGTAGACCAAGCGGACCTGGTCCGGAACGCCTTACGAATGCGCCCTGACCGCATAGTGCTAGGTGAATGTCGAGGGGTCGAAGTGCGGGACATGCTGGGGGCACTGAATACGGGGCATGAAGGCGGGTGCGCCACCATCCACGCCAACAGTGCTTATGACATTCCAGCCAGATTAGAGGCATTGGGGGCGCTCGCGGGTCTGGACCGCTTAGCTGTTGCCGCTCAGGCTGCGAGCGCGATCGATGTGTTAGTTCATGTGCGCCGCCAACTTGTTGCCGGGCGGAGTCACCGGATCATTAGCGAGTTCGCCATGCTGCGCCGTGACCCCGTGGGGTTCTTGACGGCGGAACCCGCGCTCGTTTGGGATGGAGAAGGCAGCCCGCAAGTATTGGGGGCTGTGGGGCAAGAGCTGCTGGCCCGGTTAGGACTGCAATGATCGCATTGATGCTGTTGGGTGCGGGCATGGTTCTGTTACCGGGGGTTGTCTACCGTTCGAAGGTGGCAGACCGGGCTGGAACGCTTGATGCCAAAGGCTATTCCAAACAGGGGGCACGGCAGTGGTTGACCCGGCTGTTTCCAACGTTCTTTCCTCCCTCGAAGCCCCCGGATGATGCGCAAGGGGAAGCGCTGTTGCATCAGATGGCGGGATTATTGCGGGCCGGCATGCCGGTTGAGGTGGCGTGGGAATCGTTGGGGGTACGAACCGTGGAGAATGGTCTGCCCAAGGACACGGACTTGGTGCGGGTACTGGATGAAAACCCAACCTCAGACACCTTCCGGCAGGCGCAGGGCGTTGTGGTGGCCTGCAAACTTGCTCATGAACTTGGCATTCCTCTGGCACAACTGCTCATTGTGGTTGCGGGAACCGTTGAGGACTCGCAGCGCAGTATTGCGCAACGTGAGCAGGCACTCGCTGGGCCTGCCGCAACCGGCCGGGTGCTTATCATGCTGCCGGTCATCGGGGTTGTACTCGGAGCGCTGCTTGGGGCTCAACCGTTGAACTGGCTGCTCGGAGAACCCGCCGGGTGGTTGTGCCTGGCCGCGGGTGTTGTCTTGCTGATCGTTGGGCGGCAGTGGACCGCGCACCTCATGCGTAAGGCAATAGCAGCGGGAACCGCGCCGTGAGGGAACTAGACCAATTGGTGACCACGGGGTTCGCGGTTCTACTGATGTCGCTGTGGATGAGCGTTCCGTGGGGGATTGCGCGACTGCGGCATCGGGAGCGAAGACGCAACCTCACCGCACGGAAGTCTGCACCGCAGGCGACAGTGGTGACACCCGAGGCCGCGGTCATCGTTGAGTTGCTGGTTGCCGGGTTGCAAACCGGGGCCGGTATTCCGCGCGCCTTGCAGGCGACAGGGCAGTGTATAGGCGGGACCGGAGGAAATGAGCTAGCCGCGGTGGGCACCGCCCTGTTGTTGGGTGCGCCGTGGGAGCAGGCCTGGAAGTTGAGCCCACCGTCTTTAGGGTTTTTGGCACGTGCGTTGCGGCCAGCTTGGGAGCACGGGGCGCCACCCACCTCCGTCTTGGCGGCAACGAGGGCCCGCATGGTGCGGCAAAACTTGGAACGGACAGAGGTCGCCGCCCAAAAACTTGCCGTGCACTTGGTGCTGCCCCTAGGCCTGTGCTTCCTGCCGTCGTTCATCTTGATTGGGGTAGTCCCAATTCTGTTTTCCCTGGGTGGGGCCCTGCTCTTTGGAGGATAGCCAGCTGGTTATCCACACCCCGGCAGAACTTGGGGATAACCAGAATGGCGTTGAGAACCGTGTGCGATTTGGGGAACTTAGGAAAATCCCGGAGACAGTGGGAGCGGTTGGTGGGCGTTTTGATTGAGGACTTAGCAACCTAGCTCAGCAAATCATCCCGGCAACCTAGCAAGCACGGGTGACGGCAACCGGCATAAACAATGACACCCGGTAGCTGCGCACAAGCTCCACCATCAAATTCACCAGGGAAGGAACACACAACATGGCATCGAAAGAACTGAGTCTGAAACCCCAACCGGACCCGCCCAAGGTGGGCAGGCTGCAGGGACTCATTACCCGGCGTAAGCAATGGGTTGTGGCCCACCGTGAAAGTGGCATGGCCACCGCAGAATATGCAATTGCGATGATTGCAGCGGCAGGATTCGCTGGGTTACTCATTGTCATTCTCAAGAGCGGTCCGGTACGGGAACTTCTCACCTCAATTGTACAAACCGCACTAGGTACCCGGTAAGGCAGGCCACGGTGGACTCACCCAAACGAGAACGCGGCGCGGTAACCGCAGAGTTCGCCGTGGCCCTACCTGCCCTGGTATTGGTACTGGCCTTTGTACTGGCCGTCTCCTCGGTGGCTCTCAAGACTGTCTCGCTGCAAGCAGCGGCCCGGTCCGGAGCCAGGCTGGCCGCGGTCGAGCCCAACCCTCAAGTGGTTTATCAACTGGTCAGCTCCATGGCCGGCGTGGGGGCGACTATCAATATTGAGTTTGGTGAGCGGCTGGCGACCGTCACCGTCACCAAACAGGCCACGATAGGTCCCTTCAACCTCGGCAGCTACGAACTGCGTGGCAGCGCAATCGCAGTGCGGGAGTTGGATGGTTCGCAATGGTGAAAATTAACAGGCTGGGTATGAATCTCCGCCCAAATGTACGGACGCAAGATCTGTGGTCCACTGGCGGCGAGGGAGATCAATGCAGCCAACCCGAACGCGGTTCAGCAACCATTATGGTGTTGGCAATCATCGCATCCGTAGCCCTAATCCTTAGCACCATCGTGACCGTGGCCCGGATGAATCAGGCCAGGGAAACTACGGCAACCATTGCAGACCTCTCTGCGCTCGCGGCAGCCGATGCCCTCCATAATCTAGACCAACCCCCGTGCCCAGTGGCCGTTGAAGTAGCACGCTACAACACCACTTTTCCGGTCGAGACCTCTTGCGCACAATCCGGTGCGGATAACATCTTGGTGTGTGTTCAAGGAACGGTTCTTCGGCTTCCGGTACGGTCATGCGCGCTTGCCGGCCCCGCACCGTAACCGGTCAACCATCCAGCAGTTAAGAATTTATGGGCTGGCGTCGATCAGATTACCCACCTCGCATAGGATGAAGAGGAATAAATCTGAAGGAGCACCGGTGAAATACATTTCGACTCGTGGCGCCATGGCGCCAATGACGTACAGTGAAGCACTGCTTGAGGGACTAGCCACCGATGGCGGCTTGGCTGTTCCACACACAATGCCTACGCTGAGTGCGCAGCAGATTGAGAGTTGGCGCGAGCTCGAATACGCAGACCTCGCGGTTGAAGTACTGAGCCTATTTGCAACTGACATCCCCCGCGATGATCTCGCTCGTATGTGCCACGCTGCCTACAACTCCAACAACTTTGTGGCCAAGGAAATCGTCCCGCTGACGGCCCTCACCGAGGAAATTTCACTCGTGGGTTTGAGCGAGGGGCCAACCCTAGCGTTCAAAGACATGGCCATGCAGTTCCTTGGCCAGTCCATGGAATACGCGTTGAGCCGTGCCGGATCTAAGCTCAATATTGTGGGTGCGACCTCGGGAGATACCGGATCAGCAGCGGAGTACGCCTTCCGCGGTAAAGACGGCATTGCGGTATTTATGCTGTCACCACAGGGGCGCATGAGCGACTTCCAACGCGCCCAGATGTACTCGTTGACGGATGCCAACATCCACAATATTGCGGTTGAGGGAGTCTTTGATGACTGCCAGAACCTCCTGAAAGACATCTCGAACGATCTTGAGTTCAAAGCCGAGTACCACTTAGGAACCGTGAACTCGATCAACCTGGGCCGCATTAGTGCCCAACTTGTGTACTACTTCTGGGCTTGGCTGCGAGCCTCAGACTCCGTTGATCAAGCGGCTCGCGCTGAGTATCAGGTTTCCTTCACGGTTCCGTCGGGTAACTTTGGCAATATTTTGTCCGGCCACTTCGCCCGCGTGATGGGGCTGCCAATCCACCGCCTGGTATTGGCTGCCAATGAGAACAACGTGCTTGATGAATTCTTCAGGACCGGTATTTACCGCCCACGCTCTGCCGAGCGCACGTACCTGACTTCCAGCCCGTCAATGGATATCTCTAAGGCGTCAAACTTGGAGCGATTTATTTTCGATCTCCTTGGCCGTGATGGTGAGCGTCTAGCGGCTGCCTGGCGCACGCTTGATGAGACCGGTGAACTGGACCTTTCCGCAGAGCAGCCAAGGTTTGAATCCGAGTTTGGCCTTGTCAGCGGCTCAAGTACACACGCCGACCGGGTCGCCACAATCCGCAGCGTCCATGAAGCAACCGGAAAAGTCATTGACCCCCACACCGCAGATGGCGTGAAGGTGGCCCGCGAGTATCTTGACCCGCAGGTGCCAATGCTGGTCCTCGAGACTGCGAAACCGGAAAAGTTCCCTGAGATTGTCCAGGAAGCAACCGGACTGGAATTAGGCCCACCGCAGCACCTGGCGGGTCTGCTCGAACTTCCGCAGCACGTCACGGATATGGGCAACGACGCGGATGCACTGCGCGGTTTTATTACGGCTCACGCGATTCAGTAGCTGGTGCACACCTTCACTTCGCAGTAAGAAACTGTCCGTAGCGCTAACTCACGGATAGTTGTATTTGATCGGGCACCAAAGCATAGGACAACGTGACTACTTCAGTCGTCGCAACTACGCTTTGGTGCCCGCTCTATTACAAGAGAAGGTCTCCGCACTCTGCGGCGCCCATTAGTGACGCTGGTCTCAACAGTTGCTGGACGGCTGCCCCGGTTGGGGCTGGGGCCGTTAAGATTCTCTTGGGCCATTTAATAGTTGGGTCCATAACCACCGCGAGTGAACCCGGTCAGGTGACCGGTGAGAGGTCGTTTACATGTCCGTACAGTCCGCATTTGAGTCTTTGTCCAGCACAGACCTAGCTACCAAGCTGTTCCAGTTGGAAGTTCAGTACCAAGAACTGCAGGCCAAGAACCTCAAGTTTGACCTCACTCGTGGTAAACCGGCGCCCGAGCAGCTGGACCTTTCCAACGCCTTGCTTGATCTACCCGGTGCAGATTTCACCGACCCAACCGGGCTCGACACCCGCAACTACGGTGGCTTAACCGGACTGGTTGGCCTGCGAGAGATCTTTGCTGAACTGCTCAATCTTGACGTCAAGAACCTGATCGCAGCGGGCAACTCAAGCCTCGAGATCATGCATGACCTCATCGCTTTCTCAATGTTGTACGGAACAAGTGACTCCACCCAACCGTGGTCAAAGGATGCCAAGGTCAAATTCCTTGCCCCTGTTCCCGGGTATGACCGTCACTTTGCAATTTGTGAGCACATGGGGATCGAGATGATTCCGGTGCCTTTGCACGCCGATGGCCCAGACATGGACGTGGTCAAGGAACTCGTCGCAAACGACCCTTCGATTAAGGGCATCTGGTGCGTTCCTACCTATGGCAACCCAACCGGTGGTATCTACACAGCCGAGATCACCCAAGAACTCGTCGCAATGCAAACTGCGGCCCCAGACTTCCGTATCATCTGGGATAACGCTTACGCGGTGCACACCCTGGATGATGTTGCCCCAACAGCGCACGACATCTTGTCACTGGCGCAAGCAGCGGGTAACCCGAACCGTCCCTTCGTGGTGGCTTCGACCTCTAAGATCACCTTTGCCGGAGCCGGGGTGGCATTCTTTGCAGCGTCACAGGAAAACCAAACCTGGTACCAGAACCACCTGTCCAAGCGCTCAATCGGCCCGGACAAGGTCAACCAGCTGCGTCACCTGCGATTCTTCCAAAACACAGACGGCGTGCGCAGCCACATGGCCAAGCACCGCGACATTTTGGCACCAAAGTTTGACGCCGTCTTGCAGATCCTGTCCGATCGCCTTGGCGGCGCGGAGGTCGCTACTTGGACCGTGCCAACCGGAGGTTACTTTGTCAGCCTCAACGTGCGGCCAGGTACTGCAAAGCGCGTTGTGCAGTTAGCCAAGGAAGCGGGAATCGCTCTGACCGCAGCGGGCGCGGCCTTCCCATACGGAATCGATCCCAACGACACCAATATCCGTTTGGCACCATCATTCCCAACCTTGGATGAGGTCGGTCAAGCAATGGACGGAGTTGCCACCTGCGTGCTGCTTGCAGCCGCCGAGCAACTAAGTAACTGAACCTGAGCATCGAGAGGCATGAAGTTTAGGCATCCATGACCGAGGTCCTCACCGGGTTTGCCATTATCGCCATCATTATTGGCGTGGGCTACGGGGTTGGCCGGGCCGGCATGCTGGGCAAAGAGAGCCATGCGGCGCTGGCTCGGCTCATCTATTTTGTGCTGTCGCCCTGCCTACTATTTGGGATCATGGCGCAGGCTACGGCCAGCCAACTTTTCTCACCCCTGGTAATTATTTCAGTTCTAGCCGCAGCAAGCGCGATGGCCATTTACGCGGCCATCGCGCGTTGGCGCTGGCACAGACCGGTTAACACCGTGGTGATTGGGGCGCTGTCCGCAGGGTACGTTAACGCAAATAACATGGGCCTGCCCGTGGCTACCTACGTCCTGGGGGATGCGGCCTACGTTGCTCCGGTTCTCTTGGTGCAGTTGCTCATTTTTGCACCGGTTTCGCTCACAATTCTCGATGCCCATGCTTCCGGCCGCTTTTCATGGCGCCTCTTGGCAATGGCCCCGTTGAAGAATCCCATTATCATCGCCTCGTTTTTGGGCATGGTCGTGGGCCTCTTAGGTATTCCAACCCCTCGGGTGATTATGGAACCGGTGCTCATCATTGGTGCGGCCGCAGTGCCCATGATGTTGCTGAACTACGGGATTTCTTTGCCCGGCCAAAAGGTTCTGGAGGCTGGATCCGAGCGTAAGGAAGTAATCCTTAGCTCGGTTATCAAACTTGTGTGGATGCCCCTCGTTGCCTACCTGATTACGCTCTTGATCCCCCGCATGTCCCACGCGGATATCTTTGCGGTGGTGGCACTAGCGGCATTGCCAACGGCTCAGAATATCTACAACTATGCCCAGCGGTTCCGCAGCGGCGAGGTGCTGGCTAGAGACACCATTTTTATCACCACCTTTGGATCTCTTGGGATCATGCTGCTGGTCGCGGCGCTCCTGCGGTAAGGTCTAGCCTAAATAGCGTAATCGGGTTGCGCTTGGGTGAGCCACTGCCTGGCGGAGCAACAAGTATCAGATCAAGGGTGAACGCAATGGGGCAATCAGCTGAGTCGGATCAGCCGGGTGGAGATGTTGCTGCAGCTGACACCGCTGGTTCTGCCGGGACTCCCAAGAAGAGGGTGACTCCGGAGATTCCTGAGCGGTTGGCTTTGTTGCAGCAGAAGCTGGTTGAGGCTGAGGTCGCAGTGATTGTCGCAAGGCGTAACCGAAACATCGAGGTGGCTAAACTGCGCGATGAAGCCAAGATGAGTCAGTATCGAATCAGTAAGTGGCTTGGTGTCACCGAACGGGCGGTCATGCTCATGGCCAAACAGGGCCGGGAATTTTAACACCCCAACTTTCCAGTAGTCCGGCCCACTAAATGTAGGCCTCAATGGGCGGAACCTCTGGAAAGTTGAGTCACTAAGCGGGGGATGGGGCCCCGTCAAGCATAACCCTCAGGAGCCGGATCGCACCGTGCTTGCTCAGCGGATTATTCCCGTTACCGCACTTCGGTGATTGCACGCAGGCCGGGCAGCCATCAGCGCAACCGCAGTCTTCAATGGCAGCCAACGTGGCAGATAACCATGTACGGGCCATGGCATACCCGCGCTCAGCAAACCCGGCTCCGCCAGGCAACGCATCGTATACAAAGACCGTGGCTCGCTCGGTATCAATATGCATGGCGGTTGAGACTCCACCTAAATCCCAACGATCACATGTGGCTAGCAGCGGGAGCAGCCCAATCGAGGCATGCTCGGCAGCATGCAGTGCGCCGGGAGTCTCCTCGGTATTCAACCCGGCCACCTCTAAGAGCTCGGCCGAAACACTCCACCAAGCGGCCGTTGTATTTAACGTGCGAACCCGTAAGTCGAGGGCGTCATTGCTGAGCACCTCTCCGGTTGGAATACGGCGGCGACTAAACGCGACAACCTGGCCGTGGACCTCAACCTCGCCAAATCCCCACTCCACGTGAGGCCGGGAAGCCGCCGGATAACCCGTCCCGAGGTTTACTTGCCAATCGGCAGCGGTGTGCTGGTTCTTAATCGCAATTGAGGTGACGTCCCTCGACCACGTGGAATAGTTCAGGGCCTCACGGTCCACTAACGCAAGGTTCTGGGCGGGGTCATACAACGCCACCACGTAGGTTTCGCCCTGATGAACATAAACGGCCCCCTGATGTACCTGACCATCAGCGGCGGCCGCATCGACGGTGCCGAGCAAGCGTCCGGTCTCACGTTCAACCACGGAAACAGGTGTGCCACCCTCACCGCGGATCGAGGTGAAATCGGCGGCATTTTGCTCGTGGGTCCAAAACCAACCGGAGGGGCGGCGGCGTAGTGTGCCGCGGGCGGTCAACTGGTCCAAGAGCTTGAGGGCAACAGGCCCACCAAAGGCATCGAGCTCATCGGGGCGCAGCGGCAACTCGGCGGCGGCTGAGCACAGGTGCCCGGTCAACACATACGGATTGTTGGGGTCAAAAACGGTTGCCTCAACCGGGGTATCAAAGATTGCCTCGGGGTGTTGGACAAGGTAGGTGTCCAGGGGATCTTCCCGGGCCACAAAAACTACAATTCCGTCCGCGCCGGCCCGGCCCGCCCGCCCCGCTTGCTGCCACATGGATACCCGGGTACCCGGCCAGCCAACGATGACCACCGCATCCAACCCGGAAATATCGACGCCTAGTTCAAGTGCGTTCGTGGTGGACAGGGCCCTGATCACGCCCGTGCGGATGGCATCTTCCAGGGCACGGCGTTCCTCGGGCAGGTAACCACCACGGTAGGCGGCAACGGACTGCGATAACTGGGGAGACACTGAGCGCAGCAGGTCTTGGGTATGACTGGCAACGGACTCGGCCGCCCGCCGAGACCGTGTAAAGGCCAAGGACTGCGCGCCGTGGGCCGTTAAGTCGGCCAATAAATCGGCAGCCTCGGCTGTTGCCGCGCGCCGGGGCTGGTCCGGAAGTGGGGCATCGATAAGCAAGCCGTTAGGCGCAAACGGGCTGGCAGCAAAACCCGTGGCAAACGGATCAGGCTCGGCCAACCCATTGACCGGGGTGAATCCATCAAAGTCGCCAGGGTTACCGGCGCTCACGGAATTTCCCGGGGCTTGATAGGGGTCACCGCCATCAAAGGTGACCATCTGGGGCGGCTGCCACAGCGCAAACGTCTTGCGCCCGCGCGGGGAAGTATCCGTAATAATCTCGGTGACTGCGTCCGCTGGGACCCCGATAAGACGGGCCGCACTGACGGCAGGCTCCGCGGTCGTAGCGGAAGCAACGATAAAGGTGGGGCCGGCCGCATCCTTAGGCGCATAGTACGCGGCAATGCGTTGCAAGCGGCGCAGCACCAATGAAATATGCGCGCCAAACACCCCGCGGTAGGCGTGCCCCTCATCAATGATGACGTACCGCAGACGCTTGAAAAACCTCGTCCACCTAGCGTGACCGGGCAGCATGGAGTAGTGCAGAAAATCGGGGTTGGTCAATATGACGTCACTGTTTGCCTGAATCCACTTGCGCGCCTCAAACGGGGTATCTCCGTCACACGTATCAACGGCAATATCGGTGATCTTGGACGCCTTCAGGATCGCACTGACCGTCGCCAATTGGTCGGCTGCCAACGCTTTGGTCGGAGACAGATACAAGACGGTGCCGCGGGACATCACTGATTCGATCCGACTTAAAGAGAAGTGCTCGGCGGCGCGGTCGCCACGCACAGAGGTCAACGCCGGCACCCAGTAGGCAAGCGACTTACCGGAACCGGTTGAGGTCGCAATTGCCGTGTGCTTGCCACGCCAAGCGGACTCGGCCGCTTCGACCTGGTGCAGCCAGGGCCGCTCGACCCCGCGAGCTTTCAAACCCGCAACCAACGACGGATCGACCCAGCTAGGCCATTGACCCTGGATGCCCTGACGTGCGGGCATCCGATGCACATGCATGAGCTGGTCCGCGCGGCGCCCACCGGCGAGCAAAACGTCTAGAAACTTATCAACTGAGGGCACCTAAGGATTGTCTCACTAGTAATTCACTGTAGGACGCCCACCGAGAGTAGGTGCGCGCCGTGTCCGGTGGATCAACCCCGAGTGAAATGCTTCTCGAGCTCAAGCACACGGGGGAACAAGATGTTGTTCTCTTTGTGAATGTGTTCGTGCAGATCCAACTCCATGTGCTCGAGCCCCTCGAGCATGAGCTGGTAGGAGGTGCAGGCATCGTCAGGTATTGCGTACCCGTTAGTGAGCGCACGCAACCTGCCAAAGAGCTCCCCAACGACAGTGTGCTCGTCGCGCAGTTGGGCGATGGGCGCGGCAAATGATCCGGACAACGCGGGGGCTTGAGTCTTTTCCATTCGGCTAATGGCCGGGAAAATGACCCGCTCCTCTGTGGTCATGTGCGGCTTGAGTGCAGCTATAGCTGCGGTATACACCTCATGAACCTCGGCGAGTTCGGGGTGGGAGTCGCTATGGACCCGGTCTACCAGTGCAACGAGCTTGGCTAAACGTGGCATTTCCTCCCACATGAATGCGTGGTGAGTGTCCACAATGTCGTGGGCGAGTGCGGACTGGTTGCGTGCGGCGTCCGTGACCTCCGGAGCCGGTGTAGGGAAAATTAGCGCTGCCCTCACCACTTCGAGGTCCAAATTGGCGTTGGCCACGGCCGCAGCCAGTGTGTTGTTGCCATTGCAGCAGTAGTCCAGACCAAAGGTGGCAAAGACTTTGGTACGACGGGGATCTTGGACGGCAAGGTCAGCCAGGCTGAGCTGGGAATCAATGGACATGTACGTCTCCTTAACGGTTGGGGGTTTCTACTTGAATTCTCTCCCTGCATTTTTTGAAAGCAATAGGCAATAAGTCACTGTTAATACCGTGGAAAATGGGCAGTGAACTGGGACACTGTGACCGGGGCCGGCGAGTCGAGGGTGAACACGCCGCTGCAAGGTGAACGGAAGATGAACAGATGAACAAATATTGTTAAATATCGCCAAATGCTTGCTTTTTTGGGTAACCATACATATGTGAACGAGATGATCCTGCTCATTCTGGTAGTGGCAACAGCCTTGGCGTTCGATTTCACCAACGGCTTCCATGACACCGGCAACGCAATGGCGACTTCCATTGCGACGAAAGCTCTTAAACCCAAAACCGCGGTAGCGCTGTCTGCCGTGCTGAACCTTGTGGGCGCATTTCTGTCCCTGACGGTTGCGGCAACCATTGCTAAGGGAATTGTTGATGCCAACATCATCACCCTTGAGGTTGTCCTCGCCGGTCTGGTGGGCGGAATTGTTTGGAACCTGCTCACGTGGTTGTTTGGGATTCCCTCCTCTTCCTCACATGCCCTGATTGGTGGCATGGTGGGTGCGGTCTTAGCTGCGGTTGGAACCGGCGGTGTGCTGTGGGCGGGTGTGGTTGGCAAGGTTCTCTTGCCCGCACTTATTGCCCCCACCCTTGCGATCGGTGTTTCCGCGCTGGCCACCTGGTCCGTTGCACGCCTAACCAAGGGCGTGCCGGAAGATATGCAAAACAAAGCGTTCAAGTGGGGCCAGATTGGCTCCGCGTCCCTGGTCTCCCTGGCGCACGGCACCAACGATGCTCAGAAGTCCATGGGAATTATCCTCCTCGCGTTGATCGCGGGAGGAGCGGTTGCGCCTGACTCGGGCGTTCCGCTGTGGGTCATTGTGTCCTGTGCGTTCTTCATGGCGCTCGGTACGTACCTTGGCGGTTGGCGGGTTATCCGCACCCTCGGTAAGGGCCTCGTTGAGATTGACTCACGTCAAGGTATGGCAGCTGAGACTTCCTCAGCCGCCGTCATCCTCATGTCCAGCTACTTTGGTTACTCACTTTCCACCACACACGTGGCTACCGGTTCCGTCATGGGATCTGGTGTTGGTATGCCCGGCGCGACAGTGCGTTGGGGTGTTGCTAAGAAGATGATGATGGCTTGGGCTATTACGCTTCCGGCCGCCGGTCTTGTTGGTGCGGTTTGCTATGGCATTCAGGCGTGGGTGGGCGGTTACCTAGGTTCGGCGATTGTCTTTGCCCTGTTGATCGCAGTTTCGCTGTGGATGTTTATCGCTTCCAAGCGCACTCCGGTTGACCACAACAACGTTAACGATGCCTGGGAGGACGAGCCTGTAGCCATCGTTCCAGCAGACGCGGCTGCCGAGACCGTTCTGGTTGAGTCCGGAATGGTAGAGGCCGACGCTTTTCAGTTAGCTGATGAGATCGATGGGCTGTCTGGGGCAACTGGATCTGATGAAGACGATGCCACACAAGAACCAGCACTCTCGAACGGAGCATCACTATGAGTCCACTGATTGATTTTTCGGCGCTTACGAGCGTGATAGTCGCTGGCATACTCCTAGGTGCCGGACTTCCCGCGCTCTTCGCGGTGGGAGTCAAGTCGCTGGTTCCGGCTAGCGGGGCAACCCAGCCAAGTCCGGTGCGCAAGATCTTTGCATACGTGTGCTTTGGAATCTGCGCACTTGCCATTTTGGGCGGCGTCGCGTTCCTCGCCTACGGTGGGCACTCCTAAACACGTATCTTCCCAATCGGATGCTCTGGTTCAACTCTGATCGGTTGATCAACGCCAGATATCCGCTCAACGTAGAGTTCGAAAGCAACGGCCGTCTCCCATATGGGTGGCGGCCGTTGTTGTTTAGCCATTGTCTTTGGGGTTTGGCGACTGTCCTATGGCCGGTACTACCTAACCGCTTTTTTCTGGTTTCCGTTTCCGAGCGGCTGCGACCTAGACGATCCGGCCAAGTCGCCTTTGATGAGACCGCTCCGCCATGGAGGGGTTTGGCCAAGGGTTGGTGGGTTGCGGTCCAGTTGGCTGTGCATCTGATTGCGGCACTTGCCGGGGCGATTGAGGACCTTTCACTCTACAAATCAAGAACTCTTTGCTGTTAACCGCCCCTGAACCACAGAACTTTGGCACCTGCAGCCCACTGTCGCTGTTCGGGATCGTTGGTATTTAGCAGTTTCTAGGGTGTGTGCGTGGGGTCACGTGGTTTTCGTTTTGTATTTGCTTGCTGTTCCCGTATTGTTTTCTACGGCCCGCTTTACGGGGTTGGAGTTAGCGAGTATCGCCCGAATAGCCGGTTTGCATAACTGGGAATTCATGCGGTAGAGTTAGTCTCCGGCCTACCGAGTAGGTCGAAAT